>NZ_DAISJG010000004.1:0-138811 GCF_036821595.1 Phenylobacterium sp.
GCTGGTGGTGGCGGGGCTGGAGGAGGGCGTCTGGCCGCGCGGCGCGCCGCTGGACCCCTTCCTGTCGCGGCCGATGCGCGAACGGCTGGGCCTGCCCAGCCCGGAGCGGCGGATCGGTCTGTCGGCCCACGACTTCGCCCAGGCGGCCTGCGCGCCCGAGGCGATCCTGCTGCATTCCGAGCGGCGCGAGGGCGCGCCGGCGGTGAAGTCGCGCTGGCTCTGGCGGCTGGAGACCCTGGCGCGGGGCGCCGGCGTGGAGATCCCCGGCCGGCCGGAGGCGATCGAATGGGCCCGGCGGCTCGACGCGCCCGACGGCTACGCCCCGGCCCGGCGACCCGCCCCCTGCCCGCCCGTCGACGACCGGCCGGCGAGGCTGGCGGTGACCCGGGTGGAGGCCCTGACCCGGGACCCCTACGCCGTCTGGGCGCGCGACATCCTGCGGCTCTACCCGCTCAAGCGGCCGGACGAGCCGGTGGAGGCCCGGGCCCGCGGCGAGGCGATCCACGCGGCCTTCGAGCGGTTCGCCAAGGACCATCCGCGCGAGCTGCCGCCGGACGCGGCCGACATCTTCGCCCGGCTCTACCTCGACGCCCTGGAGGCCGCCGGCATGCCGCGCGAGGGGCTGGCGCGCGAGACCGCGCTCGCCCGGGAGGCCGCCGCCTGGGTCGCAGGGCTGGAGGCCCGCCGCCGCGCCGACGGCCGGGCGATCCACGTGGAGAAGTCGGGCGAGCTGCCCCTGGAGATCGCGGGACGCCGGTTCACGCTGACCGCCAAGGCCGACCGCATCGAGGCCGACCCGGACGGCTTCGGCCACATCCTCGACTACAAGACCGGCCGCGCCCCGTCGCAGAAGATGGTCGACACCGGCTTCTCGCCGCAGCTCACCCTCACCGCCGCCATCCTGGCCCGCGGCGGGTTCGCGGACATCGGCCCGCTGAAGCCCGGCGAGCTCACCTACCTGGAGGTCACCGGGCGCAAGCCGGCCGGCCGCGAGGAGGTGCGCGCCACCGCCGGCGACGAGAGCGAGGCCGCCGCGCTGAAGGCGCTGCAGGGCCTGGAGGATCTCGTGGCGCGCTACTTCGAGCCTGACCGGCCCTATGTGTCGCGCACGGCCCCGCAGTTCGTGAAGCAGTACGCCTCCGACTACGACCACCTGGCCCGCGTGTTCGAGTGGGCGACGAGCGGCGAGGAGGGCGAGGCGTGAGCGCCCTCACGAGCCAGCCCGACCCGCAGCGGACCGCCGCCGACCCGGCCATCTCCGCCTTCGTCCGCGCCAACGCCGGGTCCGGCAAGACCAAGACCCTGATCGACCGGGTGGCCCGGCTGCTGCTGGAGCGGGCGGCGCCGGAGACCATCCTGTGCGTCACCTACACCAAGGCCGCGGCGGCGGAGATGCAGCGCCGGCTCTACCGGCTGCTCGGCGACTGGTCGGTGATGGCCGACGAGGCCCTGGTGCGCCAGCTCGCCGAGCTCGAGGGGCGGCCGGCCGAGGGCTACGACCAGCGGCGGCTGTCGGAGGCGCGCGCCCTGTTCGCCCGCGCGCTCGAGACGCCCGGCGGGCTGAAGATCCAGACCATCCACGCCTTCTGCGAGAAGCTGCTGCGAAGGTTCCCGCTCGAGGCCGGGGTCTCGCCGGGCTTCCGGGTGATGGACGATGCGGCCTCCGCCGCCGTGGCCGCCGCGGCGCGGGCGGACGTCGCCCACCACGCGCTGAAGGTACAGGGCCCGGTGGCCGAGGCCTATGCGCGGCTGTCGGTGGCGCTCGACTTCGCCAGCTTCCAGCAGATGTTCCTCGACTTCGAGTCCCGGCGCGGCCCGCTGCAGGACTTCTTCGCCGCCCGGGGCGGGCTGCCGGGGGCGGTGGCCTGGGTGTGGGCCGCCTGCGGCCTGCCGCCGGGAACCAGTCCCGACGAGGTGGAGGCGCAGGCGCTCGCCGGCCTCGACCGGGCGCTGTGGCGCGCGGCCGCCGAGGTGCTGGGCCGCAGCGGGACCAACGACCAGAAGTGCGCCGCCAAGCTCGCCCGGGTCGCCGAGCTGGCCGAGCCCGCGCTCGCCGACCAGCTCGCCGCCCTGTTCACCGAGGGCGGCGAGGGCACGCCGGTCACCCTGATCGCCAAGACCGCCGGGCTGAAGTCCGACGAGGGGCTGCGCAGCCGGATGCTCGCCGAGCAGGACCGGCTGGCCGACGCCCGCGAGCGGCTGCGGGCGGCGCGGGTGGCGCAGGACACGGTCTATGCGCTCACCCTCGCCCAGGCCTATCTGACCACCTACGGCCTGGAGAAGCGGCTCTCCGGGGCGCTGGACTTCGCCGACCTGATCGAGAAGACCCGCGCCCTGCTGGGCAGCCGGCCGGCGGCGGCCTGGGTGCTCTACAAGCTGGACGGCGGCATCGACCACATCCTGGTGGACGAGGCGCAGGACACCGCCCCCGACCAGTGGGAGATCGTCCGCGCGCTCACCGCCGAGTTCTTCGCCGGAGAGGGCCGCAACCGGCGCGGGGCGCTGGACCGCACCCTGTTCGTGGTCGGCGACGAGAAGCAGTCGATCTATTCCTTCCAGGGCGCCGATCCCGAGCGGCTGGTCAGCGAGACCGAGCGCTACGTGGCCGAGATCCGGGCCGCCGAGCGGCAGGCCCAGCCGGTGCCGCTGCTCGCCTCCTGGCGCTCCACCGCCGAGGTGCTGAGCTTCGTGGACGCGGTGTTCGAGGCCGGCGTGCCGCCCCTGCCCGACCCGCTGTCGCATCCGGCCATGCGCGCGGGCCATCCGGGCTGCGTGGACCTCTGGCCGCTGGTCGAGGAAGGCGAGGCGGCAGAGCGGGAAGCCTGGACCGTCCCCCTCGACGTGGAGAGCGAGGCCAGCGCCACCAAGCGGCTGGCGGCGGCGGTGGCCTGCGAGGTCCGCGACCTGGTGGCTCGCGGCGACGCCGTGTTCGACCGCGACCTCGGCGAGGCCGGGGACTGGCGGCCGGCGAGCTTCGGCGACGTGCTGATCCTGGTGCGCAAGCGCGGGCCCCTGTTCGAGGAGATCCTGCGGGCCCTGAAGCACGCCGGCGTGCCGGTGGCCGGGGCCGACCGGCTGGCGCTGTCGGCCCACATCATCTTCGACGACCTGCTGGCGCTGGCCCGCTTCGCCCTGTTCCCCGACGACGACCTGACGCTGGCCGCCCTGCTGCGCAGCCCGTTCTGCGACGTGGACGACGAGAGCCTCTACCGCCTGGCGCACGGCCGGAAGGCGTCGCTGTGGGCCGTCCTGCAGGCCCGCGCCGACGAGGCGCCGGAGTGGCGGGCGGCGGCCGACCTGCTCGGCTGGCTGATCGGGGAGGCGGGGACGCGGCGGCCCTTCGAGCTGTACGACGCGGTTCTGGGCCGGACGGACGGACGCGGGCGGTCGATGCGCGCGCGGCTGCTGCGCCGGCTGGGCGGCGAGGCGCAGGACGCGCTGGACGAGTTCCTGGCCCAGGTGCTGGCCGCCGAGACGCGCGGCCTGCACACACTGGAGGGCCTGGCCGCGGCCTTCGCCAGCCTCGACATCGTGGTCAAGCGCGAGCTGGAGGGCGGACGCGACGAGGTGCGGGTGATGACCGCCCACGGCGCCAAGGGGCTGGAGGCGCCGATCGTCTTCCTGCCGGAGACCACCAGCCAGCAGGGGGCCCGCGGCTCGCCGCTGATGGAGACCGACGACGGCGGCTTCCTGTGGTGCGCGTCGGGCAAGGCCGACTGCCTGCCCAGCGCCGCGGCCCGCGCCCGGCGCGCCGCCCGCGAGGAGGCCGAGTCGCTGCGGCTGCTCTATGTGGCGCTGACCCGGGCCCGCGAGCGGCTGGTGCTGTGCGGCAAGCTGCCGGGCAACCGCAAGGAATCCGGGCTGAAGGGCTGGTGGGCGGCGATCCGCGCCGGCTTCGAGCACGAGGGGATCCGCGGCCGGGTGCGCCAGGTGGCGTGCGGCGAGTTCCAGGCCCTCCGCTACGGCGACGATCCACGCCCCCTGGGCCGGGGCGCCCGCACGGCGCCGGTCCCCGCCGCCCTGCCCGCCTGGGCCACGGTCGCGCCGAAGGCCGAGGCCTTCGCGCGCTATGCCTCGCCGTCGGACCTGGGCGAGGCGGCGAAGGCGCCGGCGCCCTCGCCGCTGGCCGAGGCCGGAGGGCTGGGCCGCTTCCGGCGCGGCGACCTGATCCACCGGCTGCTGCAGATCCTGCCCGACCTGGAGCCGTCTGCCCGGGCCGAAGGCGCGCGGGCGCTGCTGGGTCGGGAGCCCGACCTGACCGAGGCGCAGCGGGCGGAGATGACCGCCGCGGCGCTGTCGGTGCTGGAGGACGCCCGCTTCGCCGAGGTGTTCGGCCCCGGTAGCCGTCCGGAGGTGGGGATCGCCGGGACGGCGGCGGCCCTGCCGGCGGGCCTGCGGATCTCCGGCCGGATCGACCGGCTGGTGGTGCTGCCCGACCGGGTGCTGGTGGCCGACTTCAAGACCAACCGGCCCTCGCCCGCGCGGATCGAGGACGCCGATCCGGCCTATCTGCGCCAGATGGCGGTCTATGCGGCGGTGCTGGGCGAGGTCTTTCCCGGGCGGGCGATCGAGGCGGCTCTGGTGTGGACCGACGGCCCCAAGCTGATGCCGATCCCAGAAATCCTGTTGACCCGGACGCTTGCCGAGCTGAGCCGGAGCGGTTGATAGGAAGGCAGGCGCCGCCTACATCGGCGGATCAAGAGGCGTGAGGCCGCGTTTGCAACCTGGGCCCACGCAGAAGGAGCTACCCATGGCCACTGTGAAGGTCACCGACGAGTCGTTCGAGAAGGACGTGCTGCAGGCCGAGCGCCCGGTGCTCGTCGATTTCTGGGCGGAATGGTGCGGCCCCTGCAAGCAGATCGCGCCCGCCCTGGAGCAGATCTCGGACGAGCTCGGCGGCCAGGTCACCGTCGCCAAGCTGAACATCGAGGAAAGCCCGACCACGCCCTCGCGCTATGGCGTGCGCGGCATCCCGACCATGATGCTCTTCAAGGGCGGCCAGATGGCCTCCATGAAGGTCGGCGCCATGCCCAAGCAGAAGATCCTGGAGTGGCTGAACGAAGCCGGGGTCGCGGCCTAGCCAGTCGTCGCGTGGGCCCGCCGCTCAAGCCCTCCTCCTCGATGGAGGAGGGTTGGGTGGTGGTGGACCCGCTGAGCCGAAGCGGATGGCGCCAGGGGGCGCCTGCGCCCTGCGGCGCCCGTCGCCTCGTCGCCCTGCAAACACCACCATCCCCGCCCGTCCTCCATCGAGGAGGAAGGGAGCAGCCTCGGGCATGAACCAGGGGCGCGCCGCGGTCCGGCCCCACATTTCCCCAGCCTGACCGCTTCGCGGTCTGTCCCTCCCCATCAAGGGAGGGAAACTCACGTCGGCCAGGTCTCGGGGCTCAGGGCCAGGACCTCGCCGGCGAAGTGCAGGCCGCCGCAGACCAGGACGTGGGGCGGCGGGCCCTCGGCGGAGAGCGCGCGGCGCACGCCGGCCTCCACGTCCCCCACCTCCTCCACTTCCAAGCCGTTGGCGCGGGCGGCCTCGGCGATCTCCGCGGCCGGGGCGGCGTTGGGCGAATCGAAGGTGGTGGCGAAGACCTTCGGGTGCATCTCGGCGAACGGCTGGAAGAAGCCGCGGGCGTCCTTGCGGGCGAACATCCCCACCACGAGCGCCAGCGGCCGGCCGTCGCGGTCGGTGAGGCGCGAGGCGGCCTCGGCGAGCGCCCGGCCGGCGTGGGGGTTGTGGCCGCCGTCCAGCCAGAGGTCGGAGCTGCGCGAGCGGGCGAGCTCGGCGAGCGGGCCCCTGGTCAGGCGCTGGAAGCGGGCCGGCCAGACGGCGGAGGCGACGCCCTGGCCGATGGCGTCCTCGCTGAGGCTGGGGTCGAAGGTGAGCGCCGCGGCCACCGCCAGGCCGGCGTTGGCGAACTGGTAGCCGCCGAACAGGCTGGGCGGCGGCAGGTCGAGCAGGCGCTCGGGCATCTGCACCAGCAGGCGGCCGCGCTCCTCCCAGGCGTCGAAGTCGCGGCCCATGAGCAGCATGGGGGCCATGCGCGCGTCGGCCTCGCGCTCGATGATGTCGAGCGCCTCCTCCTGCTGGCGGGCGACCACCACCGGGCGGCGGGGCTTGATGATCCCGGCCTTCTCCCAGGCGATCTTGGCGAGGCCGGGCCCCAGCATCTCCAGGTGGTCGTAGTCGACCGGCGTGATCACGCTGACGGCCGGGGCGTCGAAGATGTTGGTGGCGTCGAACCGGCCGCCCAGCCCCACCTCCACGATGCAGAGGTCGGCGGGGGTGTCGGCGAAGGCCTGGAGGGCCAGGACGGTGGTGATCTCGAAGAAGCTGATCGGCTCCCCGGCGTTGGCGGCCTCCAGGCGGTCGGTGAGCTCCATGAGCCGCGCGTCGCTGATCAGCTCGCCGGCCACGCGGATCCGCTCGGCGAAGCGCACGAGGTGAGGCGAGGTGAGCGCGTGGACCTTCAGCCCTTGCGCCTCGGCGATGGCGCGCAGGTAGGCCACCGTCGAACCCTTGCCGTTGGTGCCGGCCACGTGGATGACCGGCGGCAGGCGCCGCTCGGGGTGGCCCAGGGCGGCGAGCAGGCGCTCGACGCGGCCGGTGGTCAGGTCGATGAGGCTCGGATGGTTGGCGCGCAGGCGCTGGATCACCGCGTCCGAGGCGCGGATCGGATCGTGGTCGATCGCGGGAAGGGTCACATCAGGCGGCGGAGGGAAGTCGCTCGCGCCCCATCATGAGGGTCTTCAGGATCGAGCCCAGCACCACAGGAAGCTCGGCGCGGGTGACGACCTTGTCCACCATGCCGCGCTCCACCAGGAACTCGGACTTCTGGAAGCCCGGCGGCAGGGTCTCGCGGATGGTCTGCTCGATCACCCGGCGACCGGAGAAGCCGAGGGTGGCGTTGGGCTCGGCCAGGTGGACGTCGCCCAGCATGGCGTAGGAGGCGAGCACGCCGCCGGTGGTGGGGTCGGTGAGCGCCACGACGTAGGGCAGGCCCGCGGCCTTCACCTCGTTGAGCGCCAGGGTGGTGCGGGCCATCTGCATCAGGGAGAGCGTGCCCTCCTGCATCCGCGCGCCGCCCGAGGCGGTGAAGATCACGAACGGGACCTCGCGCTTCACGGCTTCCTGCGCGGCCTTGATGAAGGTCTCGCCGGCGCCCATGCCGAGCGAGCCGCCCATGAAGCTGAAGTCCTGGACCACGACCACGGCCGGCTGGCCCTGGATGTTCCCGTAGCCGATGGCCATGGAGTCCTGCTCGCCGGTGGCCTTGCGGGCCGCCTTCAGCCGCTCGTGGTAGGGCCGCTCGTCGGGGAACTTCAGGGGATCGTCGGCGACCACGGGCGAGGCGATCTTCTCGAACACCCCGTCGTCGAAGGTGATGCGCAGGCGCTGGGCCGCGCCGATCCGCATGTGGAAGCCCGAGGGCGTGACCCACAGGGCCGCCTCGAGGTCGGGCCGGTAGATCATCTCCCCGGTGTCGGGGCACTTGACCCAGAGGTTCTCGGGCGTCTCGCGCTTGGCGAAGGCGTTGCGCACGCCGGGCGCGATCCGGGCCAGCCAGCCGCGACGCTCGCGTCCGCCCTGGGTCCGTCCGGGCTTGTCGTTTCTCTGCTCAGCCATCGCCATCGGTTCTAGACCATCGTCGTTTGGCCGTTGCGCGCGAAGCGCACAGACTTAGCCAAGGATTCAGCTTTGGAAAGAACTCGCCGGGTCACGTCTTCGTTTCTATCCACCGCTCCGGCGACTTCATCCACAAGCGCGGAGCCCACGACGACCGCATCGGCGACGCGTGCTACCGCAGCGGCCCTTTCCGGAGTCTTGATGCCGAAGCCCACGGCGACCGGCAGGCCCGAGGCCCGGCGCACCCGCTCGACGTTGGGCGCCACGGCCGTGGCGTCGGCCTCCTTCACCCCGGTCACCCCGGCCACGGAGACGTAGTAGACGAAGCCGGAGGTGCGCCGGACGATGGTCCGGAGCCGGTGGTCGTCGCTGGTGGGGGTGGCGAGCCGGATCAGGGAGACGCCGGCGGCGTCCAGGGCGTCGGCCAGGGGATCGGCCTCCTCGGGCGGGCAGTCGACGACGATCAGGCCGTCGATCCCCGCCTCGGCCGCGTCGCGGGCGAAGGCGGCGAAGCCCCAGGTGAGCAGGGGGTTCATGTAGCCCATGAGGATCAGCGGGGTCGTGTCGTCGCCCTCGCGGAAGGCGCGGGCGAGGTCCAGCGTGCCCCGGAGCGTCATGCCGTTGGCCAGCGCCCGCTGGGCGGCGCGCTGGATCGGCGGGCCCTCGGCCATGGGGTCGGAGAAGGGGAAGCCCAGCTCGATGAGGTCGGCGCCGGCGGCGGGCAGGCCCTGCAGGATCTTCAGGGCGGTGTCGCGGTCGGGATCGCCGGCCATCACGTAGGCGACGAAGGCCGCGCGGCCTTCCTGCTTCAGGGCGGCGAAGCGGGCGTCGATACGGGCGGTGGTCAAATCTGGCGTCCCAGGTGGGCGGCCACCGTGCCCACGTCCTTGTCGCCGCGGCCGGAGAGGTTCAGCACCACGATCCCGTCCTTGCCGACCTCGCGCACCACCTCGGGCAGGCGGGCGAGCGCGTGGCTGGATTCGATGGCCGGCAGGATGCCCTCCAGCTTCGAGAGCAGCATGAAGGCCTCCAGCGACTCGGCGTCGGTGGCGGTGAGATAGGTGGCGCGGCCGACGTCGTGCAGCCAGGAATGCTCCGGGCCGATGCCGGGATAGTCGAGGCCGGCGGAGATCGAGTGGGCCTCCTCGATCTGGCCCTCGCGGTCCTGCAGCAGGTAGGTGAGGTTGCCGTGCAGCACGCCGGGGCGGCCGCCGTTGATGGCTGCCGCGTGGCGGCCGGTGTCCATCCCCTCGCCCGCCGCCTCGACGCCGATCAGCTTGACCTCGGCGTCGTTCAGGAAGGGGTGGAAGATGCCGATGGCGTTGGAGCCGCCGCCGACGCAGGCGACCACGGCGTCGGGCAGCCGGCCCTCCAGCTCCAGGATCTGCTCGCGCACCTCGCGGCCGATCACCGCCTGGAAGTCGCGGACCATGGCCGGATAGGGGTGCATGCCGGCGGCGGTGCCGATCAGGTAGTAGGTGTCGTGGACGTTGGTGACCCAGTCGCGCAGGGCCTCGTTCATGGCGTCCTTGAGCGTCGCCGAGCCCGAGGTCACCGGCCGCACGTCCGCGCCCAGCAGGTTCATGCGGAAGACGTTGGGCTTCTGCCGCTCCACGTCCACCGCGCCCATGTAGACCACGCAGGGCAGGCCGAAGCGGGCGCAGACGGTGGCCGTCGCCACGCCGTGCTGGCCGGCGCCGGTCTCGGCGATGATCCGGGTCTTGCCCATCCGCATGGCCAGCAGGATCTGGCCCATGCAGTTGTTGATCTTGTGCGAGCCGGTGTGATTCAGCTCCTCGCGCTTCAGGTAGATCTTCGCGCCGCCGTAGTGGGCGGTGAGCCGCTCGGCGAAGTAGAGCGGGCTGGGCCGGCCGACATAGTGCTTCAGGAAGCCGTCGAGCTCGGCCTGGAACGCCGGGTCGGCCTTGGCCGCGGCGTAGGCGGCGTCCAGCTCGTGGACCAGCGGCATCAGGGTCTCGGGCACGTAGCGGCCGCCGAACTCGCCGAACCGGCCGGCGGCGTCGGGATAGGCCGAATAGTCGTTGGGTCTGGCGGGCGCGTTCACGAGGCGGTTCAGGCTCGTCTGGCGGCGTCCAGGAACGCCGTGATCAAGGCCGGGTCCTTTAGGCCGGGACCGCGCTCCACGCCAGAGGAAACGTCCACCATGGGGGCGCCGGACTGCTGCACGGCGTCGGCCACGTTCCAGGGATCGAGCCCGCCGGCCAGGAACCAGGGCCGCCGGAAACGGCGCCCCGACACCAGGGTCCAGTCGAAGCTGTGGCCGGTGCCGCCGGGGCGGGTGGCGTCCTTCGGGGGCTTGGTGTCGAACATCAGGTGCTCGGCCACGGTCTCGTAGTCGGCGGCGGGAGCGAGGTCGGCGGCGTCCCCGATGGCCAGGGCCTTGACGATGCCGGTCCCGGCGCGGGCGCCGATCTCGCGCACCCGGGCGGGCGTCTCGGCGCCGTGCAGCTGGATCAGGTCGGGGGCGAGGCCCCTGGCCACCTCGTCCACCTGGGCGTCGGAGGGATCGACCAGCAGGGCCACGACCTTGGTCCGGTTGCGCGCCGGCTCGGCCAGCCGGCGGGCGGCGTCGATCGCCAGGTTGCGCGGGCTCTTCGGGAAGAAGACGAAGCCCAGGAAGCCCGCGCCGCCGTCCAGGGCGGCGCGCACCGCCTCGGGCGTCGAGACCCCGCAGATCTTCGTGCTCACGCTCATGCGCGGGGATTAGGGGATGAAGCGGAACGGGGGCAAGGGGCGGCCCGTTCTCAGCCCTGACTCCAGGGAGAACCACAATGCCCCACACGTCCGGAAACCTCGGCCGTCTCGCCACCGGCGCGGCGCTCGGCCTGATGGCCGGCCTCGCCATCCCCCACGCCCGCAAGGCGGTGATGCAGGGCCCCTCGCTCGCCGCCGGGGACTGGGTGGCGGCGCTCACCGCCGAGCACCGGATGGTGGAGAAGATGTTCGAGCAGCTCCTCAAGACCCGCGACGACGAGATGCTGAAGCGCGAGATGCTGCTGACCAAGATCGCCTATGCGCTGACCAAGCACGCGATCGAGGAGGAGAACGTGATCTATCCGGCCCTGGCCGAGAACGCCCGGACCGACCAGTCGCACCACCTGACCGAGGACCACGCCGAGGTGAAGACCTTCATCTACGACCTGCGGCGCACGTCCTCCACCGACCCGCGCTGGCTGATCAAGGCGCGCGCCTTCTGGACCCAGCTTCAGGAGCACATGCGCGAGGAGGAGGACGAGATCTTCCCGGCCTTCCGCGACGCCCTGCCGCCGGAGGAGAACGCCAAGCTGTTCAAGATGCTGAACTGGGAAGGCTTCAAGGTCGCCTAGACCGCAGGCCCGATCGCCGCCAAGCTGCGCTCCGGGTTGGGAGCGCAGGACATGGCCGAGCGGCTGGACAGCGAAGGCCTCTGGCGCGTCTGGCGCGAGATGGTGCGCGCCATGACCGTGCGCGGGCTCGTCTGGGACAGCATCTTCGGGCGCAGCGCCTGGAGCCAGTGGGGCGTGGACTACGTCAGCGGCCTGCGCCGCAACCGTTCGAGCCTCAGGGTGGCCGACATCGTCCGCGGGCTGGCGCCCGCCGACCAGCGCCGCCTGCACGCCATCGCCGCGATCAACCACCGCCGGCTGGAGTCGGTGGCCCGCTGGAGCGGGGTGGCCTTCGTCACCGTGCCGGCGTCCGCGGCCCTGGTCCTGAACCAGCTCGCGCCGCAGGTGCTGGCCCGCCTCGAATGGGACGCCGTCGACATCTTCTTCGCCGGTGCGGGTCTCGCCTGGATCGGCTGGATCATGATGGCCGCCTGGCGCGCGCGGCAGATGGTGGTGGTGACCGAGCTGACCATGATCGAGCTCGACCTGCTGCCGGACGCCGGCGAGGCGGAGGGCGCGGACGCCCTGATCGAGGCGCCCCTCGGGGCCTAGGACCCGGTCCCGTCGCGCCCGGCCTGGGCCTTCAGGAGGTCGCGGATCTCGATCAGCAGGGATTCCTGCGGCGTCGGGGCGGGCGGGGTCGGCGGCCCCTCCTCGGCCTCGCGCCGGCGGATGACGTTGATCATCTTCACCAGCAGGAACACCGCCCAGGCGACGATCAGGAACTTGATGCCGGCGTTGATCAGCGCCCCGTAGTGGACGGCGACGCGCTCGTCCACGGCGGTGGCCGGGTTGTCCGCCTTCAGCACCCAGGCGAGGTGCGAGAAGTCGATCCCCGACAAGAGCAGGCCGATCGGCGGCATCACCACCTGGTCGACCAGGGTCTTGACGATGTCGTTGAAGGCCGCGCCGATGATCACGCCGACCGCCAGGTCGATGACGCTGCCGCGGGCGATGAACTCCCGGAATTCCTGGATCACCCCGACGCGGCGCCGGAGAGCCCCGGGCGGGTCCGAGGGGGCGGCCACCGGCCTACTCGTCCACGGCGTTGAGCCGCTCGCGCAGCTCCTTGCCGCTCTTGAAGAAGGGCACGTGCTTTGCGCGCACGTCCACCGGCTCGCCGGTGCGGGGGTTGCGGCCGGCGCGGGCGTCGCGCGAGCGCACGGAGAGCGCGCCGAAGCCGCGCAGCTCGACCCGGCCGCCGTCCTCCAGGGCCAGGATCATCCGCTCGAGGATCACGCCGACCACGCGCTCGATGTCGCGCTGCGTCAGGTGCGGATTCTCTTCCGCAAGCTTGGCGATGAGCTCGGACTTGATCATGCGGCCCTTCGGGGAGTGGGGAGCGGCGCGACCATGGAAGACTCCGCCTGTGGATTCAAGGCGGAAAGACGGTTTACGGCCCCATATGGCCAAGCTTGGGCGCGACGGTGGCGCGCGCCGCACGGTCCATCAAATGAAAACGGCGGCCCGGTCTCCCGGGCCGCCGCTCATGTTCAACCCGGAGGCTGGACCTATTCCTTCTGGGCCTTCTCGCGGAGAGCCGCGCCCAGGATGTCGCCCAGCGAGGCGCCGGAGTCGGAGGAGCCGAACTTCTCGATGGCTTCCTTCTCCTCGACCATCTCGAGCGCCTTGATCGACAGCGAGACGCGGCGGGCGGCCTTGTCCACGTTGGTGATCTGGGCGTCGACGCGGTCGCCCACGGCGAAGCGCTCGGGGCGCTGGTCGGCGCGGTCGCGCGACAGGTCCGACTTGCGGATGAAGGCCGACATCGGCGCGTCGTCCTCGCCGAACCGGACCTCGATGCCGCCCGAGGTGACCTCGGTGACGGTCGCGGTGACGGTCTGGCCCTTGCGGAAGCTGTCGCCCTGCATCGGGTCGCCGGCCAGCTGCTTGATGCCGAGGGAGATGCGTTCCTTCTCCACGTCGACGTCGAGCACGCGGGCCTTCACCACGTCGCCCTTGTTGTACTTGGCGATGGCTTCCTCGCCGGAGACCGCCCAGTCCAGGTCGGACAGGTGCACCATGCCGTCGATGTCGTTGTCGAGGCCGATGAACAGGCCGAACTCGGTGGCGTTCTTGACCTCGCCTTCCACGGTCGAGCCGACCGGGTGCGCCTCGAGGAAGGCGTCCCAGGGGTTGGCCATGGCCTGCTTGAGGCCGAGCGACACGCGGCGCTTGGACGGATCGACGTCCAGGACGACCACTTCCACTTCCTGCGAGGTGGAGACGATCTTGCCCGGGTGGACGTTCTTCTTGGTCCAGGACATCTCGGAGACGTGCACCAGGCCTTCCACGCCCGGCTCCAGCTCCACGAAGGCGCCGTAGTCGGTGATGTTGGTGATGCGGCCGGTGAACTTGGCGCCCACCGGGTACTTGGCTTCCACGCCGTCCCACGGGTCGGACTGCAGCTGCTTCATGCCGAGCGAGATGCGCTGGGTCTCGGGGTTGATCTTGACGATCTGCACCTTGACCGTGTCGCCCACCGCCAGGACCTGGCTCGGGTGGTTGACGCGCTTCCAGCTCATGTCGGTGACGTGCAGCAGGCCGTCGATGCCGCCCAGGTCCACGAACGCGCCGTAGTCGGTGATGTTCTTGACCACGCCTTCGCGGACTTCGCCTTCCTGCAGCTGGCTGACCAGCTCGGTGCGCTGTTCGGCGCGGGCTTCTTCCAGGATGGCGCGGCGCGAGACGACGATGTTGCCGCGCGGACGGTCCATCTTGAGGATGGCGAACGGCTGCTCGCGGCCCATGAGCGGGCCGACGTCGCGCACCGGGCGGATGTCGACCTGGCTGCCCGGCAGGAAGGCCGAGGCGCCGCCGAGGTCGACGGTGAAGCCGCCCTTCACGCGGCCGACGATGGCGCCCATCACCGGCTCGTTGCGCTCGTAGACGGCCTCCAGGCGGGTCCAGGCTTCCTCGCGGCGGGCCTTGTCGCGGCTGATGACCGCTTCGCCCATGGCGTTCTCGACGCGCTCGAGGAACACCTCGACGGTGTCGCCGACCTTCAGGGCGGCCTTCTCCTCGCCGGGGTTGGCGAACTCCTTCAGGAGCACCCGGCCTTCGGTCTTCAGACCGACGTCGATGATCGCGAAGTCCTTCTCGATCGCCACGACCTTGCCGTGGACAACCTGGCCTTCCATGAAGTCACGCCCGCCGAGGGACTCGTCGAGCAGCGCGGAGAAGTCGTCCCGCGTCGGGTTCAGGCTCATATCGTCAGCCATAAATGTCTTTCATCTCGAATGACGCGAGGGCCCCACAGCGGACGCTGTCGGACGGAGTCCCCGTGTCGGGTTAAGGGTTGGACCGAAGGCGCGGGCATACCCGTGCAGTGAGATTTGCCCGCAGCGACCGAGGGAAAGGCGCGGTTGGATTTGCTCGGCTAGGAAGTGGATTCCCAGCGGGCGCGCGCCGCCTCGACGATGCGGCGGGCCGCATCGGCGGCCTGCTCTATAGTCATTTCGGACGTGTCCAGCAAGACGGCGTCGGGCGCGGGCCGCATGGGCGAGTCGGCCCGGCCGCCGTCGCGTTCGTCCCGCCGGGCGATGTCGGCGAGGATCTCGGCGTAGGTGACGTCCTCGCCCTGGGCGGTGAGCTGCTTCCAGCGGCGCTCGGCGCGGACCTCCGGCGTGGCGGTCACGTAGAGCTTGGCCGGGGCCTCCGGGCAGATGACCGTGCCCTGGTCGCGGCCGTCGAGCACGGCGCCGCCGGGGCGCCGGGCGAAGGCGAGCTGCAGGTCGCGGAGCGCCAGGCGCACGGCGGGGTGCACGGCCACCCGGCTCGCCGCCTCCCCGGCCCCGCGGGTGCGGAACTCCGGATCGGTGAGGTCCTCGGCGGTCAGGCGTTTCGCGACGGCGGCGGCCGCCGGGGCGTCGTCCAGGTCGTGGCCGGCGCGGGCGGCGAGCACGCCCACGGCCCGGTAGAGCAGGCCGGAATCCAGCATCGGCAGGCCGTAGACGGCCGCGAGCCCCGAGGCGACCGTGCCCTTGCCGGATGCGGCGGGGCCGTCGACGGTGATGACGAAGGGCGGCTTCACGCGGCCTGCGGGGCGTCTTCGCCGATCTTCGCGCCCAGGCCGGTCATCAGCTCGACGAAGCCGGGGAAGCTGGTGGCGATCATGCCGGGCTCGTCGACCGCGACCGGCCGCTCCGAGGCCAGGCCCATGACCAGGTGGGACATGGCGATGCGATGGTCGCCGTGGGTCGTGACCCGCGCGCCGCCGGCCACGGGATGGTTGCCCCGGCCGGTTCCGATGACCGTCAGGGCCTCGGGCTCCTCCTCGACGCCGACGCCGCAGGCGGCGAGGCCGGCGGCCATCAGGGCGATCCGGTCGCTCTCCTTCACCCGCATCTCGCCGATGCCCAGCATCCGGGTCGGCCCGTCGGCGAAGGCGGCGGCGACCGCGAGGATGGGATATTCGTCGATCATCGAGGGCGCCCGCTCGGGCGGCACCTCGACGCCCGTGAGCTGCGAGTGGCGGGCGGTGACGTCGGCCACCGTCTCGCCGCCCTCGTCGCGGACGTTGGTCACGGCCAGGTCGGCGCCCATGTCGCCCAGGGTCTCCAGCAGCCCGATCCGCAGGGCGTTCAGCAGCATGCCCTGGACGGTGACCTCCGAGCCGGGGGTCACCAGGGCGGCGACCAGCGGGAAGGCGGCCGAGGACGGGTCGCCCGGCACGCGGATCGAGGTCCCGCGCAGGCGCTGGCCCGGCGGCAGGACGATGCGGCGGCCGGCGCCCTCCTCGCTCACCAGCACCTCGGCGCCGAAGCCGCGCAGCATGCGCTCGGTATGGTCGCGGGTGGCCTCCGGCTCGATGACCTCGGCGCCGCCGTCGGCGTTGAGGCCGGCCAGCAGGACCGCGGACTTCACCTGGGCCGAGGGTTCGGGCAAGCGGTAGGCGATGCGCCTGAGGTTGCCGCCCTTCAGCGTCAGCGGCAGGCGGCCGCCGGAGCGGCAAATCCAGGCCGCGCCCATCTCGCCCAGCGGCTTCAGCACCCGGTTCATCGGCCGGCCGCGCAGGGAGGCGTCGCCGGTGAAGGTGACGGCCAGGTCGAAGCCCGCGGCAGCGCCCATGATCAGGCGCACGCCGGTGCCGGCGTTGCCGCAGTCGACCACGTCGGCCGGCTCGGCGAAGCCGCCGCGCCCCTCGACCCGCCAGCGGCCTTCCCCCAGGCGCTCGACGCGGGCCCCGAAGGCGGCCATGGCCGCGGCCGTGCGCCTGACGTCGTCGCCTTCCAGCAGGCCCTCGATCTCGGTGACCCCCTCGGCGAGCGCCCCCAGGATCAGCGCCCGGTGGGAGATCGACTTGTCCCCCGGCGCCCGCACCACGCCCTTCAGGGGACCGCTCCGCCTGGCGCTCAAACCCGCCGCCGCCATGCCTGAAATCCGCGCCTCCGCACACCTGGGTTCCCGAGAGGGGGATTGCTTTGACAGCCGCCTTCCCCCGTGGCAAGGGAGCCCGCTTCTCAAGAACCCCCCGTCTAAAGAGGGTCGCCTCCTTTGGCCAATCCCGAGCTCGGCACCAAGCAGATCTGCCCGACCTGCCAAGCGAAATTCTACGATCTCAACAAGCGCCCCGCCCACTGTCCGAAGTGCGGCAGCGACTTCGATCCTGACGAGGCGGTGCGCAACCGCCGCGTCCGCGCGCGCGCCATCGTGCCGGAGACCGAGGCCGACGAAGAGGCCGAGGACCAGGTCGTCGCCAAGACCGACGACGCCGAGGACGAGGAAGAGGACGTCGTCACGCCGGAACTGGACGAGGTGGTCGACGAGCCGCCGCTGGCCGGTGACGATGACGAGGACGCCGCCGAGCCGGGCGTCAGCCCGGTCTCCGACGACCTCGGCGAATTCTCCGACGACGAGGAAGTCGAGGACGACGCCGACGTGCCGTTCCTCGAGGAAGAGGACGACGATTTCGACGATTCCGAGATCGAAGGCCTGCCCGACGAGGGCGACGTCGACGACCGGTAGGCGGGACCGGTGAAGCCTGCGGCGAAAAAGGTCGAAAGACCCGCTTGATCGCCGCCAAGGCTTTGACTAGGTTCCGCGCCTCGCCGGGGGGCGCACCCTCCGGCGACCCGAGACCTCGGGGCTATAGCTCAGTTGGTAGAGCGCTTGAATGGCATTCAAGAGGTCAGCGGTTCGACTCCGCTTAGCTCCACCATGAGGGCCCGCCGGTAACCCGGCGGGCCTTCGCCTTTTCCGGGGTGGGTCTCAGGCCGGCGCGAGGGCCTTCAGCGCGTGCAGGCGCCTGCGCAGCTTCGGCGGCAGCCAGGAGAGCGCATGGCGGGGACGGCGCATCAGCACCGCGTCCTGGGTGGCGTTGAGGTCGTGCGAGCCCACGTGCAGCACCTCGAAGTAGCGGCCCCAGACGCGGCGGACGTAGTCGTCGGTATGGTAGGCCAGCCGGTAGACGTCGGGCAGGCCCTCGGTGAGGTCGGCCTCGCCCCAGAAGACGAAGCCGTCGCGGGCATAGGCCTGCTTCACGGGCTCGGGCACATAGTCGTAGTCGAGGGCGTCGAGCTTGGTGGTCAGCAGGGTCCCGCCGGGCTTCAGCACGCGGCGCAGCTCGAACAGCCAGGCGTTCTGCAGGTCCTCCGGCAGGTGGGTGAAGACCGAGACGCCGTAGACCAGGTCGAAGCTCTCGTCGTCGAAGGGCAGCGGCGGCTCGAGCCCGTTGACGCGGAAATCGGCGACGCCGCTGAGCGCGCCCCGGGCCCAGGCGATGGCCTCGGCGTCGATGTCGCAGCCGGACAGCTCCGCGGCCGGGTGCAGGTCGTGGATGCAGTCGATCACCCGGCCCGGGCCGCAGCCGAAGTCGAGGATGCGCCGGTGCTCGGCCAGCGGGCGGCCGCCGCGGGCCAGGAGGCCGGCGATCTGCTCCGCCGTCGCCCGGCCGGTGCGGTGGAACTCGCCGGCCGCCGCGCCGGTGACGCGGATCTGCAGGGGCTCCGGCGGGATGGCGCGGGCGCGGAGCGGGCGGCCGTAGACCTTGCGCAGCCAGGCCTCGGAGACGGCGTACTCGAACGTCCGGGCGCGGCCGTCGCTGGTCACCGCCACCTCCAGCAGGAAGGGCTCGGCCGGCGGGGGCGCGGCGCGCAGCAGGTCCACGAGGTGCACGCGCTGGAAGAAGTTCAGCGCCTCCACGCCCGGGTGATAGAGGTCGAAATCGACCGGCCGGCCGCCGATCCGGACCGGGACCTCCACGCGGTTGACGGTCATGCGGATGTCGGGCGCCTCGGGGTCCGCCACCTCGGCCCAGCCCAGGAAGACGAAGTCCGCCGTCCCGTCCGGGATTCGGTACGGGGGATCGAGGCTGATCAGCACCTTGTCGGCCCTGGCGTCCATCGCCGGATCCCGCGCCCGAACCGGCCGGCCTAGCGCACCGTGAACGTCACCGGCACGGATTCCTGATAGCCGCCGCCGTCGGTGGAGACGACCCGCAGGACCAGGGTGTGATCGCCGGCGGGGAGGGCCGGCAGGGTGACGGCGTAGCCGACGTTCACCAGGGCCGGGTTCTTGTTGTAGGTGGCCACGTCCTCCCGCGGCGACCCGTAGGCCGCGCCATAGGCCACGCCGTCCACGACGACGTCGACCGCGCGGGCCGGCTGCTTGCTGGTGGAATCGAAGGCGAAACCGGAGACGGCGATCGGCGCGCCGGCCGCCACGATGGCGGGCTGGCGGTTCAGCGGATCGTGCGCGCCGCCGATGTCGTCCACGTAGAAACCGGCCATGCCCTCGCGCTTGGCCAGGCCCGCGCTGGCGACGGCCGGCGCGGCGGGCGCCGCGGGCGCGGCGGCGGCGGCGGCCGGCGCGGCGGCCGCGGCGGGCGGCGGGTTGCGCGGCTTCGGCTCGTCGCAGGCGGCCAGCGCCAGGGCGGCGAGGGCGGCGACGGAGGCGGAGGTAACGGACTTCATGAACAACTCCGGGTGGGACGGCAGCGTCGGGCGGAACCGGCGGGCGGCCGGCCGCGAAGGGCTCCAATGAAACCGCCCTGCGTTGCGGAGGCAACCGCCAGACCCCATATGGGGAAGGTCCGGCCGAGCCGCGCCGCTACCGGGCGGCCCGGCCGGAGAGTCGCTTCTATCGAGGACTCTTCGAGAATGAACCGGTCGATCCTATTCGACAGCCCGTTCCTGCTGGGCTTCGAGCACACCCGCAGCCTCATCGAGCGCGCCGCCAAGGCCGCCGCGGAGAGCTATCCGCCCTACAATGTGGAGGACCGCGGCGACGGGGGCCTGCGCATCACCCTGGCGGTGGCGGGGTTCTCGCCCGACCAGCTGAGCGTCAGCGTCGAGGACCGGCAGCTCACCGTCACCGGCAAACGGGACGGGGGCGCAAGGCCCGAGGAGGCCTACCTGCACCGCGGCATCGCCGCCCGGGGCTTCGCGAGGAGCTTCGTGCTGGCCGACGGCATGGTGGTGGAAGGGGCGAGCCTGGAGCACGGCCTGCTCCATATCGACCTGGCCCGGCCCGAGCCGGAAGTGCGGATCCAGCAGATCCCGATCCGCACCGCCGGATGAGGACCGGGGCGGTCACAATCGAGGCGTGCGAGCCGTTCGGCGCCTGTTACGTCGGAGGTCGGCTGAACCGGCTTCCCTCCGACGCGTTGAGTTTTCGGAGGTGGTCATGATGACACCGGTATTGACAACTGAAGCGTTCGCCGCTCTCGGCGCTCCGAGCCTGGTCTATGTGCGGCCTGTGAAGGCGGCCGAGATCCTCGCGAGCGTCCCCAGCGCGAGCATCCAGGGGTTCGAGCTCGACCCCGAGCAGACCCTCTATGCGGTGCACCGCGCCGACGGCGAGCGGCTGGCCGTGCTGACCGACCGCGAGTCGGCGATGGCCGCGGCCCTGGCCCACGAGCTGGCGCCGGTCTCCGTGCACTAGCCCTCACGCCGAAGTTGTCCCTCCCCTGGTCCAGGGGAGGGTGGAGCCGGCGGAAGCCGGCTTTTTTCATGGCCGAAGCCTGGGTCCTAGGCCGCCGACGAGCGCGGGTGGGCCCCGCCGTCCTGCACCAGCAGGGCGTGGATGGCGTCGGCCGTCCGGGCCTGGCGAAGCTGCTCGCGCAGGTCCGACTGGCGCAGCAGGCGCGAGACCCGGGCGAGCGCGCGCAGGTGCTCGGCGCCGGCCTCCTTCGGCGCGAACAGGGCGAAGATCAGGTCGACGGGCTTGTCGTCCACCGCGTCGAACTCCACCGGCTGCTCCAGGCGCACGAAGACGCCGCGCATGCGCGACAGGCCCTCCAGCCGGGCGTGCGGAGCCGCGACCCCATGGCCCACGCCGGTGGAGCCGGCCTGCTCGCGCTCGGCGAGGGCGTCGAGGATCACGCCGGCCTCGAGGCCGAGGTTGCGGGCGGCGATCTCGGCCACCACCGCCAGGGCCTGGCGCTTGTTGGCCGCGCTCACGCGCAGGGAGATCGCGCTGCGATCGAGGAATTCGCCGATATGCATCTGTCTTCTAAAGCGCCCGCAACTGCACGGCCGGTCCCTAGCGAAACCGTATGACGAAACGGCGAAGCGCGGTCAGGCCTCGCCGGTTCCGTCGCCATTCCCGTTCTTGGTCCGCTCGGGGTCGATCCAGCCGATGTTCCCGTCGGGGCGGCGATATACCACCGACAATCCGCCGTGGGCAGCGTTCCGGAACACGATTGTTTGAGATTCGGTCAGGTCGAGCTCCATGACCGCCCCCGAAACGGTCATCGTCCGCACGGGCTTCTCGGTCTCGGCGATGACCATGGGCTCGGGGAAGGCTCCGGTCGCGCCATCGTCGAGGTCCTCGTCCTCCTCCACGTCCTCGACGTCGGTCGCCTGGATGACGAAGTAGGCGGCCGTCTCGGCCTGCCGCGCCTGGGCGGCCGCGGAGTGGTCCTTGAGTCGCCGCTTATAGCGCCGGATGCGCTTGTCCATCTTCTCGAGGGCGGCGTCGAAGGCCAGGTGGGCGTCGCCGCCGACACCGTGGGTGGTGAGCTGCTGACCCGAGGCGAGGGTGACGGCGCAGTCGACCTTGAAGGACTGGCCCTCGCGGCTGACCACCACGTCGGCTCCGCCGCCGCGGTCGAAATACTTCCCTATGCTGGTGGAGAGTTCGTCGGAGACCCGCGTGCGCAGAGCCTCGCCGACATCGACGTGTTTGCCGGTGACTTGGACTTGCATGCCCCATCAACGCGCGCGGCGCCCGATGGTGTCAAGCGTGCGAAAATAGTCCGAGCAGCTGCTGGAATCCGTGGGTCAGGAGGCTGCCGGCGAGCACCAGGACCCCGAAGCTGGCGGCGGTCAGCGCATAGCCGAACAGGGCCAGCAGGCCGTCCCGCTGGATCAGCGCCAGCGACAGCACGCTGACGGCCGCGGCGGGCAGCATGTTGCCGAGCGGGATCGGCAGGATGAGGATCGCGGCCAGCAGGGTGCAGGTGACGCCCAACACCCGCTCGCCCACGCCGCCGAACAGGAAGGCGAAGCGGGGCCGCGACACCGCCTCCACCCGCCGGACCCAGGGCAGGATGCGCGGCAGGCCCTTGCGCAGGTCGGCGGTGGCCACCGAGCCCCGCCGGACCTTGGCCGGCAGCCATGGATGGCGCGCGCCGATCACCAGCTGGGGGGCGAGCAGGAGCAGCGGGGCGCCGAAGATGGTGGTGCCGCCAGGCGGCAGGGGCAGCGAACAGGCCAGCCCGAAGATCAGCAGCAGCCCGCCCAGGGCCCGGCCGCCGAACCGCTCCACCATCTGGGCGACGGAGATCTGCGGCTCCTCGTGTTCGGCGAGGGCCTTCAGGATGTCCGACAGGGACTGGTGGGTCTCGGAGCGGTCATGCATCGACAGCTCCATCTGGGGTCTTGAGAACGGCCCGCCAAGGCGTTTTTTGGCAACACCGGCCCGCAATCGGGCCGGCGGCTAGACGGCGTCCTTCAAGAGCCTGCGCCGCTCGACCGACGAGGGGATGCGCATGGCCTCGCGGTACTTGGCGACGGTGCGCCGGGCGATGTCCACGCCGGCCTGCTTGAGGATCTCCACGATGCGGTCGTCGGAGTGCACGTCGGCCTCGCTGGCCTCCGCGTCGATGAGCTGGCGGATGCGGTGGCGGACGCTCTCGGCGGAGTGGGCCTCGCCGCCTTCGGTGGCCTGGATCGCCGAGGTGAAGAAGAACTTCATCTCGAACACGCCGCGCGGGGTGGCGATGTACTTGTTGGAGGTGACGCGGCTGACCGTCGATTCGTGCATGCCGATGGCGTCGGCGACGGTCTTCAGGTTCAGCGGCCGCAGGTGCTCCACGCCGTAGGCGAGGAAGGCGTCCTGCTGGCGCACGATCTCGGACGACACCTTCAGGATGGTGCGGGCCCGCTGGTCGAGGCTCTTCACCAGCCAGTTGGCCTGGGCCAGGCAGTCGGAAACGAAGGTCTTCTCCTGGTCGGAGCGAGCCGCCCCGGCCACGCGGGCGTGGTAGCGCTGGTCGACCAGCAGCCGGGGCAGGGTGTCGGAGTTGAGCTCCACGTGCCAGAGGCCGCCCAGGCTCTCGCGCACGAACACGTCGGGGGCCACGGGCTGCACCGGCTCCGCGCCGAAGGCCGCGCCGGGCCGGGGCGTCAGCGCCTTCAGCTCGGCGACCATCTCCTTCAGGTCCTCGTCGTCGACGCCGCAGGCCTTCTTCAGCGCCGCCATGTCGCGCCGGGCGAGCAGCGGCAGGTTGTCGAGCAGGGCGTCCATGGCCGGGTCGAACCGGTTGCGGTCCTTGAGCTGCAGCATCAGGCATTCGCGCACGTCGCGGGCGGCGACGCCGGTGGGCTCGAAGCCCTGAATCACGCCCAGAACCTGCTCCACGAGGGCCTCGTCGCAGCCCAGGCGCTCGGCCACCTCCCAGAGGTCGGCGCGCAGGTAGCCGCCCTCGTCCACGGCGTCGATCAGGACGCTGGCCACCGCCTGCTCGGCGGGCGTGAGGCCGGCCACCGCCAGCTGGTCGTAGAGGTGCTCGGCGAGCGTCTTCTCGCGGGTGAGCGCGCTCTCCATGGCGTCGGGATCGCCGTCGAAGCCGGTGGAGCCGCCGTTGCCGGCGCGGGACCAGTCGATCGCCCCGCCCGCATCCGCCGCGGGAGCGTCCGGGGCGTCGCCGGTGGCGCGCTCGCCGGGGGAGGCCTCGTCGTGGCTGACGTCCATCTCGGCGCGGGCGCCGGCGTCGTCGATCCGGTCGGCGGAGACGTCCTGGGCCGCCTCGACCGGGGCCTCGGGCTCGGCCTCGCCCTCGCGGTCCTCCCGCTGCAGCAGCGGGTTGCGCTCCAGTTCGCCCTCGACGAACGCCTCCAGCTCCATGTTGGACAGCTGCAGCAGCTTGATCGCCTGCTGCAGCTGGGGCGTGATGACCAGCCCCTGTCCCTGCCGGATCTCGAGTCGCGCGCCGAGCGCCAAGGAAGCCCCCTCTGGCCTGTTTCTTGCTGGAGGCTAGGGGCGCTTTCCCAACCGATTGGTTAACCGGCCGGGAAATTCATCACCCGGTCAGGCCGCGAGCGGGGCCTGCGCCTGCGCGGCCCACGGAAATTCCGGGTAGAACAGCGCCATCAGCCGGTCGGCGTAGGCCACAAGGTTGCCGAATCCGAGCGCCCGGTCCCGCAGTTCGCAGGGGAAGAAGGGCGTGTAGAGCGCCGCCAGCATGCCCAGGGCGGTGGCGTCGGTCCCGCAGGGCCGGTCGCCGAACAGGAAGGGCTGGTCGCCCAGGATCTCCGACAGTGCGGCGACAGACCGCAGGCCGAGCTCGACGATCTCGGCGTCGGAATGGCGCGCCACGCCCTGGGCGCGCATGGCCGCGCGGACCTCGGCCAGCACCTCGGCGCGGAGGGCGTCCTGCATCCCGGCGGGCGCGCCGTCGAAGAAGTGGGCCGGGCCCTTCTCGAAGTTCTCGGGCGTGAGCCAGCGGAAGTAGCCGATCACCCAGCCGAGCTGATTCTCCAGCATCCGCTCCACCGCCCAGGCCTCGGCCCGCTGTCGGGGTCCGAGCCCCTCGTCGAAATCGACCCCGTAGGCGCGCTCCAGGTGCAGGCGGATGAAGGTCGAATCGGCCACCCGCGCGTCGCCGTCGTCGATGAACGGGATCTGGCCCTTGGGCGATTCGTCCGGAGCGGCGTCGCGCGGCTCGTAGGCGAGCCCCGCCATCTTCAGCTGCACCTCGGTCTTGGTGACATAGGGGCTGACCTGCGGCAGGCCGAAGGCCGCCTGGGCGCCGTAGAGGATGATCATGGCGAGCTCTCCGTCCGTGCGAGTTGACACGCAGGCAGACTAGGCGCCCCCTGCTGCCATCATTCTGTCAGCAGCTTGGCGGGAGAGGCGATGCGGCGGGCGGACCGGCTGTTCCAGATCATCCAGGTGCTGCGGCGCAACCGCGGGCCGGTGACGGCCGACGCCATCGCCGCGGAGCTGGAGACCTCCAAGCGCACCGTCTACCGGGACATCGCCGACCTGGTCGGCCAGCAGGTGCCGATCCGCGGCGAGGCGGGGGTCGGCTATGTGCTCGAGGGCGGGTACGACCTGCCGCCGCTGATGCTGACGCCGGACGAGATCGAGGCGGCGGTGCTGGGCGCGCAGTGGGTGGCCCGCCGGGGGGACCCGGAGCTGGCCCGCGCGGCCATGGACCTGATCGCCAAGATCGGGGTGGCGGTGCCCGAGCGGCTGCGCCCGCTGGTGCTGGAGCCGGCGACGCGGGCGGCGCCCAACTGGAACGCCCTGCCCGACCGGATCGACATGGGCCAGGCGCGGCGCGCCATCCACGCCGGCCGCAAGATCCGGCTGGCCTATCGCGACGAGCAGGACCGCGAGACGCAGCGCATCATCTGGCCCTTCGCCGTGGGCTACCACGAGACCGTGCGGCTGCTGGTGGCGTGGTGCGAACTGCGCAGCGACTTCCGCAGCTTCCGCACCGACCGGGTCTCGGAGGCCGAGTTCCTGGAGGACCGCTATCCGGAGCGGCCGGCGGCGCTGCGCGCGCGCTGGCGGAAGTACTGCGCGGAGGAAGGCCTGCGGATGCGGGCCATGCGGGAGGCTAGTTGAAGCGGTCGCCCAGGTAGACCCGGCGCACTTCCGGATCGTCGACGATCTCGTCCGGACTGCCCTCGAAGAGCACCTCGCCGGCGTGGATGATCGAGGCGCGGTCGATGATGTCGAGCGTCTCGCGCACGTTGTGGTCGGTGATCAGGATGCCGATGCCGCGCTTCTTCAGGTAGCTGATCACCTCGCGGATGTCGGCGATGGCCAGCGGGTCGATGCCGGCGAACGGCTCGTCCAGCAGCATGAAGGACGGCTCGGAGGCCAGCGCCCGGGCGATCTCCACCCGGCGGCGCTCCCCGCCCGAGAGCGAGATGGCCGGGGCGTTGCGCAGGTGCTCGATGTGCAGCTCCTCGAGGAGCTCGGTGACCATGGCGCGGGCCTTCTTGCGGTCGCGCTCGCGCAGCTCGACCACGGCCATGACGTTCTCGCCCACGGTCATGCCACGGAAGATCGAGGTTTCCTGCGGCAGGTAGCCCAGGCCCATGCGGGCGCGCTGGTACATCGGCTGGGCGGTGATGTTCTCGCCGTCCAGGTAGATGGCGCCGTAGTCGGCCGGGATCAGGCCGGTGATCATGTAGAAGCAGGTGGTCTTGCCCGCCCCGTTGGGGCCGAGCAGGCCCGCCACCTCGCCGCGGGCCAGCCGCAGCGAGACGCCCTTCACCACCGGCCGCCCGCGATAGGACTTGCCGATGTTGTCGACGACCAGCCCCTCGCCCGCGAGGTCCGGGAGGGTCGTTGCGACCTGGTTCTGCTTGAGCGCCACGGCTAGGGACGCGCCGGAGCGGACTGCTGGCTGGGGTAGAACACCCCGCGCACGCGGCCCGTCTGATTGCGGCCGGTGGCGGCGCCCTGCATCGTCCCCTGCCCGGTCCGGGTGTTGATCACCATGCGCGTGCCGCGCAGCACGTTCTGGCCCTGAACGGCGACCACGTCGCCGGTCATGGTGAGGGTCTCGCCAGTGGCCTCGTAAACGGCGTTGTCGGCCCGCACCCGCTGCTGCGGCGTGGCGTAGTAGACCTGCCCCTGGGCCTCCATGCGCACGAGGTCGCCGCAGTCGCCCGCGCCGGCGGTGGTGGCGCCCCGGGTCTGGAAGCGGGCCGTGAGGACATTGGCGCGCAGGCGCGCGTCGGCCTGCAGGGCCTCGGCGGAGCCGCGCCAGATGGAGACGCACTCGGTGTTGATCACCTCCAGCTCGTCGGCGGTGATGTCCACCGGGGCGCTGGTGTCCTGGGCGAGCTGGGCCACGGCCGGGACGGCCGCGAGGGCCAGGGCCGCCGCCGTGATCGTCGAAAGGAGCTTCATCCGCATCGCCTGCTACTTCGTCTGGAGCCGCGTCCGCACGCCGCCCTTGAACACCATCCGCTCGCCTCTGCCGTAGACGGCATAGGACTTCGCGCTGATTTCTCCAAGGGACCCGGACCCCTGAATAGGACCTGAACCCACCAGTTCCCCGGTCTTGGTGTCGAACATGGAACTGGCGGTCTCGAACGCCTGCCGCGCGCCGGAAAGGCGCACGCCGCCGGAGAGCTGCAGCTTGCGGTTCCCCTCGTGGTAGACGCCGGCGCCGCCGGAGATCCGCAGGGGGTCCGGCCCCTCCTCGTCCATCACCAGCGCCGGCTTGTCCAGGATCACCCGCTGGTAGTCGGCCTGGTCGCGGGTGGCCGAGGCGGCGGTGAGCACGAAGGCGCGGCCCTTGTCGTCGCGGCCGACGAAGCGGGGGTTCACCAGGCGGATCGGGGCGTCGGGGTCGCCGGCCTCGGTCGGCTTGGCGCGCAGCGCGTTCCACGCCACGGACCCGGCCATGACCGCGAGGATCAGCACGATGGCCGCCGGCAGGCCGAGCCTGAGCAGGCGCAGGACCCGCGAACGGCGGCGCCAGCGCACGATCTCGGGACGCCGGCTGGGCGTCGCCATGGTGGAGGGGTCGGCCGCCGCCATGCCCGCTCCCCCTTACGAATGCGCGAAGATGTCGACGTCTTCCCAGCCGGCGACGTCGAGAAGGGCGCGATGGGGCAGGAACTCGAAGCAGGCCCTGGCCAGGCCGTCGCGGCCCTCGCGGACCAGCATCTGGTCCAGGCGCTGGCGCAGGGCGTGCAGGTGCATGACGTCGGAGGCGGCGTAGGCCACCTGCTCCTCCGAGAGGTCGGCCGCGCCCCAGTCGGAGCTCTGCTGGACCTTGGAGAGGTCGACGTTCAGCAGTTCCTTGGTCACGTCCTTGAGGCCGTGGCGGTCGGTGTAGGTCCGCGCGAGCTTCGAGGCGATCTTGGTGCAGTACACGGGAGCGGTCACCACCCCCAGATGAAGCCAGAACATGGCGATATCGAAGCGGCCGAAGTGGAAGAGCTTCAGCACGCCGGGATCGGTCAGCAGGCGCTTGAGGTTGGGGGCGTCGTAGGTCGCGCGGTCAAGCTGCACGACGTGGGCGTCGCCCCCGCCGTCGGAGAGCTGCACCACGCACAGCGGGTCGCGGCCGAGCCGCAGGCCCATGGTCTCCGAATCGATGGCGACGGCCGAAGCGCCAGCAAGGGCGTCTGCGGGCAGGTCGCCCCTGTGCGTATAGGTCGTCACTGAAAAGCGCTCGCTCCGGCGATCCATCCCGGCTCTCCACTATAGAGAGAGGGATGGTGCCCAGGAAAGGACTCGAACCTTCACGGCCGTTAAGCCACTGGCACCTGAAGCCAGCGCGTCTACCAATTCCGCCACCTGGGCCCGACCCACCGGATCGCGCGAGGGCGGTTCCTTAGGGCGCCGGCCGGGCCGGGTCAACGGCGCCGCAGCAGGTTTGCGAAACCCGCCTCACCGTCGCATTGCGGCGGAGGGCCGCATCGTCTATCCGCAGGCGCAGTTTCGAGCTCTCCGGAAGAACGCGCGCGGCCATGCAGAACCTAGTCACCGTCTTCGGCGGATCGGGCTTCATCGGGACCCAGGCCGTGCGGCAGCTGGCCAAGGCCGGCTGGCGGATCCGGGTGGCGGTGCGCAACCCGAGCCTCGGCTACGCCATGCGCCTGCACGGCGACGTGGGCCAGATCGACGTGGTCCAGGCCAACATCCGCAACCCGGACTCCATCCGCCGCGCGCTGGACGGCGCCACCGCCTCGCTGAACCTGGTGGGCGTGCTCTACGAGACCGGACGGCAGGGCTTCCAGGCCGTCCATGTGATGGGCGCCCGCAACGTCGCCGAGGCGGCCCGGGCCGAGGGCGTGACGCGCGTGGTGCAGATGTCGGCGCTCGGCGCCGACGAGGCCTCGGAGTCGAAGTACGCCCGCACCAAGGCCGAGGGCGAGCGCGCGGTGCGCGAGATCTATCCGGACGCGGTGGTGGCCCGGCCCTCGATCGTGTTCGGCCAGGACGACGACTTCTTCAACCGCTTCGCCGCCATGGCCGGCTTCAGCCCGGCGCTGCCGCTGTTCGGCGGCGGGACCAACAGCTTCCAGCCGGTGTTCGTGGGCGACGTGGGCAAGGCGCTGGCCAGGATGGTCACGCTGGAGGAATGCGCGGCCCAGACCTACGAGCTGGGCGGGCCGGCGGTGTTCACCTTCCGCGAGCTGATGGCGATGATCCTGGCCGAGACCGGCCGCCGGCGCATCCTGCTGCCGCTGCCGGGCTTCGCGGCGGGCCTGCTGGGCTCGGCGTTCGACCTGGTGAAGGGGATCGTGCCGCCGCCGATCACCGCCGACCAGGCGAAGCTGCTGAAGACCGACAATGTGGTGAGCGGCGCCTATCCGGGCCTCGAGGAACTGGGGATCACCCCCACCACCCTCGAAGCCGTGCTGCCGACCTACCTCTACCGCTACCGCCGGGGCGGCCAGTACGCCGACCAGGACGAGCGGGCGTTCGCGGCGGTCCGCTAGCCGAAGGCCGCCAGCCCGGCCAGGCCCGCGAGCCCGACCGCGATCCGCCAGTAGGCGAAGGGGGCGAACCCGTGCCGCCCCACGAAGTCCACGACCTTGCGCACGGTGATGATCGCCGCCACCAGGGCGCAGACGAAGCCGAGCGCGATGATCCCGGCGTCGTCCGGGCTCAGCAGCCTGTAGTTCTTCGCGAAGTCGACGGTGAAGGCGCCGGCCATGGTCGGCATGGCGAGGAAGAACGAGAACTCCGCCGCCGCCTTCTTCTCGCAGCGCATGATGAGCGCGCCGGCGACGGTGGCCCCTGAGCGGGAGACCCCGGGGACGAGGGCGAGGCACTGGAAGAAGCCGATCGCCAGGGCGGTCTTCAGCGGGAAGGCGCCGGCGTCGGTGTGGACGGGCGCGCGCGGGATGCGGTCCACGGCGAGCAGGGCGAAGCCCCCGAGGATCAGGCTCACGCAGATTACCGCCGGCGTCTCGAAGAGCACCTCCTTGATGTAGTCGTGCAGCAGGAAGCCGAGGAAGCCCGCGGGCAGGAAGGCCAGCACGATCGAGAGCACGAACCGCCGGGCGCCGGGGTCGCGGTGCAGGTTGGTCGCCACGTTCCAGAGCCGGGCGAAGTAGACGGTGATCACCGCCAGGATCGCGCCGAGCTGGATCATCACCTCGAAGGTCTTGCCGGTGGAATCGAACCCCAGGAAGTGGCCCAGCAGCAGGATGTGGCCCGTGGACGAGACCGGGATGAACTCCGTCAGCCCCTCGACGACGCCCAGGATGATGGCTTTGACCCACTCGGGCACGGCGGACTCCACGGAAAACGGCAGGTGGCCGAAAGGGGCGGCACTATGGTGAACATCGGGTTCATCTCAAAATTGGACTATCTGGGTGCGAGATGGTCTCAGGAGACGACCGGCGCGCGAGCTGACGCGGGAACATGGTCCAATTTCTGGATGACCGGGTTTTCCACGGCCGCGCCGTCGCCTATGTGGGCCGTTCTGGAAGGAGCGATCGCCCATGGCCGAGCGCATGCTGAAGTTCACGACCACGCCCCGGGCGACCCCGCCGAAGCGGGACGCGGCCGCACGCACGGGCGACTTCCACGAGATCTATGCGGAGTTCATCGACGCCAAGGCGGCCGAGCAGGCCTCGCGCTGCTCGCAGTGCGGGGTGCCGTTCTGCCAGACCCACTGCCCGCTGCATAACAACATCCCCGACTGGCTGCGGATGACCGCCGAGGGCCGGCTGCAGGAGGCCTATGCGCTCTCCCAGGCGACCAATTCCATGCCGGAGATCTGCGGCCGGATCTGCCCGCAGGACCGGCTGTGCGAGGGCAACTGCGTCATCGAGCAGTCGGGGCACGGCACCGTCACCATCGGGGCGGTGGAGAAGTACCTGACCGACAAGGCCTGGGAGCAGGGCTGGGTGCAGCCGCTGGTCGCCGGCCCGGACCGCGGCCAGTCGGTGGGCGTGATCGGCGCGGGCCCCGCGGGCCTGGCGGCGGCGGAGCGCCTGCGCGAACAGGGCTACGCCGTCACCGTCTACGACCGCCACGACCGGCCGGGCGGCCTCCTGATCTACGGCATCCCCGGCTTCAAGCTGGAGAAGGACGTGGTCGCCCGCCGCACGCAGCGGCTGGCCGACGGCGGAATCGAATTCCGCCTGGGCTTCGAGGTCGGCCGCGACGCCACCCTGGCCGAGCTGCGCGAACGCCACGACGCGGTTCTGGTGGCGACCGGGGTCTACAAGGCCCGCGACCTGGCGACCCCCGGCGCGGGGTCGCAAGGCGTGGTCGCCGCCCTGGACTACCTGATCGCCGAGAACCGCCGCGACCTGGGCGACGAGGTCCCGGAGCTGGCCGACGGGCGGCTGGACGCGGCGGGCCGGAACGTCGTGGTGGTGGGCGGCGGCGACACCGCCATGGACTGCGTGCGCACGGCCATCCGCCAGGGCGCGGCCTCGGTGACCTGCCTCTACCGCCGCGACCGGGCCAACATGCCGGGCTCGGTGCGGGAGGTGATGAACGCCGAGGAGGAGGGCGTGATCTTCGAATGGCTGGCCGCGCCGCGCGCGGTCACCGGCGAGGCGATGCAGGCCGCCGGGGTGCGCGCCGCGCGCATGCGGCTGGGCCCGCCCGACGCCTCCGGCCGCCAGAGCCCGGAGGAGGTCGAGGGCGCGGACTTCGACCTGAGGGCCGACCTGGTGATCAAGGCGCTGGGCTTCGACCCCGAGAACCTGCCCGCCGCCTTCGACGCGCCGGAGCTGGCCACCACCCGCTGGGGCACGCTGAAGGCCGACTTCCGGACCATGGCGACCTCGATCCCCGGCGTGTTCGCCGCCGGGGACATCGTGCGCGGCGCGAGCCTGGTCGTCTGGGCCATCCGCGACGGCCGCGACGCCGCCGACGCCATCCACCGCCACCTGGCCGCCCAGCGGAGCGCCGGGGCGCTCCTGGCCGCGGAGTGACCGCCATGACCGACTATGTGGAACACTACCTGTCCGAGCGCGGGCGGCTGCTGGAGGCCAACGGCGGCTACGACATCACCGAGCAGCACGACGCCTGCGGCGTGGGCCTGGTCTGCGCCATCGACGGCCGGCCGCGGCGCGAGGTGGTGGAGCTGGCGATCCGGGCGCTGAAGGCGGTCTGGCACCGCGGCGCGGTGGACGCCGACGGCAAGACCGGCGACGGCGCGGGCGTGCTGGTCTCGGTGCCGCGCGACTTCTTCGCCGCCCACGTGGAGCGGATCGGCCACAAGGTGCGTCCGGGTCCCATCGCCGTGGGCCAGGTCTTCCTGCCCCGCACCGACCTCGCCGCCCAGGAGACCTGCCGGACCATCGTCGAGGCGGAGGCCCTGCGTTTCGGCTTCTACATCTACGGCTGGCGGCAGGTGCCGACCGACACCTCGGTGATCGGCGAGAAGGCCAACGCCACCCGGCCCGAGATCGAGCAGATCATGCTCTCGCCGCCCGCGGGGCTGGAGGGCGAGGCGCTGGAGCGCGCGCTCTACCTGTGCCGCAAGCGGATCGAGAAGCAGGTCGCCCAGGCCAACATCCAGCACTTCTACATCTGCTCCCTGTCGGCCAGGTCGCTGATCTACAAGGGGATGTTCCTCGCCGAGCACATCGACGAGTTCTACCCGGACCTCACCGACCCGCGCTTCCAGGCGGCGGTGGCGATCTTCCACCAGCGCTATTCGACCAACACCTTCCCGGAATGGCGGCTGGCCCAGCCGTTCCGGATGCTGGCGCACAACGGCGAGATCAACACGCTCAAGGGCAACCGCAACTGGATGCGGAGCCACGAGATCCGCATGGCCGCCGGCGCCTTCGGCGACTACCAGGAGGACGTGAAGCCGGTGATCCAGCCGGGCGGATCGGACAGCGCGGCGCTGGACAACACCTTCGAGGTGCTGGTCCGCGCCGGGCGCGACGCGCCGATGGCCAAGACCCTGCTGATCCCAGAGGCGTGGAACGCTCGGACCGAAGACCAGATCAAGCCGGCGCACCGGGCGCTCTACGCCTACGCCAACGCGGTGATGGAGCCCTGGGACGGGCCGGCGGCGGTCTGCGCCACGGACGGCCGCTGGGTGGTCGCCGGCAAGGACCGGAACGGTCTTCGGCCGCTGCGGGTCACCGAGACCGACGACGGCCTGCTGATCGTGGGTTCCGAGGCCGGCATGTGCCGGATCGAGGAGGCGCGGATCACCCGGAAGTCGCACATCGCGCCGGGCCGGATGCTGGCCGTCGACCTCACCGAGGGCCGGCTCTACGGCGAGGAGGCGATCATCGACCGCCTGGCCGCCCAGCATCCCTACGACCGCTGGCTCGGCAACATGGTCGAGCTGGAGGAGAAGATCGGCCCCGGCGCGGAAGAGCGCCTGTTCAGCCGCGAGGCCCTGGTCCGCCGGCAGGCCGCCGCCGGCATGAGCCTGGAGGACCTGGAGCTGATCCTCGCCCCCATGGTGGAGGAGGCCAAGGAGGCGGTGGGCTCCATGGGCGACGACACCCCGCTGGCGGTGCTGTCCAGCGAGTACCGGCCGCTCAGCCACTTCTTCCGGCAGAACTTCAGCCAGGTGACCAACCCCCCGATCGACTCGCTGCGCGAGACGGCGGTGATGAGCCTCAAGACCCGGTTCAAGAACCTCGGCAACATCCTGGCCGAGGACGAGACCCAGACCGACGTCTTCGTGCTGGACAGCCCGGTGCTGACCACCGGCATGTACGCGCGCCTTGTCGAGGCGATCGGCGGGAAGAACGTGGCGGTGGTCGACTGCACCATGCCGCTGCCGGCCGGCGAGTCCCGGCCCGGAGACGCGCTCCGCGCCAACCTCGAGCGGATCCGCCTGGAGGCCGAGGACGCGGCGCTGCGCGGCTGCTCGACCATCGTGCTGTCGGACCTGGAGACCGGCCCCGACCGGGTCGCCCTGCCGATGATCCTGGCGACGGGCGGGGTGCACGCCTGGCTGGTGGCGAAGGGGCTGCGGTCCTACGTCTCCATCGTGGTGCGCTCGGCCGAGTGCCTGGACACCCACTACTTCGCGGTCCTGGTGGGCTGCGGAGCGACGGCGGTGAACGCCTACCTGGCGCAGGAGACCTTCCTGGACCGGCAGGACCGCGGCCTGACCGGCGAGCTGACGCTGCGCGAGCTGTGCCTGAACTACAAGAAGGCCATCGAGGGCGGCCTGCTGAAGATCATCGCCAAGATGGGCATCTCGGTGATCTCGTCCTACCGCGGCGGGCTGAACTTCGAGGCCGTGGGCCTGTCGCGCAGCCTGGTGGCCGAGTTCTTCCCGGGCATGCCGTCGCGCATCTCCGGCATCGGCCTGGCGGGCCTGGAGGCCAAGGCGGTGGAGCTGCACCGCCGCGCCTGGGACCCGGCGGCGCTCTCCCTGCCGGTGGGCGGCTTCTACAAGTCGCGCCGGGCGGGCGAGGCCCACGCCTTCGAGGCGCGGATGATCCACACCCTGCAGACGGCCTGCGACCGCGGCGACTACCAGGTCTACCGGCGGTTCTCGGAGGGGATGCGCAGGCAGCCGGCGATCCAGCTGCGCGACCTGCTGGACATCCGGCCGGACGGCAAGGCGGTGGCCATCGACGAGGTCGAGAGCGTCAACGAGATCCGCAAGCGGTTCGTCACGCCCGGCATGAGCCTTGGGGCGCTGAGCCCCGAGGCGCACGGGGCGCTGAACATCGCCATGAACCGGATCGGGGCGAAGAGCGTCTCCGGCGAGGGCGGCGAGGACCGCGCGCGCTACCGGCCGCTGCCGAACGGCGACAACCCGAACTCGGCGGTGAAGCAGATCGCGTCGGGCCGGTTCGGGGTGACGGCCGAGTACCTGAACCAGTGCCGCGAGATCGAGATCAAGGTCAGCCAGGGCGCCAAGCCCGGCGAGGGCGGCCAGCTGCCCGGCTTCAAGGTCACCGAGCTGATCGCGAAGCTGCGCCACGCGACGCCCGGCGTGATGCTGATCAGCCCGCCGCCGCACCACGACATCTATTCGATCGAGGACCTGGCCCAGCTCATCTACGACCTGAAGCAGATCAACCCGGACGCCCGGGTCTGCGTGAAGCTGGTGGCCATGACCGGGATCGGGGCGATCGCCGCGGGGGTCGCCAAGGCCAAGGCCGACGTGATCCTGATCTCCGGCAACGTCGGCGGCACGGGCGCATCGCCCCAGACCTCGATCAAGTACGCCGGCGGGCCGTGGGAGATGGGCCTCTCCGAGGCCAACCAGGTGCTGACGCTGAACAACCTGCGCCACTCGGTGCGGCTGCGGACCGACGGCGGCATCCGCACGGGCCGCGACGTGGTGATCGCCGCCATGCTGGGGGCCGAGGAGTTCGGCATCGGCACGGCCAGCCTGATCGCCATGGGCTGCATCATGGTGCGCCAGTGCCACTCCAACACCTGCCCGGTGGGGGTCTGCACCCAGGACGAGGCGCTGCGGGCGAAGTTCACCGGCACGCCGGACAAGGTGATCAACCTCTTCACCTTCATCGCCGAGGAGGTGCGCGAGATCCTGGCGTCGCTGGGCGCCAAGTCGCTGCAGGAGATCGTCGGGCGCACGGACCTCCTGATGCAGGTCAGCCGGGGCGGCGAGCACCTGGACGACCTCGACCTGAACCCGCTGCTGGTGAAGGCCGACCCGGGCCAGAACAGGCCCTACTGCACGGTCGTCGGCCGCAACGAGGTGCCCGACACCCTGGACGCCCAGATCGTGCGCGACGCCGCGCCGGTGTTCGAGCGCGGCGAGAAGATGCAGCTCACCTACACGGTGGCGTCGACGGCGCGCTCGATCGGGGCCCGGACCAGCTCTCACATCGTGCGCAGGTTCGGGATGGACGGGCTCGCGCCCGGGCACCTGACGGTCCAGCTCAAGGGCTCGGCCGGCCAGAGCCTGGGGGCCTTCGCGGTCCAGGGGCTGCGGATCGAGCTGACCGGCGAGGCCAACGACTATGTCGGCAAGGGCCTGTCGGGCGCGACCATCGCGATCCGGCCCTCGCCGCACCTGGCGAGGCCCGAGAAGAACGCCATCCTCGGCAACACCGTGCTGTACGGGGCGACGTCGGGCCGGCTGTTCGCGGCGGGCCTGGCCGGCGAGCGGTTCGCGGTGCGCAACTCCGGCGCCGTGACCGTCGTCGAGGGCTGCGGCGCCAACGGGCTGGAGTACATGACCGGCGGGACGGCGGTGATCCTGGGGCCGGTGGGCTTCAACTTCGCGGCCGGGATGACGGGCGGCATGGCCTTCGTCCACGACCCCGACGACAGCTTCCACACCGCGCTGAACCGCGAGAGCGTGGTCACCTGCCGGGTGTCCAGCCCCCACTGGGAAGGCGTGCTGAAGGCGCTGGTCGAGGAGCACGCCCGCGAGACCGGCTCCGGCCTCGCCGAGGCGCTGCTGCGCGACTGGGAGCGGGCGCGGGCGCGGTTCTGGCAGGTCTGCCCGAAGGAGATGGTCGGCCGCCTCGACCACGCCCTCGAGGCCGAGGAGGCCGTGCATCGGCGCGCCTAGCCGAACTCCGGCTCCGGACCGACGTAGCGCGCCCTGGGCCGGATCAGGGCGTCGGTCTGGCCCTGCTCAATGGCGTGGGCGATCCAGCCGGCGCAGCGGGCGACGGTGAAGAGGGCGAAGGGCGCGTCGGGCGGCAGCCGCAGCGCCTCGCAGACGGCCACCAGGGCGAAGTCGATGTTGGGAGCCAGCCCCGTCACCGCGCGCACCGCCTCGCTCAGGGCCGCCAGCTCCGGCGGCGGCCGGAAGCGGTCGAGCAGGGCGGCGGCGCGCGGATCGCCGTCCGGATAGAGCGGATGGCCGAAGCCCGGCAGGGCGCGGTCCTCCACCAGCCGCTCGGCGATCGCCTGACGCGGGCCGAGCCGGGCCGCCTCGGCGGCGAAGGTGCGCACCGCCGCCGTCGCGCCGCCATGCCGGGGGCCGGAAAGAGTCGACAATCCCGCGAGCGCCGCGGCCGACAGCGAGGCGCCGGTGGAGGCCGCCACCCGCGCGGCGAAGGCCGAGGCGTTCAGCTCGTGGTCGGCGACCAGCACCAGGACGCGGCGAATCAGGTCGGCGCCGGGGCCCCCGGGCCCCTGCCCCCAGGCCAGGGCCAGCCGGTTGTGGATCGCCCCGCCGCCCACCTCGCCGGCGATGGCGTCGGTGACCACGTCGAGCAGGGTCGCGGCCTCGACAGCCAGCGCCAGCGGCTGGCGGCCGCGGGCCGGCGGGTCGGTTCCCGCGCGGAGGGCGAGCGCCAGGAAGGCGCGGGCGCGCATGTCCGGGGCCTGCGGCGGGGCCGGCCGCTCGGTGCGCTTGAGCGCCGCGCCGTGGCCGCCGCGCAGCAGGCGGGCCACCGCCTCCAGGGTCTCGGTCTCGGCCAGCCGGATGGCGTCGCGGCCGCGGTAGAACAGCCGGCCGCCGGCGACGGTGGTGATCTCGGAGGCCAGCACCGGCTCGCCCCAGGCGATGGCGCCGGCGGCCACGTCGGACACCTTGCGGCTGCGCGACTTGCGCTGGGCGAGGGCGGCGATGTCGGCGGCGCGGTAGAGGCTGCGGCGCGGGTCGCCGGGGTCGGGGCGGACCTGCACCCGGCCGCGGCTGACATAGGCGTAGAGCGTCTGGGGGCGGACCCCCAGGCGGTCGCGGGCTTCCTCGGCGGCGATCCAGTCAAGTTGCGACATATGTTGATCATGTTGATCAAGATTGACCGTTCCAGCTTGCGGGCAAATGTTGCGGGCCGCAAGACAGTTGATGGAGATCCGCCATGTCCGATGGCCTCGAAGACGTCGTCGCCGCCGAAACCGTGCTGTCCGAGGTGGACGGCCGCGCCGGCCGCCTGATCATCCGCGGCCGCTCCCTGGACGAGCTGGCCGGCCGCACCCGCTTCGAGGACGTGGCGCGCCTCCTGTGGGACGGCTTCTTCGACGACCTGCCGGACGACCTCACCGCCCCGCTCGCCGCGGCGCGGGCGGAGGTGTTCGCCGAGGTGGCGGCGCTGGACACCGGCCTGCTGGACCGCACGCCGGTCGAGGCGATGCGGGCGCTCACCGCCCGGCTGGCCGACGGCGACGACCTGGCGACCGCGCTCAGGCTGGCGGCGGCGCCGGCGGTGTTCACCGCCGCGGTGGTGCGGGCGCAGGGCGGCGAGGCGCCGGTGCGGCCGGACCCGGCGCTCGGCCATTCCGCCGACGTCCTGCAGATGATCACCGGCCGGGCGCCGGAGCGCGGCCAGGCCGCCGCCCTCGACACCTACCTCGTCACCGTCAGCGACCACGGCCTCAACGCCTCCACCTTCGCCGCCCGGGTGATCGCCTCGACGCGGGCGGGCCTGACCTCGGCGGTGCTCGGCGGGATCAGCGCGCTCAAGGGGCCGCTGCACGGCGGCGCGCCGGGCCCGGTGATCGAGATGCTGGACGCCATCGGCGAGCCGGCCAACGCCCGGGCCTGGCTGGAGGCGGCGGTGGCGCGCGGCGACCGGCTGATGGGCTTCGGGCACCGGATCTACCGGGTGCGCGACCCGCGGGCCGACGCCCTCAAGGGGGCGGTGCGGCGGCTGAGCGAGGGGGCCAACGCCGGCCGGCTGGAATTCGCCGAGGCGGTCGAGCAGGCGGCGCTGGCGATCCTGCGCGAGAAGAAGCCGGACCGGCCGCTGGACACCAATGTGGAGTTCTACACGGCGCTGCTGCTGGAGGCCCTGGGCCTGCCGCCGTCGGCCTTCACCTGCGTCTTCGCCATGGGCCGGGTGACGGGCTGGATCGCCCACGCCCGCGAGCAGCTCGCCGGCGGCCGGCTGATCCGCCCGCAGTCGCGCTATGTGGGCCCCCTGCCCCGGCAGGCGGCGTGAGCCCTTTCCCACGACGCGGGATAGGACATGAGAGTCGTTTGCGCTCCAGCGGCGGGCCGGAGCGCGCTATCTAGCGGCGGATGAACACGGTCCACGGCCTGAGCCCCGCCGAGACGGCGGCCCTGACGCGGCGGGTCACCCTGCTGTCGGTGGCGACGGCGGCCGTGCTGGTGACGCTCAAGGCGGGGGTCTGGCTGGTGTCGGGCTCCACGGCCCTGCTGGCCTCGGCGGCGGACTCCGGGCTCGACCTGGTGGCCAGCCTCGTCACCTTCTTCGCCGTGCGCTACGCCGTCGCCCCGCCGGACGCCGAACACCGCTTCGGCCACGGCAAGGCGGAGGCGTTCGCGAGCCTCGTCCAGGCGGGCCTGGTGTTCGCCTCCGCCGCCCTGATCGCCCGCGAGGCGGTGGGCGACCTGCTGGACCCGCATCCGCTGCGCGCGGAAGGCTGGGCGGTGGCGGTGATGATCGTCTCCACGGCGCTGACCGGCCTGCTGATCATGGCCCAGACCCGGGTGCTGCGGCGGACGTCGTCGGTGGCAGTGTCCGGCGACCGGGCGCACTACGCCTCGGACCTGGCGTCCAACGTCATCGCCCTGATCGGCATCGCGGCCTCCGCCTGGCTCGGCGTGAACGGCATGGACGCCGCGGCGGCGATCGTCATCGCCGCCCTGCTGCTCTGGGGCGCGGTGGGCGTGTTCCGCGAGGCCGCCAGCCAGCTGATGGACCGCGAGCTGCCCGACGAGCAACGCGCCCGGATCGTCGAACTGATGACCCAGGACGGCCGGCTGACCGACGTCCACCAGCTCAGGACCCGCGCCTCGGGGCCCTATGTGCATATCCAGATGCACGTGGACCTGGACCCGCAGCTGTCCCTGGAGGCCGCGCACGAGGTGATCGTGGCGGCGGAGAAGCGGCTGCTGACCGCGTTTCCCCAGGCCGACATCATCATCCACGCCGACCCGCGGGGCCGGGCGGAGCCGCACGGCGGCGCCTTCGCCGAATCCATGGCACAGTAAACGCGACCTTAAGGGGTGGAGGCTCACTTGGAGCCCAGCGATTCTCTTCCTGAATCGCCTGCCCGCCTCGCGCGTTAGCCGGTCATGAGCGTCGAACGCACCCTCCACCACTTCCCGCTCGACCCCGCCTCGCGGCAGGTGCGCCTGGCGCTGGGCGAGAAGCGGCTGCCGTTCGCCGAGGCGACGGTGAAATACTGGGAACGGCCGAAGGAGCTGGCGGCGCTCAACCCGTCGGGCGTCGTCCCCGTGCTGGTGGTCACCGACGGCGACGAGCGGCTGGTGCTGTGCGAGGCGCGCGCCATCCTCGAGTACCTGGAAGAGGCCCACCCGGAGCCGGGGCTGCTGGGCCAGGACGCCGCCGAGCGGGCCGAGGCGCGCCGGCTGCTGCAGTGGTTCGACCGCAAGTTCGAGTTCGAGGCCGGCGGCTACATCCTGCACGAGAAGATGGAGAAGCGGCTGCTGGGCCTGGGCGCGCCCGAGCTCGCCAACCTGCGCCAGGGCCGCGAGGGGGTGAAGGCCCACCTCTACTACCTGGACAGCCTGCTGCAGGTCCGCGACTGGCTGGCCGGCCGGCGCCTGTCCCTGGCGGATTTCGCCGCGGCGGCCCATCTGTCGGTCATCGACTATTTCGGCGACGTGCCCTGGGCCGACTTCCCCGCGGTGAAGACCTGGTACATGAAGCTGAAATCCCGGCCGTGTTTCCGGCCCCTGCTTCTGGACCGCTGGCCGGGCCTGACGCCCGCCAGGCACTATGACGATCTCGACTTCTAGACCCGAAGACCTGATCCGCGCCGAGGCCCTGGCCCTCGGCTTCGACCTCTGCCGCTTCACAGACCTGGACGACGCCTGGCCCGCCGCCGCGCGGCTGGAGGCCTATGTGGCGGACGGCCGCCACGGCGAGATGGGCTGGATGGCGGAGACGCTGGAGCGCCGCCGCCATCCCCGCGGCATGTGGGCCGACGCCCGTTCGGCCATCGTGCTGGGCGTCAACTACGGACCCGACACCGACCCGATGGAGACCCTGACGCGGCGCGACCGGGGGGCGATCAGCGTCTACGCCCAGGGCGACGACTACCACGACCTGATCAAGTCGCGCCTGAAGGCGCTGGGCCGCTGGATGCAGCAGAGGTTCGGCGGCGAGCTGAAGGTGTTCGTCGACACCGCGCCCCTGATGGAGAAGCCGCTGGCCGAGCGGGCCGGCGTCGGCTGGCAGGGCCGGCACACCAACCTGGTCAGCCGCGAGTTCGGCTCCTGGCTGTTCCTGGGCTCGATCCTGACGACCCTGGAGCTGGCGCCCGACGCAGCCGAAGACATGCGCTGCGGCTCCTGCACGGCCTGCCTGCAGGTCTGCCCGACCAACGCCTTCCCGGCGCCGTTCCAGCTCGATGCGCGGCGCTGCATCTCCTACCTGACCATCGAGCTGAAGGGGCCGATCCCGCTGGAGTTCCGCGAGGCGCTGGGCAACCGGATCTACGGCTGCGACGACTGCCTGGCGGTCTGTCCCTGGAACAAGTTCGCGCAGGGCGCGCGGGAGCAGAAGCTGGCGGCCCGCGAGGCGCTGCGCGCGCCCTCGCTGGCCGAACTCGCGCGGCTCGACGACCCGGCCTTCCGGGCGCTGTTCTCGAAGAGCCCGGTCAAGCGGCTGGGCCGCGACCGGTTCCTGCGCAACGTGCTCTACGCCATCGGCAATTCCGGAGAGCGCGGGCTGGCCGCCGAGGCCCGGCGGCTGCTGGACGACCCCTCCCCGCTGGTGCGCGGGGCGGCGGTCTGGGCGCTGGCGCAGCTCACCAGCTATGCCGAGTTCGAGCGGCTGCGGGCCGAGCGGATGACCGCCGAGCCGGACCCGGAGGTCCGCGCCGAGTGGTTCGACCCGCCGGACCTCGACTAGAAGGCGACCGGGGCGAGGTCCTTCAGCCGGGGCAGCACCCTGTCCTTGTCGGAGAGCACCGGCTCGCCGTCGAGCGGCCAGGCGATGGCGAGGTCCGGGTCGTTCCAGAGGAGGCCGCCCTCGGTCTGCGGCGCATAGAGGCCGTCGACCTTGTAGAAGAGCTCCGTGTCGTCGGTGAGGGTGCAGTAGCCGTGGGCGAAGCCGCGGGGCACGAAGAGCTGCTCGCCGACCTCGGCGGTGAGGGTGGCGCCGGCCCACTGGCCGTAGGTCGGCGAGCCCGGCCGCACGTCCACCGCGACGTCGAAGATCGCGCCCTTCAGCACGCGGACCAGCTTGGCCTGGGCGTGGGGCGCGGCCTGGAAGTGCAGGCCGCGGATGGTGCCCTTCCGCGCGCTGAAGGCCTGGTTGTCCTGCACGAAGTCCACCGAGAGGCCGGCTGACTCGAAGGCCCGGCGGCTCCAGGTCTCGGAGAACCAGCCGCGCGCATCGCCATGGCGCTTGGGCGTGATAAGCAGGAGCTCGGGAAGCGAGAGCGGCGTGATCGTGGTCATGGCGCCTGAGGGACTGGAAAACCGCCACCGCATGGACGAGCCCGCGCCGGAAGACAAGACGCAAGCGCCGGGCTTGAGCGTCTGCGTGATCGCCTACAACTCCGGCCCGACGCTCAGGGCCTGCCTGGCGAGCCTGGCGGCCCAGACCTTCACCGACTTCGAGACCCTGGTGATCGACAACGCCTCGCCGGACGCGGGCGACGCGGCGATCGCCGCGGAGTTCCCCGGCGTACGGCTGGTGCGCAACCAAGCCAACCTGGGCTTCGCGGGCGCGGGCAACCAGGCGGCGCGGCTGGCCCGCGGCCGGTGGTTCGTGCTGCTGAACCCCGACGCCGACGCCGACCCCGACTGGCTGGCGGAGCTGGTGGCGGCGTCGCGGCGGCACCCGGGCGTGAAGGCCTTCACCTCCCGCCAGCTGATGGCCGACCAGCCGGGCGTGCTGGACGGCCTGGGCGACGTGATGAGCGGCTATGGCATCCCCTACCGCGGGGGCTACCTCGGCCCGGACCCCGGCGACACCGCCGAGGGCGAGGTGTTCTCGCCGTGCGGGGCGGCGATGATGATCGACCGGGCGCTGTTCCTGGACCTGGGCGGCTTCGACGAGCAGTTCTTCTGCTACGGGGAGGACGTGGACCTGGGCTACCGCCTGCAACTCGCCGGCGAGCCCACGGTGGTGGTCCCCCGCGCCGTGGTGCGCCACGTGGGCTCGGCGTCGTCGGGGGGCCGCAAGTCGGAGTTCGCCGTCTTCCACGGCACCCGCAACCGCTTCTGGGTGGTGGCCAAGGACACGCCGGCCCTGCTCCTGCCGCTGGTCGTGCCGCTGCACCTGGCGGCGGTGGTCTACATCTCGCTCCGGCGACCGAACCGGCCCCACGCCGGCCTCGTCTGGCGGGCCTTCCTGGCGGCGATGAAGGGGCTTCCGCAGGTGATGCGCAGCCGGGCGCGGGTGCAGAAGGGCCGGCGGGTGTCGGCCTGGCGGATCGCCCGGGCCATGACCTGGGACCCGCGGGACCTCACAGGACGCCGGCCGGTGATCAGGCCTCTGCGGCCCACTCCGCCAGGCGGCGCATGAAGGCCGCGCCGCGCTCCAGCTGGCTCATCTCGAGGAACTCGTCGGGCTGGTGAGCCTGGGCGATGGAGCCCGGCCCGCAGATCACCGTGGAGAAGCCGCCGCGCTGGAACTGGCCGGCCTCGGCGGCGAAGGCCACCACGCGCGGCGGGCCGTTGTCGCCGGTGAGCCGGCGGGCGAAGGCCTCGGCCGCCCCGCCGGGCTCGGGGGCGAAGGGCGGGACGTCGGTCTTCTTCTCCACCACCACGCCGGCCTCCGGCGCGCGGGCCTTCAGGGCGGCGTCGAGGGCGCGGGCCTCGGCGTAGAAGGGGGCGAGGACGTCCTCCACCTCGAACCCCGGCGGGCAGCGCAGGTCGAAGGTGAAGCCGCACTCGCGGGCGATGATGTTGTGCGCCGTGCCGCCGCCGACCAGGCCGATGGTCAGCGTCGCGCCCTTGGGCGTGAACGGCGAGGCGGGGTCGGCCTCGCGGTCCAGGCGCTGGGCGAGGTCGCCCAGGAAGCTCATCAGCTTCACCGCCTCCATGATCGCCGAGACGCCCTGGTGGGTCTGGCTGGAGTGGGCCTCGCGGCCGGTGACGGTGACGCGGAAGGTGGCGATGCCCTTGTGGCCGTTCACCGCCTCCATGTCCGTGGGCTCGCCGACCACCACGACCGCGGGCTTCGGCAGCTCGCGGCGGATCACCTCGATCATCGCCGGCGCGCCCAGGCAGCCGATCTCCTCATCGTAGGAAAAGGCGAGGTGCACGGGCTTCTTCGGGCCGGCTGCGACGAGGTCGGGCACGGCGGCGAGCGCCAGGGCCAGGAAGGCCTTCATGTCGCAGGTCCCGCGCCCGTAGAGCCGTCCGCCCTTCTCAGTGAGCGTCCAGGGGTCGGTGCTCCAGGGCTGGCCGTCCACCGGCACCACGTCGGTGTGGCCGGAGAGGACGACGCCGCCCGGCTCGGCCGGGCCGATGGTGGCCAGGAGGTTGGACTTGTCGCCCTCGGCGTTGGGCACCCGGCGGTGCGGCACGCCGTGGCGGTCGAGGTAGGCCTCGACCCAGCCGATCAGCTCCAGGTTCGAGCCGCGGGAGGTGGTGTCGAAGCCGACCAGGGTCTCGAGGATGCCGAGCGCGGCGGGTGTGAGGTCGCGGGCCATGGGGCAGTGGTAGACCGGCCGGGGCGCCAGCCCAACCCCCCCGTCTCAGCCCATCGCGGTGCGGCCGGGGCCTTCGAGGACGGCGATCAGTTCGACGCGGAAGATGAGGGCGGCGTTGGGCGGGATCTCGCCGCCGGCGCCCTCGGCGCCGTAGCCCTGCTCGGGCGGCACGTAGAGGATCCACTCGTCGCCCGGCCGCATCTGCTGCAGGGCCTCCTGCCAGGCGGGGATCAGCCCGCGCAGCGGCATGGCCGCCGGCTGGCCGCGCTCGTAGGACGAGTCGAAGACCTTGCCGTCGATCAGCTTGCCTTCGTAGTGGACCTTCACCTCGTCGGTGAGCTGCGGCCGGATGCCCGTGGCGGGCCCCTGCTTCACCACCTTGTAGAGCACGCCGGACGGCAGGCGCTGGACGCCGGGCTCCTTGGCGGTCTTCTCGATGAAGGCCTTGGAGGGGCCGGCCTGGTCGGGCAGGGCCGGCTTCTGGCCGCAGGCGGCCAGCGACAGGGCCGCGGCGGCGATGATCAGGATACGGAACATTGTCTAGACGGCCCTCGGCGGATAGCCGCGCTCGCGCAGCGCATCCATGATCTCCTGGGTGTGCTGGGCGTCGCGCGTCTCGATCATGATGTCGAATTCGGCGCCCTTGGCCGGCACGTCCAGCGCCAGGCGGTTGTGCGCCACCTCGATGATGTTGGCCCCCATCTGACCGATGACGGCGGAGACCGTGGCGAGCAGGCCCGGCCGGTCGTCGCCGATGATCCGCAGGCTGACGAGCCGCTGGTCGCGGACCAGCTCGCGGGTCAGCACGGAGGCCAGCAGCCGGGTGTCGATGTTGCCGCCAGTGATGACGAGGCCGCACTTCTTGCCGCGGAACTTCTCCGGATAGGCCAGCAGGGCGGCCAGCGAGGCCGCGCCCGCGCCCTCGGTGACGGTCTTCTCGACGTTGCAGTAGAGGGCCACGGCGCGCTCGAAGAACGGCTCCTCGATCAGCAGCACCTCATCGATCAGCGGCCGGGCGACGGCGTAGCTCAGGTCGCCCACCTGCTTGACCGCGATGCCCTCGGCGATGGTCGCGCCGCCGGTGGCGACGCCGGCGTTCACGCCGCGCATCTTGGCCGTGAAGGAGGGGTACATGGCGGGCTCCAGGCCGACCACGCGGACGTCCGGCTTCACCTGCTTGGCCGCGGTCGCCATGCCGGCGATCAGCCCGCCGCCGCCGATCGGGACCGGCAGGACCTCGAGGTCCGGCACGTCCTCCAGCATCTCCAGCGCCACGGTGCCCTGGCCGGCCATGACGTCCAGGTCGTTGAACGGGTGGACGAAGACCAGGTCCCGCTCGTCGCAGAGCCGGCGCGCGAAGGCCGAGGCCTCGTCGTAGCCGTCGCCGTCGATCACCACCTCGGCGCCGTGGGCGCGGGTCTGCTGCACCTTCACGAAGGGGGTGCCGCGGGGCATGACGATGGTCACCGGAATGCCCAGGCGGGCGGCGTGGTAGGCCAGGCCCTGGCTGTGGTTGCCGGCGGACGCGGCGATGACGCCGCGCTTCTTCTCCGCCTCGGTGAGCTGGAGCAGCTTGTTGAGCGCGCCCCGCTCCTTGTAGGCGGCGGTGAACTGCAGGTTCTCGAACTTCACCCACACCTCGGCGCCCGTAATCTCCGACAGGGTCTTCGAGTGACGGCAGGGGGTGCGCTCGATGTGACCCTGCAACCGCTCTTTCGCGGCGAGGATGGCGTCGAAGGAAAGGCTCATTGTCGGAAACGCCGGGCGGAGAAAGGCGGGCAACCTAACGGCCGCACGCCTCTACCGCAACGCAACATGTTCCAGCCCGGCTCAGGCCGGGTCGAACTCGGCGACGAGGTGGCCGGGGGCGACCTCCTTGAGTTCGGGCGCGAGGATGGGGGCGTTGGGGTCGGCGGGCAGACGCGAGGGCAGGAACCGCAGGGCCGAGCGGGGGTCCATGGGGCTGGGCGGCTCGCCCACGAGCTTCAGGCGCTGGCGGTTGCGCTCGATGGCCGGATCGGGGATCGGCGCGGCCGAGAGCAGGGCCCTGGTGTAGGGGTGCTCGGCGGCCGAATAGAGCCGGTCGCGGTCGGCGAGCTCGACCACCCGGCCCAGGTAGAGCACCAGCACCCGGTGGCTGATCTCCCGCACGACGGCGAGGTCGTGGCTGATGAAGATCATCGCCAGGCCCATGTCCTTCTGCAGGTTGATCAAGAGGTCGATGATCTGGGCGCGGATGGAAACGTCGAGGGCCGAGACCGCCTCGTCGCAGATCACCAGCCGCGGCTTCAGGATCATGGCCCGGGCGATCCCGACCCGCTGGTTCTGGCCGCCGGAGAGCTCGTGCGGATAGCGGTTGATCAGCGCCGGATCGAGCTCGACCCGGGCCATCATGGCGCGGACCTCGGCCTCGCGGGCGTCGCGCCCGAGATGCCCCTGGAAGACCTGCAGCGGCTCGGCGATGGAATCGCCGATGGTCATGCGCGGGTCGAGGCTGGCCAGCGGGTCCTGGAAGACGATCTGCAGGTCCTTGCGCGCGCTCCGCCAGGTCTCCCTGTCCGCATGGGTGAGGTCGCGGCCCAGCAGGGTGACCGCGCCCTCGGTGGCCGGCAGCAGGTTCAGCACGGCGCGGGCCAGGGTGGACTTGCCCGAGCCGCTCTCGCCCACGACGCCGAGGGTCTCGCCCTGGCGCACCGCGAAGGAGACGCCGTCGACGGCGCGCAGGGTCTTCTGGCGGCCGAACAGGCCCTCGTGGATCGGGAAGTGGACCTTCAGGTCGTGGCCCTCGACGACGACGGGCGCATCCGCCGGCACCGGCGCGAGCGTCGGCCGGCCGCCGCGGTCCGAGCGGTCGAGCCTGGGCACGGCGGCCAGCAGGGCCTTCGTGTAGTCGGTCTGCGGGTTGGAGAAGATCTCGCCCACCGGGCCCTCCTCCACATAGGCCCCGTCCTTCATCACGCAGACGCGGTCGGCGAGGCGGGCGATGACGCCCATGTCGTGGGTGATCAGCACCATGGCCGTGCCGGTCTCGCGCTGCAGCTCGGCCATCAGGTCGAGGATCTCGGCCTGGACGGTGACGTCGAGCGCGGTGGTCGGCTCGTCGGCGATCAGCAGCTCGGGCCCGCCGGCCATGGCCGCGGCGATCATCACCCGCTGGCGCATGCCGCCGGAGAGCTCGTGCGGGTACTGGCGCATGCGGCGCGCGGCGTCGGGGATGCGGACGTGCTCCAGCCACTCCCGGGCCCGCGCCCTGGCGTCGGCGTCGGAGAGGCCGTCGTGGAGGCGCAGCGGCTCGGCGATCTGCTCGCCGATGCGGACGTGCGGGGTGAGCGCGGTCAGCGGGTCCTGGAAGATCATGGTCATCTTCGAGCCGCGGATGCGGTTGAGCGCCCGGGGCTTCAGGCCCAGCAGCTCCTGGCCGAGGAACTTCGCCGAGCCGGTGGCGCGGCCGTTGCGGGCCAGGAGGCCCATCACCGCCATGAAGGTCTGGCTCTTGCCCGAGCCGCTCTCGCCCACCACGCCCAGGGTCTCGCCGCGGGGGATGGAGAGGGAGACGCCGCGCACCGCGCGCACCGTCCCGTCGTGGGTCTCGAAGTCGACCTTCAGGTCATCCAGGGTCAGGACGGCGGGCGGGGAAGCGGACAAGCGGAGGCCCTCGGGCTGAACGAAACGCCGACCCTAGACCGGGATCGGGGCTTTTTGAAATCGCGCGGACGACAGGTTTGTTGTAACCGCGGGCCGTGCCCAGCGACGACGCCGACCAGCCGCTCAAGCCCGCCCTGTTCCTCGACCGCGACGGGGTGCTGAACGAGGACCGCGGCTACGTGGCCCGCTGGGAGGATTTCCGGTGGATCCAGGGCGCCCGCGAGACGGTGGCGGCCTTCAACCGCGCCGGCTGGCTGGTGATCGTGGTGACCAACCAGTCGGGGGTCGGCCGCGGCTATTACACCGAGGACGACATGCACGCCCTGCACGCGCGCATGCTGGAGGAGCTGGCGGCGGCCGGCGGCCACATCGACGGCTTCTACTTCGCCCCGCATCATCCGGAATCGAAGCTGGAGCGCTACCGCCACCCCGACCACCCGGACCGCAAGCCCAATCCCGGCATGATCCTGAAGGCCCTGCAGGAATGGCCGATCGACCGCGAGGCGTCCTTCCTGGTCGGCGACAAGCCCTCGGACCTGGAAGCGGCGCTGCGGGCCGGCGTGCGCGGCGTGCTGTTCACCGGCGGCGACCTGCGGGCGTTCCTGGACCGCGAGGGGCTGCTGCCCTAGCGGCTCACCGACCCTCCATCTTCTCCAGCATGCGCTCGAGGGTGGCGAGTTCGTCGGCCTCGCCGGGGGGCTTGTCCCAGCGGATGCGGTTGATGCGCGGGAAGCGCATGGCGACGCCGGACTTGTGGCGGCCGGAGCGCTGGAGGCCTTCGAAGGCCACCTCGAACACCAGGCCGAAGTGCGGCTCGGCGCGCACCGAGCGGACCGGCCCGAAGCGCTCCACGGTGTTGTCGCGGACGAACTTGTCGATCTGCTTCAGCTCCTCGTCGGTGAAGCCGAAGTAGGCCTTGCCGACCGGGGTGAGCATGCGCCCGCCCTCGGGGGCCCCGGTCCAGGTCCCGAAGGTGTAGTCGGAGTAGAAGCTGGACCGCTTGCCGTGGCCGCGCTGGGCGTACATCAGCACTGCGTCGATCAGGAACGGGTCGCGCTTCCACTTGAACCATGGGCCCTTGGGCCGGCCGGCCTCGTACATGGAATCCCAGCGCTTCAGCATCAGGCCCTCCGCCACCTGCGGGTCGCCGGGCGGGGGCCGGCCGCGCAGGTCGGCGAGCGCCTCCCAGCTCCCGAACGGCTGCACGGGCGACAGGTCGATGCGCGGGCTGTGCTCCTTGGCGACGAAGGCCTCCAGCCGCCTGCGGCGCTCGGCGAACGGCAGGGTGCGGGTGTCCTCGCGGCCCTCGGCCAGGATGTCGTAGGCGCGGATCGCGGCGGGGTAGGCGGCCATCAGCTTTGCGTCGACCACCTTGCGGTTCAGCCGCTGCTGGAGGTCGGCGAAGGGCGCCACCTGGCCATCGCGGATGACCAGCAGCTCGCCGTCGAGCACGCCTTCGTCCCGCAGGGCGTCGAGGATGTCGGGGAAGGTGCGGGAGATGTCGTCGCCGGTGCGGGTGTAGAGCCGGCGCACGCCGCCCTCGTGGACGGCCTGGACGCGAATGCCGTCCCACTTCCACTCGGCGGCGTAGTCGGCGGGATCGAGCTTGCCGAAGTCCACCGCCTCGTCGATCGCCTGGGCGAGCATCACCGGCCGGAAGCGGCCGGGGTTGTCCGCCGACGGCTTCTCGGAGCGGCCCTCCAGCCAGGCGAACAGGTCCTCGTAGGGCGGGTGGAGCGCGTGCCACAGCTCCTCGATCTCGGCGGGATCGACCCCGCCCATCTCCGCGGCGGCGCGCTTGGCCAGCCGCGCGGTGAGCCCGACGCGCAGCTCGCGGGTCATCAGCTTCAGCAGGGCCCAGCGCTCGCGGGGCTCGTCCATGGCGTCGAGCCAGCCCTCGATCCGCCGCTGGACCTCGGCCCGGGTGGCGGTGCGCAGGCCCTCGACGACCTCGTTCAGCTCGGGCTCTCGGTTGGCCCCGGGACGCCGCGGCCAGACCAGGGCGACGGTCTCGGCGAGGTCGCCCACATAGTCGTAGGACCACCAGAAGAGCTGCGGGTCCATGCGCTCCTCCACCGCCTTGCGGATGAAGGTGGGCTTGGCCGCGGCGAAGGTGAGGTCGCCGGTGAGCGCCGCCAGCGCCCAGCCCCGGTCGGGGTCGGGCGTGTCGCGCAGGTAGTCGCGCACCAGGGTGAGCTTGGCGTTCCGCGACGGCGTCAGCGACAGCCGGTCCAGGAGCTCGGCGAAGGCGCGCATGGGCTCAAGACGTAGGCGCGTCGCGGCCGAGCTTCAAATCAGCCCTCGCCGATCATGCCGCCATCGGTGTCGCGGCCCCGGTCGCCGTCCACCTCGCCGGCGGGGTCGGGGATGTCGTCGCCGCCGGGATGGGTGGTCCCCGTGCCGGTCTTCGGCGGCAGGCCGTCGCCATCGGGCCGCGAGGCCGGGCCACCCATGCCGTCGCCGCCGGTCATTCCGCCGGCGCTGCCGGGCTTCAGGGGTTCGGACATGGCGTGGCTCCTCCGTTCGAGGGGCGAACGTGCGGTGGCGGCGTCGGTTCAGTCGTCGCCCTCTTCCTCGTAGCCGACGAGAGCCAGCGCGCGGGCGGGGACGCCGTGGAGCTCGGCCCAGCGGGCCAGCGCCTCCTCGCGGCCGTGGGTGATCCAGAGTTCGCCGGGCCGGATCTCGTCGACGGTGGCGGTGAGCTCGTCCCAGTCGGCGTGATCGGAGATCACCAGCGGCAGCTCGCAGCCCCTCTGGCGCGCGCGGGCGCGAACCTGCATCCAGCCCGAGGCGAAGGCCGAAACCGGATCGGGGAAGCGGCGGCTCCAGCGGTCCTGGGTCGCCGAGGGCGGCGCGATGATGATCTGGCCGGCGAAGTCGGTCTTCTTGCCGGTGGTGGCGGGCTCCAGCGGCCCGAGGTCGACGCCGTGCCTCTCGTAGAGGGCGTTCAGCCGCTCGAGCGCGCCGTGCACGTAGATCGGCCGGTCCCAGCCGGCCTCCCGCAGCAGGCGGATCACGCGCTGAGCCTTGCCGAGCGCATAGGCGCCGACGAGGTGCGCGCGCTCCGGGAACTGGGCGACGGAACGCAGCAGGCGGGCGATCTCCTCCCGGTCCGGCGGATGGCGGAACACGGGAAGCCCAAAGGTCGCCTCCGAGATGAAGACGTCGCAGGGCACCGGCTCGAAGGCCGGACAGGTGGGATCGCGCCGGCGCTTGTAGTCGCCGCTGACCACCATGGTCAGGCCCTTCCAGCGCACCACCGCCTGGGCGGAGCCCAGCACATGGCCGGCGGGGACCAGGGCCACCTCCACCTCGTCGCGGGCCACGACCTCGCCATAGGCCGCCGCCTGCCTCCCCTCGGCGAAGGCCAGGCCGTAGCGCTCGGCCATGATGTCGAGGGTCTCGGGCGTCGCCAGCACCGCCCCGTGGCCGGCGCGGGCGTGGTCGGCGTGGCCGTGGGTGATCACCGCGCGCGCCACCGGGCGCACCGGGTCGATGTAGAAGTCGCCGGGGGCGCAGTAGAGCCCCTCGGGCTTCGGGCAGAGCAGGTCCTGGGGCCGGATCATCACGGGAAATATAAGCGCCGCCGCGGCCGGCGCGATCCCTCCAGCAGGGTGATCAGAATATTACCGGCGCTTCATGTTGTTAATTCGGCGTCATGACTGAAGCTTAACGTGTATTCAAGACGCCGCTTTCATATACCCGCCCTCGTCGAACAAGACGCTTCCGCCAATACTCAGAACACACGAGGGTCACCATGTCGAATTCCATGTCTCCGCTTCTCGGCGTCTTCAACATCGCCATGGCCGCCGTGCCGCTTCTGGCCGTCGTCGCCTGGATGGGCTCCCTCGCGCTCTAGGACCGCGCCTGCGGCCTGCGGATTGACCGCGGGCCGGCTCGGCCCTACCCGCTTGAGGGGATGAGCGCCGACCCCACGAACCTGCGCGAGATGGCCGAGCTGATGGCCATAGGCGCCCCCCAGGCCGCGGCCCTCGGCTTCCGCCTGGTCTCCGTCGAACCCGCGCGGGGCGCCATCGCCGTCCCCTGGCGCGAGGACCTGGTGGGCGATCCCACGACCGGGGTCATCGCCGGCGGGGTGGTCACCACCCTCCTGGACCACGTCTGCGGCCTGGCGATCATGAGCCGGGCCGGCGAGCGGACCCCCACCGCGACCCTGGACCTGCGCATCGACTACATGCGCGCCGCCGCGCCGCGGGCCGGCGTCACCGCCGAGGCGCACTGCTACAAGGTCACCCGCACCATCGCCTTCGTCCGCGCCCAGGCCTGGGACGAGGACCCGGCCGACCCGATCGCCACCGCCCAGGCGGCCTTCGTCCTCGTGGGAGCGACGAAATGAGCGCGGCCGAGAAGCGGCTGGAGGCCTTCCTCCAGACGGTCCCCTACATCCGGTTCCTGGGCATGCGGGCGGAGCTGGCCGGCGACGAGATGACCGCCGTGCTGCCGTTCGCCGAGCACCTGGTGGGCAACGTCATGCTGCCGGCCCTGCACGGCGGGGTGCTGGGCGCCTTCCTGGAGGCCACGGCGCTGGCCCAGCTCGCGGTCGTGCAGAAGTCCGAGAAGCCGCCCAAGACCATCGACGTCACCATCGAGTACCTGCGCCCGGGCCGGGCCATGACCACCTACGCCCGCGCCGACCTGCGCAAGGTCGGCCGGCGGATCGCGAACATCCACGTGGAGGCCTGGCAGGAGGCGCGCAGCCATCCGGTGGCGGCGCTGCGCGGCCACTTCCTGCTGGCGCAGGACGACTAGCCGCCGGCCGCCGCCTTCTCCTGCTGGATCTTGGCGAGTTCTGCCCGGGCGGCGGCTTCGGCCGCGGCGTCCCCCTTGGACTTCGCCTGCAGCATGGCCCCGGTGGCCTCCATCTCCCGCACCGGGATCAGGTGGCGGTCGTCGGCCGGCTTGAACGGCAGAGTCTGGATGCGGACCAGGATGGCGCGCTGGCGGGCGGCCTCCGGCGTGTCGCCGACCCCGTAGGAAAACATGAAGTCGGCGATCTTCTTCTTCAGCGCCGGATCGAGGTCCTTGCGCCAGACCATCGGGTCCTCGGGGATGCGCGGCGAGCGCCAGACCACCTCCACATTCGCCAGGGTCCGGCGGGCGGCGTCCGAATCCAGCATCGCCATCCGCTCCATGGAGGCGGTGTTGTTGGTCGCCGCGTCGAGGACATTGTTGCCGACCGCGAACAGGTTGGCGTCGTGGGCGGCCGACTTCACCGTCTTGAAGCAGGTGTTCGGATCGATGCCGCGCGGCGCGAAGAGGTAGGTCATGGGCGCCAGCGTGCCCGAGGTGGACTTGGCGTCGCCCATGCCGAAGTTCAGCGTCCGGTCGCACTTCAGCACGTCCTCCAGCGTCAGGCCCGAGCCCTTGCGGACGATGATCACCGCCTCGTAGCCGTCGACGCCCGAGGGGTTCACCGAGCGGGCGAAGACCTCGGCGTTCGCCCGGCGGACCGCCTCCAGGCCGGACTGGTTGGTGAACCAGCCCACGTCGGTCTGCTTGAAGCGCATGGCCTCGATCAGGCCCGTGTAGTTGGTCCCGAAGAACGGCCGGACCTCCATGCCCGTGGCCTTCTCCATGTCCGCCAGGAAGGGCGTCCATTCGGCCTCGGCGGTCTGGCGGGCCTCGGCCGAGAGGATCGAGAAGTTGATGACGGTCTTTTCGGTCTTCGCATCGTCCGCCTGGCCGCAGGCGGCGAGCGCGAGGCCGAGCGAGAGCGCGAGCGTGAGGCGGCGCGTGATCATGAAGGTCTCCCCTGGCCCGGGAGCTTAGCCGCCCGGCGGCCGGCTTGTCGCCCGGCCGCGTGACAGTCCGGTGTCAGGCCGCCGCCCGGGCGTTGGCGCGCCGGTCGCGGAGCGCCTGCACGGCGACCACGATGTCGATCACGGTGATGGCCGCCACGGTCGCGCCGGCCAGGATCGCCATCCGGCGGCGCGGATTGTCGCGACCGATGGCGCCGCGCAGGGCCACGAGGTCCATGACGTCGCCGGCCACGCGCATCCAGAACCAGGGGCCGGGCTTCACCGGCGAGAGCAGGCCGGCGCCGGCGGCGATCTCGCGGGCCCCGAAGGCGCTCACCGCCTGCTCGTCCGCCTGCAGGCCGAGGCGCCGCGACATGCCGCGCGGCGCGGCCACGGCGACGACGCCCAGGCCGATGGAGAGGAGGCCCAGCGCCCGCTTGGCGACGAGGAGGTTCATTGGCGTGCGGTCCCGGTTCGATCCTGAACCCCTAGGACGCCTACGGCGCCGCTTTGTTCCCGAATTCCCTTGTGACCCGGCGCTTGGGGGATTACCTGCGCCGCCCATGCTGCAAGGTCTCTCCCAAGCCGCCCGCGAGGCGAAGAGCTGGCCCTTCGAACAGGCGCGGGTCCTGCTGGACCGCGTCCTGCGCCTGCGCCTCGACGACTCCGAGCGCGACCTGGCGGCCACGCTGATCGCCCAGGGGAAGTTCGGCGAGTTGGTCCGCACCCTGCCGGCGCTGACCGAGCCGGTGATCTTCCAGTGCGGCTACGGCGCCTCGGGTCTGCCGCACATGGGGACGTTCGGGGAGGCCGCGCGGCCGACCATGGTGCGCAACGCCTTCCGGGCGCTGACCGAGGACGCCATCCCCACGCAGCTGATCGTCTTCTCCGACGACATGGACGGACTTCGGAAGATTCCGGACAACGTGCCGAACCGCGAGATGCTGGAGGAGGACCGCGACAAGCCGGTCACCAGCGTGCGCGACCCGTTCGGCGAGCACGAGAGCTTCGGGGCGCACAACAACGCCCGCCTGCGCGCCTTCCTCGACGGCTTCGGCTTCGACTACACCTTCATGTCGTCCACCGAGACCTACCGGTCCGGCCGCTTCGACGAGGTGCTGCTGCGCATCCTCGAGCGGTTCGACGCGGTGATGGCGATCATGCTGCCGACGCTGGGCGAGGAGCGGCGGGCGACCTACTCCCCCTTCCTGCCGATCAGCCCGAAGTCCGGCCGCGTGCTGCAGGCGCCGACGCTGGAGCGCAACGTCGAGAAGGGCACCATCGTCTTCGCCGACGAGGACGGCGAGCGCACCGAGGTCCCGGTGACCGGCGGCCACGTGAAGCTGCAGTGGCGGCCCGACTGGGCGGCCCGCTGGACGGCGCTGAAGGTCGACTTCGAGGCCTCCGGCAAGGACCTCGTGGACTCCGTGCGGGTGTCGAACAAGATCGTCCGGGCGCTGGGCGGCGAGCCGCCGGAGGCGTTCCACTACGAGCTCTTCATGGACGAGAACAACCAGAAGATCTCGAAGTCCAAGGGCAACGGCCTGACCATGGAGGAGTGGCTGCGCTACGGCACGCCCGAGAGCCTGGCCTACTACATGTACCAGTCGCCGAAGTCGGCGAAGCGGCTGTTCTTCGACGTCATCCCGAAGGCGACGGACGAGTACCTGAGCCACCTGGACGCCTACCACCGGGCCACGGCCGAAAAGAACGCGCCGGCCATCGACAACCCCGCGTGGCACGTCCACCGGGGCGCGCCGCCGGCCAAGGGCTCGCCGGTGTCGTTCAGCCTGCTCCTGAACCTGGTGTCGGCGGCCGACGCCTCGACCAAGGAGATCCTCTGGGGCTTCCTGGAGCGCTACATCCCGGGCGCGACGCCGCAGAGCGAGCCGCTGCTCGACAAGCTCGCGGGCTATGCGCTCAACTACTACGAGGACTTCGTGAAGCCCTCGAAGCAGTTCCGGTCGCCCACCGACCAGGAACGCGCGGCCATGCAGGACCTCGTGGCGCGGCTGAAGGCCCTGCCCGCCGGCGCCGACGCCGAGGCCATCCAGAACGAGGTCTTCGAAGCCGGCAAGCAGGGCGGCTTCGAGCCGCTGCGCGCCTGGTTCGGCGCCCTCTACGAGGTGCTGCTCGGCCAGTCCACCGGCCCCCGCTTCGGCTCCTTCGTGGCGATCTTCGGCGTCGAGCGGACGATCGCGCTGATCGAGCGCGGGCTGGCCGGCGAACTGGCCGGCGCCTAGAACACCGCCATCGCCGCCCGCACGGCCAGGACGGCCAGCACGACGCTGGCGGCCATGAACAGGGCCCACCGCAGCATGATGACGTTGACCGTCGCCTGCACGAGGCTGTGGGCGACGCGCAGGCCCACATAGCCCCAGGCCAGCAGGGCGTTCAGCCCCGCGCCGTCGCCGAGCACCGCCAGCGCCAGCGCGGTGGCGTAGAAGATGGTCGGCTGCTCCATCAGGTGGTTGTAGTTGTCCGCCTTCCAGCGGACGTTCGGCGGCAGCTGGGCGGTGAGGTCGGCGGTGGTGCGGTTGGGATCGAGCGCGATCCCGGCCTTCTGCATCGCCGGGATGCGGGTGGCGTAGAGCCAGACCCACATGACCAGGGACCAGAGCACCAGGACGATCACCGGCTGCAGGATCGGTGCGGACATGACGAATTCCCCCCTCGTCGATTTTCTGGCGCGGCTCACCGAACGACGATTCGCCACACCGGCCCCACCCTAGCGGCCCGTTCTCATTCAGGCGTGAGTGAACACGAGTCACCTTGACGTAAACGGAAACGTAGCTTTACGCTGTCAGCCGTAGATCCCCAGGGAGCACGCCATGCCGACGGACCTGCGCCGCCCGAGCCGGACCTTCTCGATCCGGCAGCTCTGCCAGGAGTTCAAGTGCACGCCCCGCGCGCTGCGCTTCTATGAGGACAAGGGCCTCCTCACCCCCGCCCGCGACGGGATGAACCGCGTCTATTCCTACCGCGACCGCGCCCGCCTCCAGCTCATCCTGCGCGGCAAGCGCGTGGGCCTGGCGCTCGCCGAGATCGGCGAGATCCTCGACCTCTACGAAGTCGGCGACGGCGGCGCCCAGCAGGCGGCCAAGTCGCTGCGCAAGTTCAAGGAGCGCATCGTCGCCCTGGAGCACCAGAGGGTGGACATCGACAACGCCATCGCCGAGCTGCGGGCCGGCTGCGAGGCGCTGGAGAAGCAGCTGTCCGAGACCCGCCCCGACCTGCTGCCCAGGGCCGAGGCCTATGACCAGATGCTGCGCCACCGCCTCGACGGCCTGGAGCGCAGCGAGGCCTGAGCCGCCGCGCCCGGCTTGCCGGGCGGGGGCCACAGGCTCTAGTTCTTACCTTCGCGCGTGAGGGGCGGCGCACCGGCCGGCCCCCGGCCACGCGCGCCACGAGACCGGGATCCCAGATGACCTTCCAGCCCCCCGTGCGGGACTACCAGTTCCTGCTGCGCGACGTCCTGCAGCTGGAGCGCTACGCCAACCTGCCCGCCTTCGCCGACGCGTCCATGGACACGGTCGATCAGATCCTGGAGGAGGCCGGCCGGTTCACGGGCGAGGTGCTCGCCCCGATCAACGGCGCGGGCGACAAGGAGGGCTGCGTCTGGAGCCCCGACTTCACGGTCAGGACGCCGACCGGCTTCAAGGAGGCCTACGCCCAGCTCGTCGAGGCCGGCTGGCCGGCGCTGGGGGCGGACCCGGACTACGGCGGCCAGGGGCTGCCGCACGTGGTCAACCTCGCCTTCTCGGAGATGAGCTCGGCGGCGAACATGGCGTTCTCCATGTACCCGGGCCTGACGCACGGCGCCTATTCGGCGATCCACGTGGGCGGCACGCCGGAGCAGAAGCAGCTCTACCTGCCGAAGCTGGCGTCGGGGCAGTGGGCGGGCACCATGAACCTGACCGAGCCGCACTGCGGCACGGACCTCGGCCTGCTGCGCACCAAGGCGGTCCCGCAGGCCGACGGCACCTACCGGATCTCGGGCCAGAAGATCTGGATCTCGGGCGGCGAGCAGGACCTGACGGAGAACATCGTCCACCTGGTGCTCGCCCGCATCGAGGGCGCGCCGGCGGGCGTGCGCGGCATCAGCCTGTTCATCGTGCCCAAGTACATCCCCGACGCCGACGGCAATCCGGGCGAGCGGAATTCCGTGAAGTGCCTGGGCCTGGAAGAGAAGATGGGCATCCACGGCAACGCCACCTGCGTGATCAGCCACGAGGAGGCCACCGGCTGGCTGATCGGCGAGGAGAACCGCGGCCTGCCGATCATGTTCGTGATGATGAACGAGGCGCGGATCGGCGTCGGCATGCAGGGCATCGCCCAGGCGGAGGCCGCCTACCAGGCCGCCGCCGCCTTCGCGAAGGACCGGCTGCAGGGCCGCTCGCTGACCGGGCCGAAGAACCCCGACGGGCCGGCCGACCCGATCATCGTCCACCCGGACGTGCGGCGGATGCTGATGGACGCCCGGGCGATCATCGAGGGCGGCCGGGCCTTCCTGTTCTGGACCGCCCTGCACGGCGACCTGGCGCACGCCAGCCCCGACGAGGCCGTGCAGCAGAAGGGCCGCGACTACATGGCGCTCATGACCCCGGTGCTGAAGGCCTTCCTCACCGACCGCGGGTTCAAGGTCTGTTCCGACGCCATGCAGGTGCACGGCGGCTCGGGCTTCACCGAGCACTTCCCGGTCAGCCAGTACCTGCGCGACGTGCGCATCGCCCTGATCTACGAGGGCACCAACGGGGTCCAGGCCCTGGACCTGGTGGGCCGCAAGCTCGCCGCCGACGGCGGCCGGGCGGTGATGAGCTTCTTCGCCGAGCTGGACGGCTTCATCGAGGCCAACGAGGGCGACGAGGGGCTGAAGCCGTTCCTCACCGGCCTCGCCAAGGCCAAGGCCGAGTTGCAGGAGGCCACCATGTGGCTGATGCAGAACGGCCTGGCCAACCCGGAGAACGCCGGCGCGGCGTCGACCGACTACCTGCACCTCTTCGGGCTCACGGGCCTGGCCTACATGTGGACCCTGATGGCCCAGGCGGCTCAGGCGAAGATCGCGGACGGCGAAACCGACCCGCTCTATGCGCAGAAGGTGACGGTGGGCCGCTACTACATCGAGCGCATCCTGCCGGAGACCTCGGCGCACCTGGCGAAACTGAAGACCGGCTCGGAGCTGATGATGGCCCTGCCGGCGGACGCCTTCTGATGGCGAAGCATCGGGCGGTCATCGAATGGGCGCTGACGGACGCCCAGCCGGAGGACTTCCTGAAGGGCCGCTACAGCCGCGGCCACACCGTCACCTTCGAGGGCGGCCACGAGGTCCCGGCCACGGCGTCGCGGCACGTGGTCGGCAACCGCTGGGCCGTCGAGGGCTCGGTGGACCCCGAGGAGATGCTGGTGGCGGCGCTGTCCAACTGCCACATGCTGACCTTCCTGCACGTGGCCCGCGAGGCGGGCTTCGTGGTCACCCGCTACCGCGACGCGGCCGAGGGGGTGATGGAGAAGAACGCCGAGGGCCGCATGGCCGTGACCCGCGTGGCGCTGCGCCCGGAGATCACCTGGGCGGACCGCGAGCCGACGCCGGCCGAGCTCGACCACCTGCACCACGAGGCCCATGAGCAGTGCTTCATCGCCAATTCGGTGAAGACCGAGGTGGTCGTGGAGGCGCCGGCGACGGTCTAGTTCGCGCTTTGTTCTTGACCGACGACGAAGCGTCCTCTTAGCTGCCGGCAGGAGGAACGCGCATGGGTCTTTCGCTCGCCTGGATCGCCGTGAAGGGCGTCACGCCCGAGGCCGTCATGGAGTCGCTCGGCCTCGAGCCCGGCGACGGCGGACGTCGCAATCAAGCCCAGGTCGGCGCGCTGCCGGGAGGCTGGACGCTCTACGTCGATCCCGATTTCGAGCGCGGCTTCCGCCAGCCGCTGGACCGGCTGGCGGCCCTGGGCGCCGCCACCGTGGCGGCCCGCCAGGAAGATCACGTGATGTACGCGGAGGCCCGCGGCTACGACGGCGGCCGCGAACTCTGGCGCGTCGTGCGGGACAGCGAACAGGAACCCTACATGCACGTGGCGGTGACCGGAGAGCCGCCGCCGCAGTTCGCCGCGATCCGCGCCAAGGCCTTCGCCGAGCAGGAGGCCGAAGGCGGCGAGGAGGCCGGGGTCGACATGATCTACGAGATCCCGCTCGAGCTCGCCCGATCGCTCTGCGGCTTCAAGGCGGACGAGGAATGGCCGGAGCTGACGCCCGTCGGCCCCGCCGGCGCGGCCAAGGGCGGCGGGTTCTTCGCCCGGCTGTTCGGCAAGCGCTAGGTCTTGCTCGCCTCTTCTCCCCTTGCGGGGAAAGGATTGAGCAGCGCCTGCAACCGCCCCTCGAGGCCCTCCGCGTCCTTCAGCTCGCACTCCCAGATCGTCTCCACCCGCCAGCCTTGCGCTGTGAGCTCGGCGCGCGTGCGGTCGTCGCGGGCGACATTGCGGGCGACCTTGGCGACCCAGTAGTCGCGGTTCTGCTTGGGCACGCGCGCGCCGCGGGCGCAGTCGTGGCCGTGCCAGAAGCAGCCGTGGACGAAGAGGGCGAGCCTGCGCCCCGGCAGCACGATGTCCGGATTACCCGGCAGGTCCTTGCGGTGCAGGCGGTAGCGAGCCCCCAGCCGCGTCAGGGCCTTGCGGACCTTCATCTCCGGCGTGGTGTCGCGCCCCTTCACCCGCCGCATCACGGCGGAGCGCTTCTCCGGCGGATAGACGTCGGTCATGGCCGCAGCTTCGGTGGCGTGCGGCCGAGGCGGAACACGCCGGTCAGCACATGGGCGGCGTGGCCTCTCACGCCCGGAGCCTGGCTGAGCGGGGCGAACAGGTGGGCCCTGAACCAAGGCCAGAACCAGCCCGACGACTGGAAGAGCGGCGTCAGCAAGCGCGAGAGCAACTGGTAAGGGCTGGTCTGGAGGCGACGCGCCCGCTGGTAGCCCGCGATCCATGTGGGCGCATCGACGCGTTCGGCCAACTCTACGGCGTCGATCAGGGCGAGGTTTGCGCCCTGCCCGAGCTGCGGGCTCATGCCGTGCGCGGCGTCGCCGATCAGCACGACGGCGCCACGATCCCAGCGCCCGAAGGCCATGTCGCGGTAGGCGGCCGGGCTGAAGCATTCGGGTCGGTCAAGCTGGGTGATCACCGGCGCGGCCTCGGGCCACATGCGGATGACGTCACGGCGCCAGCCATCGAGGTCCCCCGCCAGGAACCCGTCGATGTCGCGAACCGGCAAAGACCAGAAGAAGCTGACATGATCTCCGTCTGCCTCCGGGCGGCGACCGACCGGCAGGATACCGATCATCGTCGAAGCGCGGTGATAACGCTGATGGAGCGTCCCGGCGTACCGGCCATCGTCGTCTCGGGCCATCGCCCAGACGGCGCCCCAGGGATAGAGCGGGGCCTGCGCCTTCGGTCGGACCTGGTCGCGAAGCTTCGAAGCGGAGCCGTCGGCTACCACGACGAGGTCGAACGGGCCGTGCGCCTCATCGGTCGTCGTCCGCAAAACCGGCGCCTCGAAGGATTCGATCCGCTCGACGGCCGCCCCGGTGCGGATCTCGATGCCGGCCGCGAGCGCCGCCTGATGCAGCACGTCGAACAGACTCGCACGATGTACGCCGAGGCCGAACGCGTCCGGCCGCCAGCGCTGGTAGCGCATGTCCATGATCGTGCGACCGGCCAGGTCCGAGCCGTGCAGCCGATCTATCCGGGCTCCGCGGGCCAGCACTGGCTCCACGAGATCAAGAGCCCGCAAGGCAGCGAGCCCGGACGGCTGCAGCAGAAGCCCGGCGCCGAGCGGACGCGGTGCAGCGAACGCCTCGAATAGCGTGATGCGATGGCCCTTGCGATCGAGGGCGATCGCCGCTGCGAGGCCCGCGACTCCGCAGCCGACGACCGCAACCCTCAGATCACAGCCCTTCGAACAGGGCCGTGGAGACGTAGCGCTCGGCGAAGCTCGGGATGATGGCGACGATCAGCTTGCCGGCCATGTCGTCGCGCATGGCGACGTCGAAGGCCGCGGTCAGGGCCGCGCCGGAGGAGATGCCGACCGGGATGCCTTCCTCGGCCGCGGCCCGGCGGGCCATGGTGAAGCTGTCGTCATTGGAGACCTGGACGACCTCGTCGATGGTCCCGCGGTCGAGGATCGAGGGCACGAAGCCCGCGCCGATGCCCTGGATCTTGTGCGGGCCGGGCGTGCCGCCCGACAGCACGGGCGAGGCCTCGGGCTCGACGGCGATCATTCTCACCGAAGGCTTGCGGGCCTTCAGCACCTGGCCGACGCCGGTGATGGTGCCGCCGGTGCCGACGCCGGAGACCACCGCGTCCACGCGGCCGTCGGTGTCGTTCCAGATCTCGTTGGCGGTCGAGACCCGGTGGATCAGAGGGTTGGCGACATTGTCGAACTGCTGCGGCATCACCGCGCCGGGGGTGGCCTCGACGATCTCGCGGGCCCGGGCGACGGCCCCGGCCATGCCGCGCTCGGCGGGGGTGAGCTCCAGCTTCGCGCCCAGCAGCAGCAGCATCTTGCGCCGCTCGATGGACATGCTCTCGGGCATGACCAGCGTCAGCTTGTAGCCCTTGGCGGCGGCCACGAAGGCGAGCGCGATGCCGGTGTTGCCGGAGGTCGGCTCGACGATCTGGCCGCCGGGCTTCAGGACGCCCTTGGCCTCCAGGTACTCGACCATGGCCACGCCGATGCGGTCCTTGACCGAGGCGATCGGGTTGAAGAACTCGAGCTTGGCGACGACCTCGCCCTTGGGCTTCAGGGCCGCGGTGAGCCTCGGCAGGCGCACCAGCGGGGTGTCGCCGATGGTGTCGATGATGCTGTCGTAGATCCTGCCGCGGCCGGCGCGCTCGAAGCGGGCGGCGTCGTAGATCTTGTCGGGGGTGGAGTCCATGGAAGGCTCTCGCGTTCGTCGGATGTGGCCGGTTGTCGCGGAAACCTAAGGCTTTCGGTGGGGATTGGAAGCCGCGAGGGCCCCAGGAATCGTCGAGGCGGGTTGAGGCGGGCTCTCAGGCGGTCCGCGCCGCGGCCGCGGGCGCGCCCGAGAGCAGCGGCTCCAGGAGCTGGCGGGCCAGCCAGCGGACCACGGGGAGGGCCACGCCGTCGCCGGCCACGTGCAGGGCGGCGGTGGCCACCTTCGGCAGGAGGTAGTCGTCGGGCAGGCCCATCAGCCGGGCGGCCTCCCGCGGGCTGAGCAGGCGGGAGCGGACGGCGCCTTCGTCCACCACGACGATCGACTGGCGGGAGGAGCCGCCGCGCGGGGTGCGCAGGCAGCCGGCGAGGCCGTCGAAGCGCACCTCGGCGCGCTGCACCCGGCGGCCGTCCTCCTGGCGGGTCCGGCGGAAGACGGCGCCCACCGCCCGCTCGCCGCGGGCCTGCATCGCTTCCAGACGGGCGCGGTGCAGCGGAGCCATGAGCGCCAGCAGGGCGCCGGTGCGGTCCTGGGAATGCCATGCGACGTCGCCGTCCGGCTCGAGAACGGACAGCAGGTCTGGATTGCGCGGGGGCGGCGCGGCGAGGCGCCACCAGATCCAGCGCGCCGCCAGCTCCGGCGGCAGGGCGGCGTGGGCGGCGGCCACGGCCCGGGTGTGGAAGGGGCCGGGGCCGGTGAGGCCCGCGGGCGGCGGCTCGCGCGTGGCGACCACGAACACCCGGGGCCGCGACTGGGGGAGGAAGCGCGCCGCGTCGATCTCCAGGGCGCCGAAGGCGTAGCCCTGGGCCGCCAGGGCCGCGCCGAGCGCGGCGAAGTCGGCGCCGCCGTGGGAGGTGAGCAGGCCCGAGACGTTCTCGATGACCACGGTGCGGGGCGCGCGGTCCTCGGCGGCGAGGGCCTCGACCAGCCGCCAGAAGCCGAAGAAGGCCGAGGAGCGCCCGCCGGAGAGCCCCGCCCGGGCCCCGGCCAGGCTGAAGTCCTGGCAGGGCGACGAGGCCCAGGCGAGGTCGGCGCGGCCCGGCAGGTCGGCGGCGTCCAGCTTCCAGACATCGCCCTCGCGGAAGTGGCCGGCGGCGTCCGGGAAGTTGCGGCGGTAGGTGGCCGCCTTCACCGGATCGACGTCGTTCGCGAAGCCGCAGGCCCAGGCCTCGCCAAGGCCGAGGCGGGCCATGCCGCCGCCGGCGAAGAACTCGTAGAAGCTGAAGGGCGCGCTCACGGCGGGGACGCTAAGCTGATTTGCGCCGGCCTTGCAGGCCGTCCGCGATCACCGGATGGTGCGGTCCGGAAAGCCTTGGAGAGACACCGATGCGGCTGCTGACCGGGGCGCTCGCCCTCCTCCTGGCCGCCTGCCAGCCCCAGGACCCCAACGGGACGCCCGCGCCGCCGCCGGCCGACGCCCCGCCCGCGGCCGCGGCGGCGCCGCCGGCGAAGGCCGGGACGGTGATGGACCTCTCCCAGCCCCTGCTGGCGCGGGGCAACGAGCCCTTCTGGGCGGTGAGGATCGACGGGACGACGCTGACGCTGATGCAGCCCGGCGTTCCGGACGTCGCCTACACGGCGCCGGGCGCGCAGGTGACGCCGGACCAGGCGAGCTGGGAGGCGAAGAGCGCCGAGGGCCAGACCCTGGCCGTCACGGTCTATGCGAGCGAATGCTCCGACGGGATGAGCGACATGCGCTATGCGATGTCGGCGGAGGCCACCGTCGCCGGCCGGACGATGACCGGCTGCGCGGGCAAGGCGTCGGAGCTGACGCGCCCGGGCGGGAGCTAGCCCCGCCCGAGGTCCATCATCTCGACCTGCGACTGGGCCGCGGCCTCGGTCTTGTGCGGGACAGGGAGCAGCAGCCCCACGCCCACCGCGATCGCCGCGGCGGCGGCGAGAAATGCCTTGAGCGGCATCACGGGTCCCTCTTCCGTTCTGCGCATCCTAGTCCCTACAGCCTAGCTTGCTGCGGTTAACAGCCGGGCAAAGAACAGGCTGAATATTCAGTGAGTTCCCACGGCCAAGCCTGCGGGCCGCTTGCCTGCCGTGGCGTCGGGCGCGCAAAGTCCCCGACAACGAGACCAACATCGCCTTCAGGGAGGCGGCGCCATGGAACGAGCCCATGATCTGGTGATCCGCGGCGGGACCGTCGTGGACGGGACCGGCCAGGCGGCCTTCGAGGCCGACGTGGCGGTGAAGGACGGCCGGATCGCCGCCGTCGGCCGGGTCTCCGGCGCGGGGGCCGAGGAGATCGACGCGCGCGGCCGGCTGGTGACCCCGGGCTTCGTGGACATCCACACCCACTACGACGGCCAGGCGACCTGGGACGAGCGCATGCAGCCCTCGTCCTGGCACGGGGTGACGACGGTGGTCATGGGCAACTGCGGCGTGGGCTTCGCCCCCTGCCGGCCGGAGGACCACGACCGCCTGATCCGGCTGATGGAGGGGGTCGAGGACATCCCCTTCCCGGTGCTGAGCCAGGGCCTGCCGTGGAGCTGGGAGAGCTATCCCGACTACCTCGACCGGCTGGCCGAGCGGCGCTTCGACGTGGACGTGGGCAGCCAGCTGCCGCACGCGGCGCTCCGGGTCTTCGTGATGGGCGAGCGCGGGGCCAACCGGGAGCCGGCCACGGAGGCCGACATCCACGCCATGGCGGCGCTGGCGAAGCGCGCGGCGGAGGCGGGGGCGCTCGGCTTCGCCACCTCGCGGACGCTGAACCACCGCACCTCCGACGGCCAGCCGACGCCGACGCTGACCGCCGGCGAGGACGAGCTGACCGGCATCGCGCTGGGGCTCGCCGCCGCGGGCCGTGGGGTGCTGCAGGTGGTCTCCGACTTCGCCGACCCGGAGGCCGAATGGGCCATGCTGCGCCGGATCGTCGAGCGGTCTGGCCGGCCGCTGTCGTTCAGCCTTGTGCAGAGCCCGCGCGCGCCGGAGAGCTACAAGGTCCTGCTGCAGCGGCTGGAGGAGGCCAACGCCGCGGGCCTGCCGATGCGGGCGCAGGTGGCGAGCCGTCCGGTGGGGGTGCTGTTCGGCTTCGAGCTGACCATGAACCCGTTCAGCCAGCATCCGGCCTACCAGGAGATCCGGGCCCTGCCGCTGGCGGGCAAGGTCGCGCGCCTGACCGATCCGGCGTTCCGGGCGCGGCTGCTGCACGAGGAGAGCGAGGCCCAGCGGGGCTTCGCCGGAACCCAGCCCCGGGCCTGGGGCAACATGTTCCTGCTGTCCCAGCAGCCGGACTACGAGCCGACCCGCGACACCACCGTGGCGGCGATCGCCGAGCGCACGGGCAAGGATCCGGCCGAGGTGGCCCTGGACCACATGCTGACCAACGGCGGGCGCGGCATGCTCTACCTGCCGTTCCTGAACTACGCCGACGGCGACCTCGGGCCGGCCTACGAGATGCTGAGCCATCCCGACTGCGTGCCGGGGCTCTCCGACGGCGGGGCGCACGTGGGCATGATCTGCGACGGCAGCTTCCCGACCACCAACCTCGTGCACTGGACGCGCGACCGGACGCGCGGGCCGAAGCTCTCCATCGAGCACATGGTGGCCGGCCAGACGCGGCGGACGGCGGAGACCGTGGGCCTGTTCGACCGCGGCCTGGTGGCCCCCGGCTACCGCGCCGACCTCAACGTCATCGACTACGACCGCCTGACGCTGAAGGCGCCCGAGGTGGCCTACGACCTGCCGGCCGGCGGGCGCAGGCTGATCCAGCGGGCGGAGGGCTATGTGGCGACCATCGTGGCCGGCGAGGTCACCTACCGCGACGGCGAGCCCACCGGCGCCCTCCCCGGCCGCCTGCTGCGCGGCGCGCAGACCAGGCCCCAGGCGATGGCGGCGGAGTAGGCGGCCGTCCGCATACGGCGTAGCGCGTTAGCCGAAACGCAACCAACGCCGGCCTAGTACGTCCGCCCACCCTCGGAGGCGCACATGGACCGCACCCCCGGCAGCCGGACGCTGCACCAGCTCATCTACAGCAGCCGGGTGCGCATCCCCTGGCCCGACCAGGACCGCGAGGTGGAGTCGATCGTCCACACCTCGATCCGCAACAACCGGCTGGTGGACGTCACCGGCCTGCTGCTGGTGCACGAGGGCTGGTTCGTGCAGGCGCTGGAGGGACCCACCGAGGCCGTGCTGGCGACCTACAGCCGGATCTCGGGCGACCCGCGCCACGAGGACTGCAAGGTGCTGCACGCCGCCCCGGCCGAGCGCCGCAGCTTCGAGGACTGGAACATGTGCGCGAGGCGGATGACGCCGGCCGACGACGCCATCCTGGAGACCCTGTCGATGCGCGCCTCCTTCGAGCCCTATGCGCTCACGGGCCTGCAGGTCCTGCGGCTGCTGAAGTCGGTCCGCGGCATCCAGCGGCGCACCCAGCTCGCCGCCCTCGGCTAGGACGAAACCGAGAACGCCGCATGGCGTGAGCCGGCGACGCGCGGCATAAGGGGCCGATGCCCGCCGCCCTCGCCGAAGCCGAACACGCGCCCCTCGACCGCGCCCGCGAGATCCTGCGCCGGACGTTCGGGCACCAGGAGTTCCGGGGGCTGCAGGCCGAGGTGATCGGCGAGGTGCTGGCCGGACGCAGCGCCATGGCCGTGCTGCCGACCGGCGGCGGCAAGAGCCTCTGCTACCAGATCCCCAGCCTGATGCGGCCGGGCCTGGGACTGGTGGTCTCGCCGCTGATCGCCCTGATGTCCGACCAGGTGGCGGGGCTGATCCAGTCGGGCGTCGCGGCGGCGCGGCTGGATTCCAACATCGAGCCCGCCGAGAAGGCCGAGACCTGGCGGCGCATCGAGGCCGGCGAGCTGGAGCTGCTCTACGTCTCGCCCGAGGGCCTGATGCAGCCCTGGATGCTGGAGCGGCTGTCGCGCACGCCGCTGTCCATGATCGCCATCGACGAGGCCCACTGCGTGAGCCAGTGGGGCCACGACTTCCGGCCCGAATACCGGATGCTGGGCAAGCTCGCCGAACTGTTCCCCACCGTGCCCAGGCTGGCGGTCACCGCCACCGCCGACGCGCGGACCCGCGAGGACATCCGCGCCGAGCTCCGCCTGCAGGACAGCCGCGAGTTCGTGGCGAGCTTCGCGCGGCCGGAGCTGATCCTGTCGGCCGAGCGCAAGCGCGGCGGCAAGGACAAGCGGGTGGTGGAGCTGGTCACCGCCCGGCCGGACCGCTCGGGCGTGGTCTACGCCGGCTCCCGCGACGGGACGGAGAAGCTGGCCCAGGCGCTGCGCGACGCGGGCGTGCCGGCGCTGGCCTACCATGCCGGCCTGGAGCGGCGGCTGCGCACCGAGCGGCTGGAGCAGTTCCTGGAGGCGGACGCGGCGGTGATGGTGGCGACCATCGCCTTCGGCATGGGTGTCGACAAGCCGGACGTCCGGTTCGTGATCCACGCCGACCCGCCGGCCTCCATCGAGGCCTACTGGCAGGAGATCGGCCGGGCCGGGCGCGACGGCGACCCGGCTGAGGGGATCACCCTCTACGGCGCCGCCGACATGGCCTGGGCGCTGCGGCGGATCTCCGAGCGCGACGTGGACGAGACGGTCAAGCAGGTGCAGTCGCGCAAGGTGCGCCAGCTCTACGCCCTGCTGGACGGCACCGGCTGCCGGGCCGCGGCGGTGCGGCGCTACTTCGGCGAGGAGGGGGTGAAGTCCTGCGGCCAGTGCGATCTGTGCACCGGCGCCGTGGAGACCACCGACGCCACCGAGGCCGCCCAGAAGGCGCTGTCGGCCGCGCACCGGCTGGGCGGCCGGTTCGGGCGCGGGCGGCTGGTGGACCACCTGCTGGGCAAGACCAAGGACGCCTCGGCGCAGGAGCAGGGCCTGTCCACCTGGGGCATCGGGACCGAGCTGTCGGTCGCCCAGTGGCGGGACCTGACCGAGCAGCTGCTGTTCGAGGGCCTGCTGCGCGAGGATCCCAACGACGGCCGCCCGCTGGTGGGGATCGGCGACGCCGACGCCGTGCGCGCCGTGTTCCGCGGCGAGCGGCGGGTGGCGATGCGCAAGCCCGCGGAGGGCTATGACGACTCCACCCGCTCCGGCCGGCCGCGCAAGCGCAGCCGCGAGGCCATGGCGGCCCTGTCGCCCGCCGACCAGCCGCTGTTCGAGGCGCTCCGGGCCTGGCGCTCCCGGGAGGCCAAGGCCCAGCACGTGCCGCCCTATGTGATCTTCAACGACCGCACCCTGGTGGAGATCGCCGGGGCGAAGCCTGGCAGCCGCGCGGCGCTGGCCCGGCTGAACGGCGTCGGCGAGGCCAAGCTCGCCCACTACGGCGAGGCGGTGCTGGAGATCGTCGGCGGCTTCGCCGGCTAGGCTCAGCCGTCGATGTCGAGGCCGAGCGCCAGGCGGCCGGCGTAGCGGAGCTGGGGCTTCTCCTGCAGCGGATGGAAGCGGGCGCCCTGCACGTCGCGGAAGGCGCGCTCCAGGCCGACGCTGCGGTAGAAGGACGCCCCGCCCGCCACCTCCATGGCCCGCTCCACCGTGCGGATCGCCGCCTGGCCGGCCAGCGTGCGGCCCATCATGGCGCGGTTCGTCGCCTCGGGACCGGGCTTCGAGGTCTCGGCGTTGCGGATCATCCCCGCCACCGCCGTCTCGCAGGCGAAGAAGGCGTTCTCCATCTCGCCGGCGAGCTGGGTCAGCGCCTCGTCGGCGGGCTTGCGCCGCGCGACCTCAAGCGCCCGGGCCCGGGCCGCCTCGGCGACGCCGAGATAGGCCGAGTAGATGATCGGGAAGGCGACCATGCTGATCCCGTGGAACAGCGGGCCCCACCGGCCCTGCGGCCGGCGCCCGGAGATCGCCGCCTCCGGCACGAAGACCTGCTCGAGCTGCAGGTCGTGCGAGCCGGTGCCGCGCATGCCCATGGCCTTCCAGGTGTCCAGGCGGGTGACGCCGGGGGCCGAGAGCGGCACGGCGAAGTGCAGGACCGTCGGCCCCGCGTCGGGATCGTCGTAGACCGCGCTGGTCATCAGGAGGTCGCCGGCCGGCGAGCCGCTGGAGAACACCTTGCGCGCGGTGACGCTGTAGCCGCCGTCGACCTTCTCCGCCGTCCCGGCGCTCTGCAGCCAGTCGGAGCCGCCGCTGGAGACCAGGACCAGGTCCTCGGCCGCGACGCGTTTCAGCAGGCCCTCGGTGGGCGCGCCCTCGTGGCGCCAGCGCCAGGCGGCGAGCGCCACCAGGTGGGTGTGCATGGAGAAGGCCAGGCCCGTGGACCCGCAGGCCCGGGCCAGCCGGCGCACCACGGCGCAGATCTCGGCGTAGGTGGCGCCGCCGCCGCCGAGCTCGGCCGGGACGTGGGCCTTGAAGAAGCCCTCGCGCTTCAGGAGCTCGTAGGCGTCGGCGACGAAGCTGTCGTCGGCGTCGTGCCGGGCGGCGTCCAGGGCGATCTGGGCGGCGGCCTCGTCGGCGCGGGCGGCCCAGTCGAGGGCGGCGGGGGTCAGGGTGGCGTCGTCGGGCATGGGGAGGTCCTCTGGCGCGGCGCATCGAACGCCGTTCTGCGCGACTGAATCCCACCGGGCGGGGCCCGCGGCCAGTTCAGGAACTGAATCGCGCCGGTACAGGAACTGAACTAGCCGCCGGCGGGGCCGAAGCTTAGCATGCCAACGTTATCCGAAAGGGAGCGCGCATGCCGCAAGCCGGATACGGCCAGTTCTGCCCCGTTGCCATGGCCGCCGAGGTGCTCTGCACCCGCTGGACCCTGCTGATCCTGCGCGAGCTGGTCGCCGGCACCCGCCGGTTCAACGACCTGCGCCGCGGCGTGCCGCGGATGTCGCCCGCCCTGCTCTCCCAGCGGCTGAAGGAACTGGAGGCCGCAGGCGTGGTCAGGCGCGTGCCCGCGCCCGGTGAGCGGGCGGCGTTCGAGTACGAGCTCACCCCGGCGGGGCTGGAGGTGGGGCCGATCGTCGAGGCGGTGGGCGCCTGGGGCCAGCGCTGGGTGGACCCGGAGCTGTCGCTGCAGCACCTCGATGCGCAGCTCCTGATGTGGGACATGCGCCGCAACCTGGACCTGTCGCCCATGCCGCAGCGGCGCAGCGTCATCCAGTTCCAGTATCCGGAGCAGCCGCCGGGCCTGCGGTCCTGGTGGCTGGTGGTGGCCCCGGGCGAGCCGGTGGACCTCTGCGGCGTCGACCCCGGCTTCGACGTGGACCTCTACGTCGCCTGCGACCTGCGGACCATGACGGCGGTCTGGATGGGCGTGGACAGCCTGCGCGTCGCGCTCGCCCAGGAGCGCCTGCGGGTGGTCGGCGACCGGGCGCTGGCCTCGCAGATGCAGACCTGGCTGGGCCTCAGCCCGTTCGCCCGCCAGCAGAAGCTGGCGAGCTGAGGCCGCGGCCTTACGGCGGCGCGGCCGTGCGTTATGAAGGCGGCATGCGCGCCCTCGCCCTCGCCCTGACCGCCGCCCTGCTGACGACGCCCGCCGCGGCGCAGCCCGACCGCCGCTTCGCCGACATCCTGCCGCCGGCCCCGGCCTGGCGCGGGGCCAGCGAGAAGCTGCCGGCCCCGGCCGGCCACCCCTGGATCACGCCCGCCGAGACCACCGGCTTCCGCACCACCCCCTCCTATGCCGAGACCCTGGACTACCTGCGCCGGATGGCGGGCGCGTCCGACCTGATCCGGCTGGAGCGGTTCGGCGAGACGGCGGAGGGCCGCGAACTGGTGGTGGCGGTCGTCAGCAAGGACCGCGGCCGGCTGGACCCCGCCAAGCCCGTCGTGCTCGCCCAGGCCGGCATCCACTCCGGCGAGATCGACGGCAAGGACGCGGGCCTGATGCTGATCCGCGACATCGCCTTCCGCGGCAAGGCGGGCCTGCTGGACGGGGCGAACCTGCTGTTCGTGCCGGTGTTCAACGCCGACGGCCACGAGAACACCTCGCCCTACAGCCGGCCGAACCAGCGCGGTCCGGAGAGCCAGGGCTTCCGGACCACCGCCCAGAACCTCAACCTGAACCGCGACTACGCCAAGCTCGACGCGCCGGAGATGCGCGCCATGCTGGACCTGATCCGGCGCTACGACCCGGACCTCTACCTCGACCTGCACGTCACCGACGGCGTCGACTACGTCCACGACATCACCTTCTCCTTCCCCGGCTGGGGCGGGCGCTACGCCCGCAGCCCGCGCTCGGGCGAGTGGCTGGACAAGGTGCTGAGGCCGGGGCTCGAGCAGGCCCTGAGCCGCAACGGCCACTTCCCCGCCCCCTACCTCGATCCCGTGGACCCGCGGGCCCCGGAGAAGGGCTTCAACGTCGGCGCCGACACCCCGCGCTTCTCCACCGGCTTCGGCGACCTTCGGCGGATGCCGACGGTGCTGGTGGAGACCCATTCCCTGAAGCCGTACCGCCAGCGGGTGCTGGGGACCTACGTCCTGCTGGAGGCCGCGCTGCAGGCGGCGGCGGCCGGGGCGGGCGAACTGGAGGCGGCGCGCGCGGCCGACCGGGCGCTGCGGCCCGACCGGGTGGTGCTGACCTGGAAGCCGCTGGCGGAGCCGGTGGATTCCATCCTCTTCCGTCCGGTCCAGCGGGAAACCTGGCGCTCCGAGGCCTCGGGCCGCGAGGAGGTCCGCTGGCTGGGCCGGCCGGGCGCGCCCGTCCGGGCCCCGGTGTTCGGCTCCGCGCCGGACGTCGTCGCCGAGCGGCCGGCCGCCTATTGGGTCCCGGCGCACAAGGCCGAGGTGATCGACCGGCTGCGCCGGCACGGGCTGGGCATGGAGATCCTCAAGGCCCCGCGCACCGTGGAGGTCGAGGTGACCCGGCTGGTGGCGCCGAAGCAGGGGGCCGCCAGCGAAGGGCGCTTCCCCGTCAGCGCCGCCGACTACGCGCCCGAGCGGCGGCAGGTGACCTATGCGCCGGGCTCGGTCCGGGTCCCCACCGACCAGCCGCTGGGCGAGCTGGCCAGCCTGCTGCTGGAGGCCCGCAGCCCCGACAGCTTCCTGGCCTGGGGCTTCTTCCCGGAGATCCTGCACCGCACCGAGTACATGGAGGGCTATGTCATCGCCCCGCTGGCCGAGCGGATGCTGAAGGACGACCCGGCCCTGGCCGCCGAGTTCCGGGCGAAGCTCGCCGCCGACCCGGCCTTCGCCGCCGACGGCGACGCCCGCCTGCGCTGGTTCTACGAGCGGACGCCCTATTACGACCGGCGCCACCTGATCTACCCGGTGGGCCGGGAGACACGCTGAGGGAGGACCGATGTCCCAGTTCCTGCAGGTGACGCCCTTCATGCACGTGCCGGACGTGGCGGCGGCCGTGGGCTTCTTCACGGACACCCTGGGCTTCGAACTGGGGTTCCGCGACGGCGACTACGCCTATGTCGAGCGCGAGGGCTGCGGCTTCCGGCTGCTCCAGAACCACGGGAGCGACGGCGCGCCGCCGGGCAACCGGCGGTTCTGCTACTACATCGACGTGCGCGACGTGGACGCCGTGCACGCCGAGCTCAAGCCGAAGCTCGACCGCCTGCCGCCGGGCGACGTCCACGGGCCGGCGGACAAGCCCTACGGCCAGCGAGAGCTGCTGGTGCTGGCCCCGGACGGAAACCTGCTGGCCTTCGGCAGCCCGGTGCGCCGCTAGACGTCCACCTCGGCGTCCAGGGCGTTCTCCTGGATGAACTCGCGGCGCGGCTCGACGAGGTCGCCCATCAGGCGGGTGAACATGTCGTCGGCGTCGTCGGCGTGGTTGACCCTCACCTGCAGCAGGGTGCGGGCGTCGGCGTCGAGCGTCGTCTCCCAGAGCTGATCGGGGTTCATCTCGCCCAGACCCTTGTAGCGCTGGATCTTCAGGCCCTGGCGTCCGGCGTCCATGATCGCGTTGACCAGGTCGATGGGGCCGCGGACGGTGGTGGTCTTGTCCCGGCGGGTGAAGGTGGCGACGCCGGAGAACACCTGCGCCAGCTCCTTCGACCGTTCCGCCAGGCGCCGCGCGTCGGCGGCGTGCAGCAGGAGGTCGTCGAGCACGATGCGCTCGGAGACGCCGCGCTTGACGCGCAGGAAGACGAAACCGCCGAGCTCGCCCTTCTCGCCGCTCCAGGCGCCGTCGCCCTCCTCGGCGTAGAGGTCCAGGCGATGGGCCGCCGCGGCGGGGTCGCCGCCCTCGGCCAGCAGGCCGGCCAGCGCCGCCTGCTCGATGGCGAACGCCGGCGCGCGGGCGGCGAGCCGCTCCACATTGGCCTTGGCGCCGCGCGAGGTGTTGACCAGGGCCAGCAGGTCGCGGCCGGTGAGCCGCTCGCCGGACGCGAGGTCGAGCGTCGCGCCCTCCACGCCCTCGTCGATGAGGTAGGCCTCGAGCTCGGCGTCGTCCTTCAGGTATCGGGAGGCCTTGCCCTTGGCCGCCTTATAGAGCGGCGGCTGGGCGATATAGAGGTAGCCGCGGTCGATCACCTCCGGCATCTGCCGGTAGAAGAAGGTCAGCAGGAGCGTCCGGATGTGGGCGCCGTCGACGTCGGCGTCCGTCATGATGACGATCTTGTGGTAGCGCAGCTTCTCGATGTCGAAGTCGTCGCGGCCGATGCCGGCGCCCAGCGCGGTGATCAGGGTGCCGACCTGGTCGGACGAGAGCATCTTGTCGAACCGGGCCCGCTCGACGTTCAGGATCTTGCCGCGCAGGGGCAGGATGGCCTGGTTCTCGCGGTTGCGCGCCTGCTTGGCCGAGCCGCCGGCCGAGTCGCCCTCGACGAGGAAGATCTCGGACTTGGCGGGGTCCTTCTCGGAACAGTCGGCGAGCTTGCCGGGCAGGGAGGTGATGTCCAGCGCCGACTTGCGGCGGGTGAGCTCGCGGGCCTTGCGCGCGGCGTCGCGGGCGGCGGCGGCCTCGGCGATCTTCTGGACGATCATCCGGGCCTCGTTCGGATGCTCCTCGAACCAGGTCCCGAGGCCCTCGGAGACCAGGCCCTCGACCGCGGGACGGACCTCGGAGGAGACCAGCTTGTCCTTGGTCTGGGACGAGAACTTGGGGTCGGGCACTTTGACCGAGAGCACGCAGGTCAGGCCCTCGCGGGCGTCCTCGCCGGTGACCGACACCTTCTCGCGCTTGGCCGCGCCGGAGCTCTCGGCGTAGCCGGTGATGATCCGGGTGAGCGCCGAGCGGAACGCGGCCAGGTGGGTGCCGCCGTCGCGCTGCGGGATGTTGTTCGTGAAGCAGAGGACGTTCTCGTGGTAGCCGTCGTTCCACCAGAGCGACAGGTCGACCTCGACGTTCTCGCGCTTGCCGCGGATCACGATGGGGGTCTTGATCAGCGGGGTCTTGGCCTTGTCGAGGTGGCGCACGAAGGCCTCGATGCCGCCGTCGTAGTGCATGACCTCCTCGAACGGCTCGGCGCCGCGGTGGTCCTTCAGCCAGATGGTCACGCCGGAGTTCAGGAAGGCGAGCTCGCGCAGCCGGTGCTCCAGCGTCTTCAGGTCGAACTCGATGAAGCTGAACGTCTCGAGCGAGGGCAGGAAGGTGACCTCGGTGCCGGTCAGGAACTCGCCGTTCTCGCGCTTCGGCGACACGCCGGTGACCACCAGGGGCGACACCGCGTCGCCGCGGCGGAACTCCATCTCGTGGACCTGGCCGTTGCGGTGAATCTTGAGCTTCAGGAAGTCCGACAGGGCGTTGACGACCGAGACGCCCACGCCGTGCAGGCCGCCGGAGACCTTGTAGGAGTTCTGGTCGAACTTACCGCCGGCGTGCAGCTGGGTCATGATGACCTCGGCCGCCGAGACGCCCTCGCCCTCGTGGATGTCGGTGGGGATGCCCCGCCCGTCGTCGGTGACGGTGCAGGAGCCGTCGGCGTTGAGGATCACCTCGACGCGCGTCGCCCAGCCGGCCAGGGTCTCGTCGATGGCGTTGTCGACGACCTCGTAGACCATGTGGTGCAGGCCCGAGCCGTCGTCGGTGTCGCCGATGTACATCCCCGGCCGCTTGCGCACCGCGTCCAGGCCCTTGAGGACCTTGATCGACTCCGCGCCGTATTCGGCGCTGCCGTTGCCTTCGGGGATCTCGTTCTCTTCGCTCATCACACGTCCAGTTGAATCGGGCCGGAGACCTCGAAGGAGGCCGCCAGCCCGCATTCCGATGCAGAGGAACCGGCGCACACGCGCGCCCGGCGGCCGCAGTCGGCCGAATCTGTCAGTCCCAATATAGGGGTTAAGCGCGCCCAGCGCACCTGCCCGCGTGCGCGCACGTACGTACGTACGTGCGCGTGAGGAGGGCGACAGCGGTTCCGGCAGGCGTCGATGCGCTGCTAGGTTGTGCGGCATGAGGTTTTGCCGTCTCGCCTTCCTTCCGACCTGCCTCGCGGCGCTGCTGGGCGCCGGCGCCGCCCAGGCGCAGTTCCGGCTGGCACCCGACTGGGCCGAAAAGCCCGACGCCGAGCGGCTGTCGGACCGCTATCCGAAGTTGGCCCAGGGGCTGAGCCTGCAGGGCAAGGTCCTGCTGAGCTGCCGGGTGACGATCCCGACGGGCGTCGTGCAACGCTGCTCGGTGCTCGAAGAGCAGCCAAAGGGATTGGGCTTCGGCGCCGCGGCGCTTGCCATGACCCGGGATTTCCAGATGCGGCCGCCGCTCGCCCCCGGCGCCCGCGATCCCGGCGACGAAGTGAGAATCCCGATCAACTTCAAGCTGCCGGACGCCCCCCGGCCGCCGGTCCCCGACGCTGATCCGGCGCGGCTGGCGCTGGCCCGGCGGATCGTCGAGGTGCTGCGCTTCGACGAGGCGGCGACCCGGCGGGTGGAGGGCGATGCGCGGCGGATGGCCCGGGTCCCCGAGCAAGGGGTGGAGACGGCGACCTCCGCCGCCGCCGCCGAAGCGCTGCGCGGCGCTCTGCCGGAGGTGCTTCCCGTCTGGCGCGAGGCCCTCGCCGGCGTCCTGGCGTCACGGATGAGCGAGCGCGACCTCGCCGCCGCCGCCGCGTTCGCCGCCACCCCGGAGGGGCGGCGATACTTCGAGGGCATGGACCGGCTGACGCTCAAGCGGGGGCCGGTCGAAGCCGAAGCCCGGCGCCGGGCGCGCGCCGCCGCACGCGAGGCGTTCTGCGCACGGGTGAGCTGCGACAGGAAGTCGTCGGCCGAGGACGCGTCGGCCGCGCTTGGCAGCGGCGAGGCGCCCGAGCCGATCATCGCGTGGGACCGGCGGCCGACGCCCGAGGACCTGCGCCGCGCCTGGCCGCTCGCGCGGTCGATGGACCTGAACGGCTTCGCGGCCCTGGTCTGCGTCATCGGGACCCAGGGGGCGCCGGAGGAATGCCGGACGGCCGGCGAGTCGCCAGCCGGCCTGGGCGTGGGCGCAGCGGCGCTGTCCCTGACCGACCGCTATCGCCTGCCGGCGGCTCGGGTCACCGGGGGCATGGTCGGGCGCCGGGTTCTGGTGATGACCGCCTTCTTGGACATCGTCGCGCTTGACAGCGGGACCTATCGGCCGCCTGCGGTCACGCCGGCTCGGCGCGCCCTGGGAGCCCGGCTGCTGGAAGTCCTCCAGCGGCACTGGACCGCGCCCGCTTGGGAGGAGGCCCTGCGGAGGGAGACCGAGGCTATGTCGGTCCTGCCGCCGGAGCCCCAGTCGGCGGCGGTCGCCGCCCTTAGGACCGGCTACGAGGCCGGCGACCGGACCTTCCGCGAGCTGTCGGCCGACCTGATCTGCTCGGAGCTGGACGAGGCCACGCTCCGCGCGGCCATAGCCTTCGAGACCGGCGAGGGCGCCGCGCTGCGCCGGGCCATGGTCGAGGCGGACGGGGAGTTGGACGTGCTCGGCCGGGCCATGCTGGCGCGGCTGTCCGACGTCGCCGGCGCGAGGTTCTGCCGAAGCTTCGACTGCGGCCCGGCCGGGCTTCAGCCCAGCGCGCTCAGCTCCGCCCCGTCGACGCGGACGCCCTGAGCGCGGCCCTTCAGCTCTTCGAACAGGTGCTCGTCGGTACCGGTGAGGAAGGCCTGCAGGCCGAGCGCGGTGATCTCGTCGAAGAGGGCGGCTCTCCGGCGGCGGTCCAGGTGGGCGGCGACCTCGTCGAGGAGCAGGAGGGGGCTGGGCGCGTCCGCCTCGCGGGCCAGGCGGGCGGCCTGGGCGAGGACGAGGTTGAGGATCAGGGCCTTCTGCTCGCCGGTGGAGCATTCGGCGGCGGGGCGGTCCTTCTCGGCGTGGATCACCGAGAGGTCGCCGCGGTGCGGGCCGGTCAGCGCGCGGCCGGCGGCGGCGTCCCGCTCGCGGGCCCGGCGCAGGGCCTCGGCGAGCCTGCCCTCGATGTCGGCGATCTCCGCGCCCTCGCCCGCCATCTGCTCCCATTCGCCGGTAAGGCCGAGGCGGGCCTGCGGGAACGGCCGCTCGCCGCGGGTGTCGATCTCGGCCTGCAGGGCGCCCAGGGTGCGGGCGCGGGCCTCGGCCATCAGCGCGCCGGCCTCGGCGAGCCGGGCCTCCAGGGCGTCGAGCCAGGCGGGGTCGGGCGGGCCATCGGTGAGCAGGCGCATCCGCTCGCGCTGGGCCTTCTCGTAGGCGTTGGCGTGGGCGGCGTGGCGGGGCTCGCCGGCGAACACCAGGCGGTCGAAGAACCGGCGCCGGTCGCCCGCGCCCTCCAGGAACAGGCGGTCCTGGGCCGGGGTCAGCCAGACCTGGCGGACGTGTTCGGCGAGGCGGCCGGGCGGTACGGTCTCGCCCTCGATTCGGACGGTGCGCCGCGCGGCGCCGGCCTGCTCGACGCCCGTGCCGAGGCGGGTCTCCTCACCGCCCGCCGAGACGATCGCGGCGACGGCCCAGGCGCGGCCGGCCGCCTCGCCCGGCAGGCGGCGGCCGACCTCGGCGAGGCTCGCGCCCCGCAGGCCGCGGCCGGGGGTGAAGAAGCTGACCGCCTCCAGGAGGTTGGTCTTGCCCGCGCCGTTCGGGCCGACCAGGAAGACCGGGCGGCCGTCCAGCGCCAGCTCCGCCCGGGCGTAGGAGCGGAAGTCGGTCAGGGTCAGGCGGGAGAGGGCCGTGGCGGTCACCGCCGGGTCATAGCCGGTTTCGCCGATCCGGGCGAAGGGCGCCGGTGACGTCCGGATTCCGCGAGCGGCATGTCACAAGGCTTCCCATATGGCCGTCCAAGCTCAAGCTGAACGAGGGGACCCCATGAGCCGGACCGACGCCGCCGAGACCTTCCACGCCCTGCACCGGGGGCCCGAGATCCTCGTCCTGCCCAACGCCTGGGACGCGGCGAGCGCCGCCCTGATGGCCGACGCCGGCGCGAAGGCCGTGGCCACCTCCTCGGCGGCGGTCGCCTGGGCGCACGGCTACCCGGACGGCGACGCCCTGCCGATGGAGAAGGTGGTCGCCACCGTCGCGGAAATCGCCCGGGTGGTGGACGCGCCCGTCACCTGCGACTTCGAGGGGGGCTACACCGACGACCTGGCCGCACTCGCCGGCAACATCGCCCGGGTGGTCGACGCGGGCGCGGTCGGGATCAACTTCGAGGACGGCGGGCGCGACCCGGACCTGCACGCCCGCAAGATCGAGGCGGCGCGGAGGGCGGCGGAGAAGGCCGGCGTCGACCTGTTCATCAACGCCCGCACCGACGTCTACCTGAGGGGCCTGGCGCAGGGCGAGGCGGCCGAGGCCGAGACCGTCCGGCGCGCGGGGCTCTATGCGGCGGCCGGCGCGAGCGGGATCTTCACGCCCGGCGCTTCCGATGAGGCGCTGATCGGCCGGCTGGCGCAGGCGATCGCCCTGCCGCTGAACATCATGCTGCTGCCGGGGCTCGCGCCCGCCGCGCGGCTGCAGGCGCTGGGCGTGCGCCGGCTGAGCTCGGCCACGGCCCCGTTCCGCCTCGCCTACGCCACCCTGGCGAAGGGCGTCGCCGCCTACCTGGAGACCGGCGAGGCGGGGGCCTTCGCCACCGAGGGCCTGCCGAACCTCAACCAGCGCTTCACGCGGTGAGGGCGGCCTCGCCCATGTGGGTCAGGCCGGCGCGGGTGTCGGCCCAGACCTCGCCGCCGAGGTCGCGCCAGCGGCGGGCGAAGGCCTGCCAGTCGTTGAGGTAGCGGCGGGTCTCCGGCTCCACGAAGCTGTCGAAGACCATCAGCGCCTGGCCGGGGTCCGCGCCGTGCACGTCGGCCAGGCCGGCGCGAAGACCGGCGTAGGCTCCGGCCATGCGCTCGGCGGCGGCGCGGGTGATCATCAGGAAGCCGGCGCCCACGGCGGCCATCCGGCGGAAGCCGTCGGGGCCGGCCGCCTCGCCGGGCAGCTCGTCGGCCTCCCAGGCGAGCGGCGCCCCGCCGCGGACCGCCGCCCAGTCCTGGGCGCGGCGGGGATAGAGGCCGCCGGCCACGTCATGGCCGGCCTCCAGCAGGCGGAACACCGCCTGCGGCGGGAAGCCCACGTCGGCGTCGACGAACAGCAGGTGGGTGGCCTGGGAGCGCAGGAACTTGGCCAGGTAGGCGCCGCGGCCGCGGCCGATCAGGGCCTCGCCGCCGCCGATGTCGGGCCACAGCGTGATCCCGCGGGCGGCGCAGGCCGGGCGCAGCGCCAGCAGCGAGCGCATGTAGACCACATGCGCCTGGCCGCCGTAGCAGGGGGTCGCCAGGTGGAGGAAGGTCGTGGCCATGCCGAACCCTATAGCCGACCGACCGGCCCGCGCCACGGCGGGCGAGGCGGTTTTCGCGAACGGTCGCAGATGACCTCGCGGGCTCCCGCGCCTATGTTCCGGCCATGACCGACACGCTCGACGCCATCCCCGAAACCCTTGCCGAGATCCCGCGCGAGACGACGCAGGACGGGCCAAAGGTGCGGCTCTACCTGGTGGACGGCTCGGGCTTCATCTTCCGCGCCTTCCACGCCCTGCCGCCGCTGACCCGGAAGTCCGACGGCCTGCCGGTGGGCGCGGTCTCCGGCTTCTGCAGCATGCTCTGGAAGCTGCTGGTGGAGATGCGCAGCCAGGCCGACGCGCCGACCCATCTGGCCGTGGTCTTCGACCACTCCGAGTCGACGTTCCGCAACAAGCTCTACGACAAGTACAAGGCTCACCGGCCGCCGCCGCCGGAGGACCTCGTTCCGCAGTTCCCGCTGGTCCGGGAAGCCACCCGCGCCTTCGGCGTGCCGAGCCTCGAGCTGCCGGGCTACGAGGCCGACGACCTGATCGCCGCCTACGCCTGCAAGGTCCGCGACCTGGGCGGCGAGGTGATGATCGTCTCCTCCGACAAGGACCTGATGCAGCTCGTGGGGCCGCAGGTCTTCATGCTCGACACCATGAAGAACCTGAAGATCGGCATCGAGCAGGTGATCGAGAAGTTCGGCGTTCCGCCGGAGAAGGTCGTCGATGTGCAGGCCCTCTGCGGCGATTCGGTGGACAACGTCCCCGGCGCGCCGGGCATCGGCATCAAGACCGCCTCGCAGTTGATCAACGAGTTCGGCGACCTCGACACGCTCCTGTCCCGGGCCGGCGAGATCAAGCAGCCGAAGCGCCGCGAGACCCTGATCGAATACGCCGACCAGATCCGCCTCTCCCGCGAGCTGGTGAAGCTGGACTGCGACACGCCTCTGCCCTGCCCCATCGACGAGCTGGCGGTGGACGACCCGGACGCCGCCGTGCTGGCCGAGTTCCTGGAGCGCATGGAGTTCCGCACGCTCGCCCGGCGCATCGGCGACGGCAAGGCGGGCGGCCAGCCGGCCGCGGCCACCCCGGCCCCGGAGGTCCGCGCCAAGTCGGCGCCGCAGCACGGCGCCATCGACGTCAACGCCTACCAGTGCGTGCGCGACGTGGAGACCCTGGACGCCTGGATCGCGCGCGCCCACGCCGCCGGGACCGTCGCGTTCGATACCGAGACCGACGCTCTGTCGGCGACCAGCGCCAACCTCTGCGGCGTGTCGCTCGCGGTGGCGCCGGGCGAGGCCTGCTACATCCCCGTGGGCCACGAGCATGAGCACGAAGGCGACGGCGGGCTGAACTTCGACGGCAAGGAAGAGCTGGTCCAGATCCCCTGCGAAGAGGTGATCGGCCGGCTGAAGCCGCTGCTGGAGGACCCGTCTGTCCTGAAGGTCGCCCAGAACGGCAAGTACGACCTGGCCGTCCTCTCCCGCTACGGGATCGACGTGGGGCCCATCGAGGACACCATGCTGATCTCGTTCACCCTGGAGGGCGGGCTGCACAAGAGCCACGGCATGGACGAGCTGTCCAAGCTGTGGCTGGGCCACGAGCCGATCAGCTTCAAGACGGTGGCCGGGACCGGCAAGAGCCAGAAGAGCTTCAAGCACGTCGAGCTGGGGACGGCGACCTGTTACGCCGCCGAGGACGCCGACGTAACGCTCAGGCTCTACGAACACCTGCGCCCGCGCCTGGCGCACGAGGGCCTGCTCACGGTCTATGAGACCGTCGAGCGGCCGATGCCCAAGGTGCTGGTGGAGATGGAGCTGGCCGGGGTGAAGGTCGACCCCGAGCGGCTGCGGCAGCTGTCCAACGACTTTTCCGTACGGATGGGCGAGCTGGAGGTGGAGGCCCACAGGCTCGCCGGCCGGCCGTTCAACCTGGGCAGCCCCAAGCAGATCGGCGAGGTGCTGTTCAAGGAGATGGGCCTGGGCTCGGGCAAGTTCACCGCCACCGGCCAGCTCTCCACCGACGCCTCGATGCTGGAGGACCTGGCCGCCCAGGGCCACGAGCTGCCGCGCGTGCTGCTCGACTGGCGCCAGCTCTCCAAGCTGAAGGGCACCTACACCGACAACCTGGTGGCGGCGATCGACCCGAAGACCGGCCGGGTGCACACCTCCTATTCGCTGGCCGCGGCGACAACCGGCCGGCTCGCCTCCAGCGACCCCAACCTGCAGAACATCCCGATCCGCACGGAGGAGGGGCGCAAGATCCGCCGCTGCTTCATCGCCGAACCGGGCAATGTCCTGATCAGCGCCGACTACAGCCAGATCGAGCTGCGCCTCTTGGCCCACATCGGCGACATCCCGCAGCTCAAGCGGGCCTTCAAGGAGGGCCTCGACATCCACGCCATGACGGCGTCGGAAATGTTCGGCGTGCCGGTGGAAGGCATGCCGGCGGAGACCCGGCGGCGGGCGAAGGCGATTAACTTCGGCATCGTCTACGGCATCTCGGCCTTCGGCCTGTCGAACCAGCTGGGCATCAGCCGCGAGGAGGCGGGCGCCTACATCAAGACCTACTTCGAGCGCTTCCCCGGCATCCGCACCTACATGGACCGCATGCAGCAGCAGGTGCGCAGCCAGGCCTTCGTCACCACCATCTTCGGCCGCAAGGTCCACATCCCGGCGGCCCGCGGGAAGAGCCAGGCCGAGCGCGGCTTCGCCGACCGGGCGGCGATCAACGCCCCGATCCAGGGCGCGGCGGCCGACGTCATCCGCCGGGCGATGATCCGCATGCCGGGCGCCCTGCGCGAGGCGGGGCTGACGGCGAAGATGCTGCTGCAGGTGCACGACGAACTGGTCTTCGAGGCCCCGGAGGCCGAGGCCGACCGGGTGATCGCAGTGGCGCGGAAGATCATGGAGACCGCCCACGAGCCGGCGGTGTCGCTGTCCGTGCCGCTGGTGGTCGAGGCCCGCGCCGCGGCCAACTGGGACGACGCGCACTAGGGATCGGGGAACCGGTCCCACGGCCGGGCCTTCTGGCAGGCGATGTCGCTCGCCCTGCCCTCCCGCTCCCCCGTGCTCGACCGCCTGCGCCGGCGGTTCGCGCGCTGGCCGTGGGCGACGCTCGCGGAGATGGCGGCCCGGGCCGGCTATGCGGCGCGCGGCGCGGTCTATCTGAGCATCGGTGCGATCGGGCTGATGGCCGCGGCGGACCTGACGCCGCACGCGGAGGGCGCGCTGGGCGCGCTGGAGGCCTGGGGCGAGTGGCCGCCTGGCGTGGCCCTCCTGTGGCTCACCGGCCTCGGCCTCTACGGCTTCGCCGGCTGGCGGGCGCTGCAGGCGCTGTTCGACCCCGACGGCCTGGGCCGCTCGCCCAAGGCCCTGGCCTGCCGCGCCGGACAGGCGGTCAGCGGCGCGGTCCACGCCGGTCTCGCGATCTCGGTCTTCGGCCTGCTGGACGCCATCGAGGACCTGCACGAGGCGGACGACCGCGAGTCCACCCGGGCGGCGGTGGGCAAGGCGCTTGAGCTTCCGGCCGGCGAGCTCCTGGTGATGGCCGTGGGCCTGTTCATCGTCGGCGTGGCGGCGGGCAACATCCTGCGGGCGGTGTTCGACCACTTCGGCCGCGGCCTGAAGGGCGACGCCGGGACGCGGCGGCTGGCCGGCTGGCTGGGGCGGCTGGGCTACCTCGCCCGCGGCCTGGCCTTCCTGCCCGGCGGCGTCTTCCTGGTGCTGGCCGGCTGGCGGGCGCGCACGGCGGAGGTGCGGGGCCTTGGCGCGACGCTGGACGCGCTGGAGAACCAGCCGCTGGGCAATCCGGCGCTGGCGCTGCTGGCGCTGGGGCTGATGGCGTTCGGCGGGTTCGCGCTGATGGAAGCGTGGCGCCGTCCGATCCGCACGGAGCGAGCGATCAGGGGCTAGCCGAAACGGCGCTCGGCCTTGACCTGGATCAGCCGCTGGTCGGCGTCCTGCAGGCGCACGGCGGTGAGCACGCCGGTGGCGTAGCAGCCGGTGTCGATGCCCAGGCGGTGGCGGGTGAGCTGGGCCTCCTCCGTGGGCGTGTGGCCGTGGACGATCACCTTCCCGAACGGCCCCTTCTCCTGCAGGAATTCCTGCCGGATCCACAGGAGGTCGCGCTCGGTCTGCTGGTCCCAGGCGATCCCCGGACGCACGCCGGCGTGGACGAAGGCGTAGTCGCCCACGTCCAGCATCAGCTCCAGGGTCTCGTAGAAGGCGCGGTGCTCGGGCGGGAGCACGCGCTCCAGTTCGTCGCGGGCGCGGGCCCAGGCGTCGTTGTCGGTGCGGGTCGGCGGCGGCTGCACGCCGTAGGAGACCAGCGTCGGCCCCCCGCCGTGCTCCATCCAGGTGGCGCCGAACGACGGCTCGGCCAGGAACTGCAGCAGGGCCTCCTCGTGGTTGCCCTTCAGCGCCCGCGTCTCCAGGCCCGAGGCGGCGCGCATCTTCAGCACCAGGTCGACCACCCCCCGGGAATCGGGCCCTCGGTCCACATAGTCGCCGAGGAAGACCAGCAGCGCCGGCTCCGGCGGCGGCGCGGCCTCCATGTCGTCGGCGATGGCGCGGATCAGGGGCTGCAGGGCGTCCAGGCGCCCGTGCACGTCGCCCACCGCATAGACCCGGCGTCCGCCGGTGGTCGGCGGGGTGTCTGGCTTCTTGCTGCGGCCGAACAGGCGGTCGAGGAACAGGGCGGTGAGTCCGGGTCTGCGGGCCTTCGAAGATAGGGCGCGCCGGGATCGGCTTCAACGAAGCCGCGGCGGCGGAAGATAGCGGTCCGGAAGGTTCCTGGTGGAGCCGAGGGGAGTCGAACCCCTGACCTCCTCATTGCGAACGAGGCGCTCTACCAACTGAGCTACGGCCCCAGGAAGGCGCGGAATAGCCCTATCGCCCGGCCCCCTGTCAAGCGCCCGCCTTGCGGTGCGGCGCCTTGCCAGCCGCCGAAAGCGGGTTAGAAGCCAAGTCCAGCCAACGGGACAGGGCCATGGTCGCGATCATCCAGTTCATCTTCTTCATCCTGAACAGCCTGCTCGGGCTGCTCGTCTGGGCGATCATCATCAACGCCATCCTGTCCTGGCTGGTGGTCTTCGACGTGATCAACCTGCGCAACCGCTTCGTCTACAACGTCAGCCGGTTCCTGGACGCGGTGACGGATCCGGTGCTGCGGCCGTTCCGCCGCCTGATCCCGCCGCTGGGCACCGTCGACATCAGCCCGATCATCGTCATCCTCGTGATCTTCGGCCTGCAGCGGTACATCCTGCCGGCGCTGGAAGGCTTCCTGATCCGCATGGTCAGCTTCTGACGCCGTGCGGCTGACCGTCCGGGTGACGCCCCGGGGCGGCCGCGACGCCGTCGAAGGCTGGACGCAGGACGAGGCGGGCCGTCCGGTCCTGAAGGTCAGGGTCTCGGCCGCCGCGGCCGACGGCCAGGCCAACGCCGCCGTCATCGCCGTCCTGGCCAAGGCGCTCGGGCGGCCGAGGTCCGCCCTGCGGATCCTGCGCGGCGACGCCGCCCGCACCAAGCAGATCGAGGTGGAGGGCCTGGAGCCCGCGGCCCTCGCCGCGGCCGTGGGCGCGCCGCCCGGCTGAATCCTGCGTCGACGGATTAAATTCGCCGACCGGCGGAACTTGCTTTTTGACAGTGGGTTGAGAGCACGTCGCTCAACGGCTTGCCTGCCGGACACGAGCGGCGACGATCGGCCCGGCCCACACCCCTGGCATCCCCCCCGACCGAGGCCGGGCCGATCACCCCCCTCCTCCCACGACCGGCAGCCGCCGCCCGGAACGCCGGCGCGGCTGGCCGGTTACGTCCCTGAGGACCCACAACAAGGAGCGAACCCATGGCGGACCGGGACACGTCCCCGCGCGACGGCGGGCAGGCAGGATTCCAGGACGGCGAGCTCGGCGGCGGGCTGCGCAAGCCGGGCTTCTCGCGCGGTTACGGCCGGGATTTCGGCGCGGGCGGCCGCAACCAGGGCTTCGACGGCAGCTGGGGCCAGGGCTACGGCGGTAGCTTCGACCCGGGCGGCGAGGACCTGGGCGCCGGCGGCCGCACCTGGATCGACCAGCGGGCGGACGCGCGCTCCGGGCCGCACGCCGGCCGCGGGCCGCGCGGCTGGAGCCGCACCGACGCGCGGATCCGCGAGGCCGTCTCAGAGGCCCTGATGGAGGACCCCCTGCTCGACGCGCGCGAGATCGAGGTGCAGGTGGAGGGCGGCGTCGTCTCGCTTTCGGGGGAGGTCCCCGGCGGATCGGACGCCCACCGGGCCGAACAGCTGGCCCGCCGCTGCGGCGGGGTGGGCGAGGTGCGCAACGACCTGCAGGTCCATGGCCGTCCGCGCCGCGACCTCAGCCTCGACGGCCGGGCCGGGGAGGCGCCCAACCCCTTCCATCCGCCGGGCCAGGACCATGCGGTGACCGCCGACCAGCGCAACGCGGCCCTCGGCAAGGGCGGCGAGGCGCCCTCCCACTAGGGACTGGCGCGACGGCGGCGCGGACCCCAAATTTCGGCGCATGCCGAGCCGCGCCGACCTTGCCCGCCTGATCGCCCGCGCCGAGCGCGCCGTGGTGTTCACCGGCGCGGGCATCTCCACGGAATCGGGGATTCCGGACTTCCGCTCGCCGGGCGGCGTCTGGAGCCGGATGAAGCCCATCTACTTCCAGGACTTCGTCGCCGACGCGGCCAAGCGGCGCGAGGTCTGGGAGCGGGCCTTCACCGGCCGCGCCGGCTGGACCGGCCGCAGTCCCAATGCCGGCCACCACGCCGTGGCCCGGCTGGTGGCCCAGGGCAAGGTGAGCGCGGTCATCACCCAGAACGTGGACAACCTGCACCAGGATAGCGGCGTGCCGGCCGAGCGGGTGATCGAGCTGCACGGCAACGCCACCTACGCCACCTGCCTCGAGTGCGCCGAGCGCCACGAGCTGGCGGAGCTGAAGGACAGCTTCCTGAAGGCCGGCGAGATCCCCTACTGCCGCCGCTGCGGCGGGCTGGTGAAGACCGCGACCATCTCGTTCGGCCAGTCGATGCCCGAGGCGCCGATGCTGCGGGCCGAGGAGGAGACCCTGGCCTGCGACCTGTTCCTGGTCCTGGGTTCGTCCCTGGTGGTCTATCCGGCGGCCGGCTTCCCCCTGCTGGCCAAGCGCAACGGCGCGACGCTGGCCATCGTCAACCGCGAGCCCACCGACCTCGACCCCTACGCCGACCTCGTGCTGCACGACGAGCTGGGCGAGGCGCTGACCGAGGTGGTCCCGGCCGGCTAGAGGTAGCTGAGCACCCCGCCGGGGTTGCGCCGCTTGACGCCGGCGAACCACCGGCAGGGCAGGTAGAGCGCCGCCGTGACCGCCAGCCAGACGCCGTAGACCACCGGCAGGGGATAGCCGAAGCCCTGCAGGGCCTGGCCGTTCCGGAAGAGGTCGTCGATGCCCCACACGGGATAGCCGCTCGCCAGGCTGGCCAGGGCGGAGAGCGCGTGCGCGATGTAGATGTGAGCGATGTAGAAGAAGAACGGCACGGCCCCGAAGGTCGCCCAGGGTTCCGCCCACCGGCCCCTCAGCGTCTCCAGCAGGGGCAGGAGCAGCAGGGCGGGGCCGAGCGTCATGCAGGCGTAGAGCAGCGAGGGCGGGTATTTGGTGGTGGACAGGAAGTCCATGACGGTGCGGGCCGGCGAGGCCTGGCCCGTCCAGCCGTCCGGGTCGCCGTAGACCCCCGTCGCGCGCAGCAGCAGGAACAGCACGACCATGCCGCCGCCCACGGCGCAGAGCAGGAACCGCCGGCGCGGCGCGGCCTGGGTGAAGATCGGCCCGAGCCCGAAGCCCAGGGCCATGACGCCGATCCACGGCAGCAGCGGATAGGCGACGAAGCCCAGCAGCCGGCCCTCGGCCAGGATCGGGCCCGGCGCGTGCAGCACGGACCACAGCGGGGCCAGCGCGCCGAGGTCGGCGGGGCGGACCGGGTCCAGCAGGTTATGGCCGGCGACGATCGCCACGCCCACCGCGAGCACCGCGCGCCAGGGCAGCCAGACCAGCGCCGCGAGCGCCACCATCGACCAGCCGATGGCCCAGATGACCTGCAGGAAGAGGAAGTCGAGCCCGAAGCTCCAGCCGAAGCTGATCACCGTCAGCTCCATGAGCACGAGCCACAGGCCGCGGGTCGCCAGGAAGCGCGACAGCTCGGGCCGGCTCTTGCCCCTGGCGAACTGCAGCCAGGCCGAGACGCCGGCCAGCATGACGAAGACCGGGGCGCAGAAATGGGTGATCCAGCGCGTGGCGAAGAGCAGCGGATAGCTGCGCTCCAGGTCCAGGGGATCGAACAGGAAGGCCTGGCTGTGCAGGTAGTCGCGCACATGGTCGAGGACCATCAGCACCATCACCCCGCCGCGCAGGATGTCGACGGAGGCCAGGCGCCGGGACGCCGCCGCGGGCTCGGCGGCGGCCTCCGGGGTGAAGTCGAGAAGGGACAGGGGGCGGTTCATGGGGTGGGGACCCTACCCACGGCCAAGCTCTGATCAACCGGCGTTCCGCGACCTGGCGCCCGGATTTCCGGCGCCGTGACCGGGGTCACACCGCAGCCACACGCCAGATTACGCGTTTTCACCCTCAGGGCGCGAGCGTCATGCCAGCGCCACGATTGATCGGATAAGCCGCTCCGATCACGATTCCCGGAGCTCCCCTGGTGAAGATAATTTCCGCCGCCGCCATCCTGTCCCTGACCGTCCTCGGCGCCTGCAGCGGCGGCGGCGACACCGCCGCCTCCGGCTCGGGCGAGGACCCGCGGTTCGCCGGCCTCGACCAGCAGATCCTGGCCTGGCGCACCGACATCGAGGCCTCCAACCCGGCCTGCGCGACCAAGACCGACGGCGCGGGCTGCGAGTCCTTCCAGGTCACCTGCAAGGCGGAGCGGACGATCACCCCGGAGGAGCAGGCCAGGGGCGTGACCGCCAAGCTGGTGGCGGCCATGACCTTCACCGGCAAGGGCGTCGACGGGAAGCCCGGCTCGGCCTTCGCCGAGTTCGCCAAGGCCGGCGACGCCTGGACCCGCACGGAGACCGGCTCGGTCAACCTGTCGAGCTGCGCGGGCTAGTTGCCTTCCGGCCCCTCGCGCCCGAAAAGGCGGGCGGGAGGGGAAGGCTTGCCCAACATCGCCGTCACCGAGCGCCTGCTGGAGCTCTTCAGGGCGCGGACCATCGCCCACCGCTTCGGCGGCGGCGCCCGCTGGCGCGTAGGCGAGACCCTGCAGGCCGAGCCCGACTGCCGGATCGAGCGGTTCAGCCACATCCTGGCGGGCCACGCCCTGCCCGCCGCCCTGGGGGCGTTCAGCTACAGCTTCAGCCCGTTCCTGCCGACCATGCGGGTCGGCCGCTACTGCTCCATCGCCCACGACGTGGGGGTGATGGCCTCGCAGCATCCCACCGACTGGGCCACCAGCTCGCCCTTCTCCTATTCGCCGTGGGGGCTCGAGGGCTTCTCCCGCTACCTGGCGGAGGAGAAGGGACTCACCTCCTTCATGCTGTTCCCTTCGGACGAGTTCCGCTCCGCCCCCGTCACGATCGGCAACGACGTGTGGATCGGCGAGGGGGTGCTGCTGAAGGGCGGGGTGACGATCGGCGACGGCGCCATCGTCGCGGCCCGGGCCGTGGTCACCCGCGACGTGCCGCCCTACGCCATCGTCGGGGGCGTGCCGGCCAGGGTGATCCGCATGCGCTTCCCCGAGGCCGTGATCGAGCGTCTGCGGGCCCTGCGATGGTGGCGGTTCGGCCCGGACGTGCTGCACCCGCTGGACGTGCGCGACACCGAGGGCTTCATGGAGCGGCTGGAGGCGCGCCTGGCGAGCGACCCGCCGCGCCCCCTGGACGACCCGCCGCTCACCTACGACGAGATCGCGGCCGCCACGACCTGAGTTCACCGCCCAGGGCCCGCGCGGCTACGCTTTACTCAAATTCTTCTGGATCCGTCTACTATTTGTCGGGATTTCGACAGAATATCTCATAGACAATTCAGTTAAGATACCGCCGCCTTAGGAACTTCTGCGCTCCGGATGGGTTCGGATATCGGCGCGCGTGTCGCGAGCGCCCCTTCCAGAAAGAATAGCCCATGTTCATGCACAACAAGAGACTGCAATATACTGTGCGCGTCTCTGAACCGAACCCGGTCCTCGCCAGCCTGCTGCTCGAACAGTTCGGGGGCCCCGACGGCGAGCTCGCGGCGGCCATGCGGTACTTCACCCAGGGGTTGGCCGAGGAGGATCCCGGCCGCAAGGACCTGCTGCTCGACATCGCCACGGAGGAGCTGAGCCACCTCGAGGTGATCGGCTCCATCGTCGCCATGCTCAACAAGGGGGCCAAGGGCCAGCTGGCCGAGGCGGCCATGAGCGAGGCCGAGCTCTACCTCTCGCTGACCAAGGGCGGCGACAGCCACACCCAGGCGATCCTCTACGGCGGCGGTCCGGCCCTGACCAACTCCTCGGGCGTGCCGTGGACGGCGGCCTATGTGGACAGCCGCGGCGACCCCACCTGCGACCTGCGCTCGAACATCGCCGCCGAGAGCCGCGCCAAGATCATCTACGAGCGGCTGATCAACATCACCGACGATCCGGGGATCAAGGACGCCCTGGGCTTCCTGATGACCCGCGAGGTGGCCCACCAGAAGTCGTTCGAGAAGGCGCTCTACGCCATCGAGCCCAACTTCCCGCCCGGCAAGCTGCCGGGGAAGCGGGAGTTCACCGACGTCTACTACGACATGTCCCAGGGCGACGGCGACATGAGCGGCCCGTGGAACTCCGGCGACAACTGGGAGGTGGTCAGCGACCGGGAGGACCAGGCCGCGGTCGACGGCGGCGACGGGCTGGCCTCGGTCAAGCTGCCGGCGAGGGACGCCAAGACCCTGGCCCAGCTGGCCGAGCGGACGCAGTCGGCCCCCGACGTCGATCCGATCACCGGCGCGGACCTGGGCGCGGGCCCCGGGGCCGGCGCGACGACCCCGGTCGGTTAGGGCGGACGGCGATGGCGATGAACAGGACGCTGGCCAAGACATGCACCTACTCGGTCATGCATCTCACCGTGGCGATCATCGTCGCCTTCGCCCTCACCCGCGACTGGCGGATCGCCCTGGCGGTCGGCCTGGTCGAGCCGGTCGTCCAGACTCTCGCCTTCGCCATCCACGAGCGGCTGTGGTCCCGCGAGGGCCCGCACCGGTCGTGGCTGGCCGGGTGCGGCCACGCCCATGCCGCCCCGACCGTCCGGGGCGAGCCATTCCAGGCCGGTGATCTGGGAAGAAGTGGTGCCGCCTAGGTGACTCGAACACCTGACCTACGCATTACGAACGGCCCCAGGGTACCTCTTCTTCGATATCCGAAAGCGCGCCAAAACACGCCTTAGCCATTGATGTGCTTGTGCTTTTATCGCTCACGAGCACGCTGGGCCGCGACGCCGATTTCGCGTCATTTGCTTCCCATATGCTTCCCAGCGCCCCGCCAGGGTGGCTGGGAAGCAGCTGCGTCTACTCCTGGGAAGCAGGAGTGCGGAATGCCAAAGATCACCAAGAGGGTTGTCGATGCGCTGAAGCCGCAGGAGGGGCGCGACCTCTTCCTCTGGGACGAAGAGCTGCGCGGGTTTGGGGTGCGGGTGCGCAGCGGCTCAAAGACCTACTTGGTCCAGTACCGCAACGCCGACGGCCTCACTCGGCGCATGACGCTCGGCAAGCACGGGGTCATCGCACCCGACCAGGCGCGGAAGCTCGCGCTCAAGGAGCTTGGAGCGGTGGCGGGCGGCGCCGATCCGGTAGGCGATCGGAAGCGCATCCGCGCGGGCAAGACGGTCGCCGAGATCTGCGACTGGTACCTTGAGGAGGCGAGCTCGGGTCGCCTGCTGGGGCGCAGCCGGCGACCGATAAAGCCCTCCACACTCAAGAACGACCGTACGCGCATCGAGCATCACATCCGTCCGCTCTTGGGCGGACGCGCAGTGCGGACCCTCACGCTGGGCGACGTCGAGCGGATGCAGGCACAGATCGCCACGGGCTCCACCAGGGCGGCGAAGAAGCGGAAGGGGCGTGGAGCCAACACCAAGGGCGGCGAAGGGGTCGCCGGCCGCACCGTCGCGACGCTGCGCACGGTTCTGGGCCACGCCAGAAGGTGGGAGTTGATCGACCGAAACCCGGCCCTAGGCGTGCGCCAGATCGCGAGCCAGAAGCGCACGCGGCGGCTCTCGGAAGAGGAGATCGCCGCGCTCGGCGCGGCGATGCGGGAGGCGGAGAGGCTGGGTGAGAGCCCCGTCGCCCTGGCAGCGGTGACGCTGATGCTGATGACTGGTTTTCGGCGGGGTGAAGCGCTCGGCCTGCAATTTGCCTGGGTGTCCGCTGACTCGGTGCGCTTCCCCGACACGAAGACGGGACCTCAGACAAGGCCCATCGGGCGGGCGGCGCGGGCGCTGATCGAGTCGCAGCGGCGGCGGGAGGGGCAGGTGTTCGTCTTCCCCAGTGACCGCGCTGAGACGCACTTCGTGGCGGCGGACAAGACAATCGCGCGGCTCTGCGCGCTGGCCCGGATCGAGCGGGTCACGCTTCACACCCTGAGGCACACCTTCGCCAGCGTGGCCGCCGACATGGGCTATTCGGAGCTCACCATCGCTGGGCTCCTGGGCCACGCATCAATGGGCGTGACGCAACGCTATGTGCACCTAGACAAGGCGCTCATCGGTGCGGCCGGCGAGGTCAGCGCTCAGATCCTGGGCCTTCTGCACGATGGAGCGAGGGCGGTTCGGTAGGGGGCCTTAACTTCAGGGAATGGGGATTAGGCGCGGCGGCAGCGGATCTGGTGAAGGTCGGTCAGGGGTAGGTTGCGGACATCGCTATCAGTCCGGGAAGCGGACGTTCGCCAACCCACGGCGCGGATTTATCCGCAGCTGCCGAAACCGCATATTGTAGAAACATTCGGATGAGAACGCGGGCCGTGTAGTCGATCCCCATGGCGACTTCGAGGAATCGCTTGGCCTCGCCTTCCACGCTGCCGGTCGCCGCCGCGCGCATGGGGATCGGATAGTATCGTTGGTCGGTCGGATCGAGGTCCAGGAACGCCAGAGTGCGTAGTATGGACTGAAGCTCATCCAACGGACGGAGGTGTTCGGGCAAAACGTTCCGATAGCGCCAAAGCTCCAAGATCGCGGCCGCGCACGCCTCGTCGGCGGCGGCTTTGTCCTCGGACGTTGCGACCTCCGCCCGCGCGATCAAGCCGGCGACATGGTGGGCCATCCACGAGGCCAAAATGTCGTCTTTCGCGTCAAGTTGCAGAACCAGCTGCTTACCCAGCGCGACTACCGCCTCAGAACGGGTGAGCGACACCGTCGGCTCCCATCAAATAGTAGAGCTCGTAGGGCCAGGCATATTCCTCGAAGTCCTCTCTGTCGCCTGCGTGCCGCGAGCCATTCCGGCGCACAGAGACGTGGAGGATCAGGCGCTCGTCGGGCCGAGCCACAAACAGTTGTTCCAGAAAGCCGGAATTTGCGGCGAGGCGCCAACCGGGCAGGATATCGGTCTCGCGCCCATAGCCCACACTCTGCGTCCAAGTCTCCCCGCGCAGTTCCGCCCCGCCGGGCCCCCTCCACACCCGACCATCCGGATCTTCGACCATTGAAAGCTCGCTGATGACGGCGTCACTTAGCGTCGGCGCTGGGAAGCGCATGCCCTCGGACCAGGGGTCGTACTCATCGAGGTGCCGACTGCGGGCATGGTCGTGAATCCAACCCGTACAACGGAACAGGCCAACGTCGAGGTCGTCGCCCTGGTCGGCGTCAGGTAGTACGTAACGGGCCGCGTCCGGTGCCGTCTGCAATGCGACGAGCAATGACTCCGCCGTCACGGCTGTGACCAAGGCGCTGCGGACTGAAATAGTCTCGGTCAGGTCATCCATTTGCTGGTGCCAATAGCCCCACACGACTCGCTGACCATCGTCGGTGGTGAGTTGCGCGTCGAGATCGGCCCGCGAGACGTCCCAGCGCCAGGTCTTCATCTTCTCGTAGGTGGACTTGAGAGGGTCGGGCGTGAAGCGAGGGTCTCGCCGGTCGGCCAACCACCGACCGTCCGGCGGCGTGAGCCGATAGGGCTCCAACCAGCCTTCGAAGCTGTTCTGGTCGTCGTCCTCGCGTTGATGCACGACGTGGCTTTCAAGGAGATCGGCAGCGACCATCATCATGGCGTGATAGCCATGGTAGGCGCGAAGATCGTCGGCGCGGGGCAAGCTCCCGTGGCTATGGGTGTTAGCCCGGTCTCGAAAGATCTTGCGCGTCAGCCGAGCGTCATCCCGCCAGCTTCCCCGCTTCCAGCCAATGCGGTCGCGCACCGCCGTGCGCGCTCGGCGCTCGATCGCGCCCTCGGTTACTCCGAAGGCGTCCCCTAAGGGCCGGAACCAGTAGGGGCCGATGTCGATGCCGAAGTAGTACTTCTCGTCATCCGACGCTGAGTCCTCGGCGGGTTCCACCTCATCGAATTTCCGATCCACCCAGCCGCTGATCCGCCTCACTGGCTTTTGGGGCCGATTCACCGCGGCGAGGCCCTCGGTGTCCTCTTCGTCGATCACGCCGGCCGCCGCCAAATTCGCCAGCGCTTGCGCACACAGCTCGCGGATGAGGACGTGGGGAAGAGCCGTCCAGGCTCGCAACAAGGGGGCGGCAGTCTCCATGGCCGCAGGTGCCGCGAGGGCCGCCCGAGCCAGGCCGATCGCCAGCCATTGGCGGGCATGCCAGAGGTAAAATTCCAGCCCCTGGTCGGTGAACGGTCCCGCGTCGTCGCGTTCCGCCCAGGCCAGGATCGCCACGAGCAGATCCTTCCAGCCCAGTTCTATGACGCCCCGCACGGCGTGCGCGAACTGCCAGCGCACGCTGGCGAGTGGCGATCCGAGTCCCGCCCAGATGTATCCGCCCAGCGCTGCCAGCGTGTCCGCCGGAGGCTCCAGGGTCGGACGCCAGGTTCCGTCGGCGTCATCGGGGCCCAGCAGGTCTTCGACGAGATCCATGCCGTAGTTCAGTGCGTCGTCCGCCTCCGCGGCCGTGAGCATCGCAGCCAGGGAATCAACGGCGCGAAACAGCGACCCAGCGCTGAGGTGGTCGACGTGCGCGGCAAAGCCCTCCACGGTCGCCGAAACGACCTCGGCATCGGTGAAGAGCCCCTCGGCTTCCAACCGCTCGAAAGGGATCACGCCGTTCCAGCCCCGGCGCCAAACCCGCTCCGGCTCCCGGCGGCACATGCCGAGCACAGTCTCGCGCACAGCCGCGCGAAGCGCCGGCCGCCGCGGCAGAGGCTTTGGAAGAGCGTCCAGCAGGTAGCGCAGATCGTAGGTGTCAAAGTCCGGCCAGCCCGCCACTGCCCGGATCAGGTCTGCCTCGCGACCCGGACCGGCGCGCGTGAGCGCCTGTTGGAAGAATTCTTCCAATCGATAAGGCGGATCGTAGGTCCGGAGGGCGGCGTAAGCGGTGCGGAGCCCAAGGGAGTCAGTGAGATCGATTCCGTCGAATATCACCGGCCAATCCGGGTTTCGGCGGGTCGCGATCGAAGCGTCGGACGGTGGCGCTCTCTCCGAGGACGGCGCAGGCCGGGAAGGAGATAGGGGGATCGTGGCGGCTGCGAGCCTCTCGGCATCGGGGAACGAGATGCCTAGCCGTTGGCCGAGCGCCGAGACTTCGGCCCAGGTGCGGTGGCCATAGGGCTCCACCCGCATATAGCGCCAGGCAAGCTGCAGGATGGCGTCTCGATGCGCCGTGGCCTCACCATCGGCCGCCGCCTTCAAGATCTCCAGCCGCGACCACTCGGCATCGACCCCGGCCAGCGCGACCGGTGCGAAGTTGGGCAATGCGGCCTCGGCTACGAGACGGTTGACAACGATCGGCAGTAGTCGCGGCGCATGGCCAAATCCACGATCTCTCCACCGGCTGAGCACCGCGAACGCCGACGACCGGCAAAGACCTGCTAGAACTTCCGACGTCGAGTTCCAGGCAAAATGCTTATCGCGGACAACGTACTCGTATGTAAGTTCCGCGGCCCGCGAGAACCGATGCGCGGTCTTCGGCTTAGGCTGTGACGGGTCGGAAGCCGCCCGGCCGAGGCTCAAGAAGGCCTCCCAGCGGTCCAGGTTCTCTTCGCCGATGCGGCTGGCGAACGAAACTGCACGGTCGAAGACGGCCGCGGCCTCGGAGCCGCTGACTGGCAGGATGGCTCGCGCCAGTTTGGTGAAATCGGCAAGGCGCGTTTCCGCGTCTTCGCGACCCCGCTCAAGCGCTTCAAAAGCTTGGCCGGCCAGCGTGACCGCCAGTTCGGCCAGGCCTTCTGCCCGGGCGGCGCGCCGACAGAGATCGATCATGGTATCGGGCCAGAGCTTCGCCTTCGGATCTGTCGCCCACTCGCTGAAGGCGGGCTGCAGCGCGGCCCCTTGGGCTCCGGCGTCCTGAAGTACCGTGAACCAGCAAGAGGCCGCCATCTGCCAGGACGAGGCCACCTGATCGTAAAGGCGGTTCTCCGCCGACGCCGTCGCCTTTCGCGCAGCCTGGATGGCCTCTTCCAGGTTCGCCGGCGTCCGCCCGCAGATCACCTCTGCGCTCAGGATGAACCAGGAGAGCAGGTTCCCGATCTCGTGCTCAAAGACCTCGGTTTCGTGGTCGCGGCCGTAGCTTCGGCCAGATTCAAGTTGGGCGCGCGCACGCTCCGGGGCAATTTCGATCAGGGTCACCGCGGAGCCGCGCAGCGCCGCGCTTAAGGCGTAGGCTCGCAACAGCGGCATTCGGTCGGTACCGTACCGCGAGGTCATGTCGTGGGGCGGCGCGGGGGGGAGATAGCGCTGAAGGATCTGCGATGCCTTCTCGGCCGTCGCTACCCGCGAGATCAGGCTCATCTCGACGGCCGAGGTCACGGCCGCCAGCAGTTGCCAACGATAGTGAAGGTCCTGCGTGTCGGACAGATGGACCCGGCGATCTCCGAGAAGGCGGATCATCCGCGAGAGGACGGCGTCAGGTAGCCGGTGACCGACACTTCGCGCAGCCGACGCCAGACCCAGAAGCAACCAAAGGTCGTTCGAAGCGGCGATCGCCATGTCGTCGACCTGGTCGGCTCGACCGACGTCGAACAATCGACGACCCAGGCCGATACCCGCCACCATCGCGTGCCGTCGCCAACGCCATCGCCGCAGGAAGGAGGCAGCGGGCCCTGCGCCGCGAACGCGGAGCAGCGCCATCGCGAGCTCCACCCGATCTGCGTCAGAGACTTCCTCCCGCTCCTCCTCATCTTCCGTCCGCGTGGCGTTCGCCCAGCTTTCAAACCAGCTCATCGCCATCCGAAGGCGACTGGAGGCCTCAGGCGCCAACTCCGCGCGCCCTGACAGCAGGCCGGCGTCGTAGGCATGGTGGGAACCCATCCAGCCTGACCCGAACGGACGCCGCGCCACGAGCTCTTCGATCCGATCCGGGGTCAGCAACGCGGCGGCGATGTCGGTGTTGTCTTGGATGAGCTGCGTCTGGCGCTGATCGCCGGCCGTCTCGCCCGCCGCCTTCAGAGCTAGCTTTGCTGCAGGAAGCGCTCGCTTCTGTTGTAGGCAGGCTTTCAGGGCGAAGATCAGCCGCTGGAGCTCCACATCGCGGCGCGCAATGGGCTCGCTCGGCAAGCCTTCGTCCGACAGGGCCAACGCTACAAGTTCATCCAGCCGGCCCGCCTGCAAGAGCAGTTCTGGCAGTACCGCCGCAGCATAGGAGCTTTCAGCGCTCAGGGGCTGCAACCGCGCCAAAAGGTTCCCCATGGCCGCGGCGTCGGGCTTGAAGCGCTCCCGGAACCAAGTCTCGGCTGGTTCGTCCAGAAAGTGCAGGCTGCCGCCCTTGACGAATAACGGCCGACCGAGGTCCAGCGCGAAGCTTCGGACCTCGCTCTCCGACATATCCGCCAGGCGCGCGACCACGGCGATGGGCACCAACGGACGCAGGACCGCCAGCGCTTCGCACACGCGATCGATCCGGGCGGCCTCGACTGACCCGTGCTCCTCTTTCAGCTTGGCGATGGCCCGGTCCAGCAGGTCGCCCAGCATGCGGTCAACCGTGGTGGGAGTCGGACCCAGCTCCTTGAGCATATCAGGCAGTGGCAAGCGTCGGGACATGGCCGTCGCCTGAACGCGCGGGTTGTCGCTGCTGAGAACCGCGAATTCGGCGACTTCCGCGTCGGATGCGAGCGGGTAAACGCCGCGAAGATGGGCCGCCGTCTCGATTGGGCTGAAGGGCTGGAGCTCGACGGCCACCGCCTCAGCGGGGGGCGCCAGCTTCCCCTGTCGGTGGGTTCGACAAGTGAACGCGAGGCGCACGCCGGCAGGCATGGGCGCGCGGATCAGCTCCTGTACGAAGCTCCGCGCCTCCGACAGGTCTTCGGCCGCCATTTGCGCGTTGTCGGCGGCGTCGATGATCAGGCAGAGCGAGGCGCCAGGCGTCCGGGCCTGCAGCACGGCTATGGCTTGCTTCAGCCGGTAGATGAAAGCCCGCAAGTAGGCCTTGGCGTCGGCCCCACTACTTGGAATCAAAGGGTGGCAGAGGCCTTGGGCGGCCAGTTCGTTGGCGATCTGAACCAGGGCATCGCGGGGACGATGCCGGGCATTCAGAGACATCCGGTAGAGCCCGTTGCCATAGCAATCGTAGAGGACAGCGACCGACCCATCCGGCATGGCACGAGACAGGCGCGCCGCCAAAACGGACTTCCCGACGCCACCTTCCGCATGAATGATCAGAGGTGTCGTAGCCGCCAGCAGCTGCGCAAGGATGGCCGCTTCCTGCTCCCGTACCAATTCCTGGTCCGGCTCCGCGATCATGTTAGGCGCGGGCGCCAGATCGTCCTCGGTGGCGCCCAATGCCCTAAGGACATCGTTTCGCCGGATGCTGGGGTTCGCGATGAACTCCGTGGTGGCTTTCCGGGTGACCAACTCCTTCAACTGCACGGGCGCGTCGAAATCGGCATCGGGCAGGTAGGCGCGGACATCCTGGGTGAGCAGGTTCCGCTGTGCCCACAAATTGTCTTCGCCACCCTCCGCGGAAAACAGTGCGAAGAACCTTGATGCCTCGTACGGATCGCCGCCCACGTAGCCTAGCAGCAGGGTGTGGATTGTGGGGTGCCGAGGCGTCGCGCCCGCTGCCAAATCGGCCAATGTCTCGAGCACATCACCCTGGATCGGGCGATTAGTGGTGAAGCGGAAACAGAACCGCGCCGCCACTTCGTCGGCGGACAGTTCGTCAACCAGATCGCGATACCGCTTTGCGAACCCCTGCAACGTGCCTTTGAGCCCGCTACCTGTCCAAGGGTCGCTGGCGTGAACGGTCGAATGTTTCAACTGGGTGTAGTCGACCCGGCGAGCGCTCTTGCGGTCCTCTGCGCCAAAGTAGAAGCCGACGTCGATGATCTCCTCGCCGGCCTCGATAGTGTCGCCTTCGGAAGTGGACGCCCCTTCAATCGCGACCGCGACGAGGTCGGAACCGCCCGGAAGCAGCTCCAGGCAGCGGCGGGCAGCCCAATGGTAGTGAAATTGATCTCCGTCCCGGCTGGCGAGGACGGAGGCGCGCCCCGCCATGGACCCGTCCCTACTTCTTGATCCGTTCGTGTTTTATCAGGATTTAGCTGCGTCAGCCCACCGTTCAACTGCCGATCCGGAGCTGTGATCCTTGCGCTCCATTCGCTGGCCCATGTAGTCGCCAACCACCATACAGACCGACTTCACCGCTGCTCGACTCTGGCCGCATGAGGTTTTCGCGAGACCTGAACCGTACGTTCCATGCTCCCGCCGTCGTTCTCGTCAGAGTTCGCTCGGCTTACCGGCGCGCGCGAGGACGAGTTCGCGCAGCAACATCCTGGCGATAGACCTCGGGGTGGAGCCGCCGATCTGGGTGACCTTCTCGAAGCCCTTGTACTGCACATAGACCATCTTTCCGGCCGTGTGGAACGTGCCTTGGTGGTTCGCGCCGTCGACCTCGATAAACAGGGTTTCGGTCTGAGACGGGATAGGCTTGGTCATGCGGTGAAGCTGGGCAAGGCCCACGCGCGGCACAATAGCGATCGGCCGCTTGTCCACAGCCAAGTCTGCGAGACCGCGGAGGTCCCGCGGTCCACCCTTGAATAGGGCTTGGGCGAGCTTTTGCATGACTCCACCCTGTGCGGACCCATGGAGCATCCGCATTCGGTGCCCAGGTGGGAAGGTCCAATTTCCAGCACGATGTCAACTTTCGCTCCTGACGGACAACCGACCTCAGCCGGACCGGCGACAGGCAGGGGGACCTCCGCTAGCTAGCGGTAGCGTGCGATCTCCAACGCTGGAGCTACCGTGCGCGCCAGGCTGCAACTGACCCCAGCTTCGAACCGACGGCCTCGAAGCCTTGAGGCAAATCGACCGACCCCAGGTGCTTCCCAGGTGCTTCCCAGGTGCTTCCCAGGTCGGTTTCTTCCCGCTGGGAAGCAGGAGGATTTCGGCTAAGTCATTGAAAAAGTGGTGCCGCCTAGGTGACTCGAACACCTGACCTACGCATTACGAATGCGCCGCTCTACCGGCTGAGCTAAGGCGGCCCACGGAGCGGCGCGGGGAGCCCGGCCGCCGAGGAGGCGCCTATTTAGCGGCTCTCGGCGCGCTCGCCAAGCGCCGCCTCGCAGGGGCGCGGCGTTGCGGCGCGGCGGGGGGTTCGGGGGCCGGCGGCTCGTCCTCGGCGAAGGGGTGTTCCTCGATCGGATAGAGCAGCGGCTCCTGGGCGTCGGCCCCGAGCAGGGCGGCGCCGTCGGCGTAGGAGAGCGGCAGCTCGGGCAGCTCGCTGAGCGAGCGCTCCTGGCGTTCCAGCCGCGGATGGATCAGCTCGCCGGTCTCGGCGAAGGTCGCCACCAGGCGGGCCCAGTCGGAGGCGTGGTAGGCGAAGGCGCGGCCTTCGGGATCGAGGTCGGACCAGTCCGGCTCGTGCGGGGCGCTCATGCCCCGGGCCATCCACAGGCGGGCGTCGTCCGGCCGGGCGCCGGCGTAGGCGACCCGGGCCATCAGGCCGGCGATGCGGGCGGTGACCGGCTCCCCGTCGAGCGCGCGCGCGGCCTCGGCGGCGGCCGGGGCGTCGCCGGCGATCAGCGCCTGCTCCACATAGAGGATGCGGCTCTCGCGGTGGGTGGGGTTCTGGCCGGCCAGCTCGATCAGCCGCGCGGCGCGGGTCTTCGGGGTCTCGTCGGTCCGCAGGTCCCGGTAGGCGAGGTAGAGCGCCGGGTGTGGCGCGACCTTCCAGGCCTGCTCCAGGGTGGCGGCGGCGCGCTGGGCCTTGCCGTCCCGGGCCAGCAGGCGGGCGGCCATCACCACGCCCGGGGCGAAGCCGGGCTGCAGCCGGGCGGCCTCCACGGCGCAGTCCAGGGCCCGGGCGCGGGCCTTCGGCTCGGGGGCGTGCTCCAGCTGGGCGGCGGTGGCGGCGAGCAGGGCGGCGCGGGCGCGTTCGGCGACCAGCGGGCTCACCACCCGGCGGTCCAGGGCGCTCTTCACGAGATCGAGGGCGGGCTCCCACTGGCCGGCTTCGAGCTTGGCCTCCAGGAGGGCGCGCCAGGCCCAGCGGGCGGTGCGCGCCTGGCCGAACGCCTCCTCCGCGTGGCGGAGCGCGGCGTCGCGGTCGCCCTGGGCGAGCGCCAGCTGCATCAGGCCCTTGTGACCCGCCAGCCGCATCTCCGGGAAACCCAGCATGGCGGTGTAGGCGGCGTGGACGGCGGCCGGGTCGCCGGCGGCCTCCGCGGCCTGGGCGGCCAGCACGCGGGCGAGGCCGGGGGTCTCCACGGCGAGGTCGACGGCCTTGCCGGCCAGCCGCCGCGCCTCGGAGCCGTCGCCGGCCGCCACGGCCAGGAAGCCGCGGGTCAGGACCTCGTTCGCCTGCCGGCGGCGGGACTCCGCGCGGGCGCGCTCGGCGCGCTGCGGGGCCTCGAGGATCCAGATGAGGGTGCGCCAGACGACGGTGGCGAGAAGGGCGCCGAGGCCGGTGATCAGCACGGCGGCGGCGGCGGTCATGTCGGCCCGCCAGCCCAGCCAGACGATGCTGGCGCGGCCGGGATCGCCGGTGAGCGCCAGGATCGCCACCGCCGCGGCGAGGACGAGGAAGACGACCAGGCCGGCTCGGATCATCGGCCGCTCCGCGCCGGCTCGCCGAGGTCGCGGAGCGCGCGCGCGCGCAGGGCGGCGGCGCGGCGGTCGATCTCGGCCCGGCGCTCGGCCCGGATGCGCCAGGGGGCCATGGCCTCCCGGGCGGCCGGGGACAGGCCGTCGAGGACACGCAGCGCCGCGTCGAGGTCGCCGTCCTCCACCAGCCGCTCGGCGCGGGCCAGGCGGGCGTCGACGCCGTCGCCCGTCACCTCGCCCACGCGGCGGATGCTGACCACCTGGGCGAGCGCGTGGCCGACCCGGTCGGCGAGGCCGGCGCCTTCCCCCGGCGCGCGGGCCGCGGTGGCCGCGCGGGCGGCGTAGTCGGGGAAGCCGGCGGCCAGGGCCGCGCGGGTCGGCGCCCCGGTCTCGGCCAGGCGCTCCAGCGCGCCCAGCTCCGGCAGGTCCGGGGCGGCGGCGCGCAGCGTGGCGAGTTCGGCGGAGAAGGGGCGCGCGCCCTGGGTGGCCTCCATGAGGGCCGCGGCGGCCAGGGCGGCGGCCGCCGACCGGCTGGCGCTCTCCTCCTGGCTTTCCAGGGCCGCGACTCGCGCGGTCAGCCGCTCGATCTCGGCGGAGGAGGCGGCCGGCGTGACGACCAGGGTGTCCGGCGCGGCAGGGGCCGGTTGGGCGGGGGGCAGCGCGGGCTCGGCCGCGGGCGGCGACTCGGCCACCGGCGGCAGGCCGGGCCGGGCGGCGAGCAGGCGGGGGACCACGATCCCGACGGCCGCGCCGGCCAGCACGCAGACGACGCAGAGCGCGATCACCGCCCATCGGCCCGCGCCCCGCCGCGCCTTCGGGCGGTACTCGGCGGGATCCCTGGGCGCCGAAAGGCCGGCGGGCTCGGGCGGCGCGGTCATGGATTGCGGTCGATCAGGTTGAGGAGGGCCGCCTCCAGGGGAAACGGCGGATAGGCCTTGGCGGCGAGCGTGGTGCGCGACAGCGGCTGGATCACCGCCTTGGAGAGGCCGAGCGCGCGCAGCTTCGGCGCGGGGTGGGCCTTCAGGACCTTGGCCAGCACCTGGGCGGCGCGCGGCGAGTGCAGCAGGGCGGCGTCGGCCCTGGTCAGCATCTCGGCCTGGGCGTCGGAGAGGCTCACCGGGCCGGTCTCGTAGAGGACCAGCCGCCGGGCCTCGACGCCGTGCTTCTCGAGCGCGCCGGCCAGGTCGCCGGCCGGCTCGGCGGCGCCCGGATGCAGCACGGCGCCCTTCAGCTCGGTGCGGCGCATCCCGATGCCCTCGGCCAGGGCGTCCACGTCGCCGTCGGCGGAGAGCACGGAGCGGAAGCCGGCGGCGCGGGCCGCCTGGGCGGTGGCGGCGCCGACGGCGAACACCTTCAGCGAGCGGTCGCCGGTCTTGTCGGCGAAGGCGCGCACCCCGTTGGCGCTGGTGAAGGCGAGGGCCGCCACGCCGGTGAGGTCGATCTCCACGTCGTCGAGCGTCTTCACGGCCAGCAGGGGCGCGACCAGCGCCTCGTGGCCCAGCGCACGGACGCGCTCGGCCGTGGCGTCGGCGCCCGGCTGGGCGCGGGTGATCCAGATTCGCTGACGGCGGACGGGCATCCGCGGACCTTATAATGGCGGAGCTTAACCTTTGACGACTGCCGGAAAGGTGAGCGCGCTAAGGGCCGGGATCAACTCCGGCCGGCGAGGTGCGGCAACAGCCCACAGCCCGCCTCAGACGACAATGGCGTCGCCGGCCTCTTCCTTGACCGCCAGGCCAAGCGACCAGCCGAGGTCGCGGGCCGAGGCCGCCGGGTCGGCGAGCTGGGACAACTCGGTCTCGCCAGCGTGGCGGAAGCGGCGGGCGCCATCGGGGGTGAGCGCCTCGACGATCAGCTTCAGCGCCCCGCCCTCGAACCAGGCGTGGGCGCCGATGGCGGTCTTGCAGGAGCCCTCGAGGGCGGCCAGGGCGCCGCGCTCGGCGGCCACGGCGATCATGGTCGGTTCGTGACGCAGGGCCCGCACCCAGGGGGCGTCGCGGTCCGCGACGCGGGTCTCGATAGCCAGCGCCCCCTGGCCCGGCGCAGGCGGGCACTCCACCGGGTCGATCAGGCTCTTGGGCAGGTGGCCCAGGCCCAGGCGGCGGAGGCCGGAATAGGCGAGCAGGATGGCGTCCGCCTCGCCGGCCTCCAGCTTGGCCAGCCGGGTGTCGACGTTGCCGCGCAGCATGGAGACCTTCAGGTCCGGCCGGCGGTGCAGCATCTGGGCCTGGCGGCGCAGGCTAGCGGTGCCGAGGTGGGCGCCCTCCGACAGGTCCTCCAGCCGCTCCGGGCCGCGGGTCAGGAAGGCGTCGCGCGGGTCCTCGCGCTCCGGGTTGGCGGCGATGCACAGGCCGGGCGGCAGTTCGGCCGGCATGTCCTTCAGGGAGTGGACGGCGCAGTCGATGCGGCCCTCCAGCATCGCCTCCTCGATCTCCTTGGTGAACAGGCCCTTGCCGCCGATCTCCAGCAGCCGGCGGTCCTGCACCCGGTCGCCCGTGGTGGTGATGACGATCAGCGGCGCGACCCGCTCCACCTCGGCGGCGTTCTCGGGGTCGGCGCCGAGGGCGGCGGCGATCCGGCGCTGCATCATGCCGGCCTGGGCGAGCGACAGCTTGGAGCCGCGGGCGCCGATGCGGACGGGTCCCGACGGGGCGGGCGGTTGCGTGGGCACGGTGGGCGGTCTACCTGCAAGCCTGAAGACGAGAAGGGCCTGCTACAGGAGCAGGCGCCCCCCGGCAACCGATGAGCCCCGCCCAAACCGTCCCCCACACCGTCCTCGGCCTGGAGACGAGCTGCGACGAGACCGCCGCCGCCGTGGTGCGCCTGGACGGCGAGACGGTCGAGGTGCTGTCGTCGGTGGTGGGCTCTCAGATCGCCGAGCACGCCCCCTACGGCGGCGTGGTGCCGGAGATCGCCGCCCGCGCCCATGTGGAGAGCATCGACGCCATCGCGGACGCGGCGCTGAGGGAAGCGGGCCTGGGCTACGGCGACCTGACGGGCGTGGCCGCGACGGCGGGCCCGGGCCTGGTCGGCGGGGTGATGGTCGGGCTGTCGTTCGGCAAGGCGGTGGCCCTGGCCCGCGGCCTGCCGCTGGTGGCGGTGAACCACCTGGAGGGCCACGCGGTCTCGGCAAGACTGGGCGCGCACCTGCCCTATCCCTTCCTGCTGCTGCTGGTCTCCGGCGGCCACTGCCAGCTGCTGGCGGTGGACGGGGTGGGCGCCTGCCGACGGCTCGGCTCGACCATCGACGACGCGGCCGGCGAGGCCTTCGACAAGATCGCCAAGACGCTCGGCCTGCCCTACCCCGGCGGCCCGGCGCTGGAAAAGCTCGCCGAGGGCGGGGACCCGGAGCGTTTCCCGCTGCCGCGCATGCTGCTCGGCCGCAAGGACTGCGACTTCTCCTTCTCCGGCCTGAAGACCGCCGCGGCGCGCATCGCCGAGGGCCTGAGCGCCGATGACGACAGGCGCGACCTCGCCGCGGCCGTTCAGGCGGCCATCGCCCGCCAGCTGGCCGAGAAGAGCGACCGGGCGATGCAGGCCTATGCCGCCGCCCATCCGGGCGAGGACCTGCGGTTCGTCGTCGCCGGCGGGGTGGCCGCCAACCGGGCGGTGCGGGCGAGGCTTCAGACCGCCGCCGAGGCGCGGGGCTTTACCTTCGCCGCGCCGCCGCTCGCCTACTGCACGGACAATGCCGCGATGATCGCGCTGGCCGGCGCCGAACGCCTGGCGCTGGGCATGGCCGACCCGCTGGACGCCGCCGCCCGGCCGCGCTGGCCGCTGGACGAGGCCGCGGCGGCCGCCAGTCCCACTCACGTTCCAGGCCGAAAGGGCGCCAAGGCATGAAGACGGCGGGAGTCATCGGCGGCGGCGCCTGGGGCACGGCCCTGGCCCAGGTCTGCGCCCGGGCCGGGCTGGACGTGGTGCTCTGGGCCCGGGAGCCGGAGGTGGTCGAGGCGGTCAACGCCCGCCACGAGAACAGCCTGTTCCTGCCCGGCGTGCCGCTGGAGGCGTCGATCCGCGCCACGGGCGATCTCGCCGACCTCGGCGACCGCGACCTGATCCTGGCGGTGGCGCCGGCCCAGCACCTGCGGAGCACGCTGACCGCCTTCGCCCCGCACGTCCGCGAGGGCCTGCCCATCGTGCTCTGCTCCAAGGGCGTGGAGCAGGGCTCGCTGAAGCTCATGACCGAGGTGCTCGCCGAGACCATACCGCAGGCCGCGCCGGCGGTGCTGTCCGGCCCCTCCTTCGCCGGCGAGGTGGCCAGGGGGCTGCCCACCGCCGTCACCCTGGCCTGCCCGGACGAGGGCTGCGCCGAGGCCCTCGGCGAGGCCATCGCCACCCCGACCTTCCGGCCCTACTTCGCCAACGACATGATCGGCGCGGAGGCCGGCGGGGCGATCAAGAACGTGCTGGCCATCGCCACCGGCATCGTCGAGGGCCGCGGCCTGGGTCGCTCGGCGCACGCGGCCCTGATCACCCGCGGCTTCTCGGAGCTCACCCGCATCGCCGTGGCCCTGGGCGGGGAGGCGGAGACCGTCGCCGGCCTCTGCGGCCTGGGCGACCTGGTGCTCACCTGCTCCAGCCCGCAGTCGCGCAACATGAGCGTCGGCCTGGCGCTGGGCGGCGGCCAGACCCTGGAGCAGGCGCTGGCGGGCAAGCTGTCGGTGGCCGAGGGCGTGGCGTCCGCGCCCGCCGTGCGCCAGCTCGCCCGCAAGCTCGGCGTCGACGTGCCGATCTGCGAGGCCGTAGCCGCCATCCTGGCCGGGGAGGTCGGCGTCGACGACGCCATCCGCGGCCTGCTCTCCCGTCCCCTTCGCGAGGAACGCTGAATGCCGCTCTACGTCCTGGCCTGCTTCGACAAGGAAAACGCGCTCGACCTGCGCATGGCCACCCGCGAGGCCCACCTCGCCTGGGCCCGCGACCAGCACGGGAAGATCCGCATGGCCGGGCCGATGCTGAGCGAGAGCGACGCCATGGCGGGCTCGCTGTTCTTCCTCGAGGCCGAGAACGAGGCCGAGGTGCGCGCCTTCAACGCCGAGGACCCCTACACCAAGGCCGGCCTCTGGGACCGCGTCGAGATCAAGCGGTTCCGGTCCACCCTTGGCCAGCCGCTCTGAGGCCAACCCGGCGCGGCCGCCGCCGGGAACCCGCCTCTGCACGCTCGACGAGATCGCCGATCCCGGCGGCAAGGGTTTCCGCTTCCGCGCCGACACGCGCCTGTTCGCCGGCTTCGTGGTCCGGAGCGGCGAGACCGTCGCCGGCTATGTGGATTCCTGTCCGCACGCTGGCTGGCCGCTGGCGGCGCTGGACGACCGCTACCTGACCAAATCCGGCGAGCACATCCTGTGCTCCGGCCACGGCGCCCTATTCGCCCTGGACGGCCGGTGCGTCGCCGGGCCCTGCGTGGGGGATCGGCTCACGCCCTGGGCGGTGACTGTGCGGGATGGCGAGGTGTTCACCGCCTGAGCCGTTCGCCCAACCGCGTTCGGCGCGTTAACGGCTTGATTTTCCAGCCGTTCGCCTCGGTATGGTTAATGGCGGATTAAAGAAATGACTCGCCTTGCGGGCGTCTTTCGCCTATCGGGTCGCCGCTCAAGCCAAAGCTTCGAGGGGCCTGGAGCGTCGTGCTTTCCCGTATCCGAGACCGGTTGCGCCGCCTGCCGACGGACGGCCCCCAGCTGGCCCTGGCCGCCGGCCTGGCCGTGGTCGTGGCGCTGTCGGGGCTCGCCCTCTCCGGCTTCACCTTCGCCCGCGTCGCCCCGAGCAACGCCGTCGGCCAGCCGCCGCCGGCCGGCCTGCAGCGCGCCTCCGTGGCGCTCACCGCCGCCTCCGTCGCGATCGAGGGCGAGACGGACCTGATCCGCCTGCAGGACCTGAGCCCCGAGGCGGCCCGCCTCTGGAACGCCTCCAATCCCGTCTCCGACCTGCCGAACCCGGCGGCGCGACCATTCTTCCTCAAGACCGAGGGCGTGCTGGACGAAGCCCGCGCCATCGACTGCATGACGGCCGCCATCTACTACGAGGCCGCCTACGAGAGCGCCGACGGCCAGCGCGCCGTGGCCCAGGTGGTGCTGAACCGCATGCGCCACCCGGCCTTCCCGAAGACCGTCTGCGGGGTCGTCTTCCAGGGCTCCGAGCGCGCCACCGGCTGCCAGTTCACCTTCACCTGCGACGGCGCGCTGGCGCGCAAGCCGGACGAGGAGGGCTGGGCCCGCGCCCGCAAGGTCGCCGAGGCCGCGCTCAACGGCTACGTGATGAAGAAGGTGGGCAACGCCACCCACTACCACGCCGATTACGTCGCCCCGTACTGGAGCCCGAGCCTGGTGAAGGTGGGGACCATCGGCGCGCACATCTTCTACCGCTGGACCGGTGCGTCCGGCCTGCCGCCGGCCTTCGGCGGCCGCTATGCCGGCGGCGAGGCCCGCGGCGTGCAGATGGCCGCGATCGACAACCTGTCCAGCCCGGAAGGCAAGCTCTCGCTGGTCTCCAACGTCTCGGAGGTCGCCCACGCGGTGGCGCCGGACGCGGTGGAGGAAGCCGCCCCCGAGCCGGCCGCCCTCGAGGCCGAGCCGGACCTGGTGGTCGCCGCCGAGGCCGTGGGCGTGAACGCCCAGGCGATCACCCGGCCGGAGGACCTCGACTGGCAGGGCCGTCCCCGGCAGAAGGCCCCGCCGCGCATCGCCGCGCCGTCGGCCATGGGCCCGCCGAAGTTCTAGAGACGAAGCCGGGCGGCCGTCAGAAGTCGACGGCGATGCCCTTGCGCTCCCAGTCGCCGAAGCGCGTGGGCTCCGGCCCCCTCGGTCCGCCCTCCTCGGGCGCGCGGGCGGCGGCCTCGGCGGCCTGACGGCGGGCTTCCGCCTCCTCGAGTGCGCGGCGGGCTTCCGGGCTCAGCGCCTTGCCGGGCGCGGCGTTGGGCGGGGTGTCGGTCATGCCGCCTTCTACGCCGTGACCGCGGTCACGTCCAAGCCTCGCCAATTCCGGAGAACGCGGATATACCGCAACCCACGTTTTCGGGGGAAAACTCACAATGTCTCGGATCTCGATCGCCTTCTTCATGGCGGCGGTGCTCTACGCGCTGGCCGGCATGGGGCTGGGCATGTTCATGGGCGCGTCGCAGGACTTCACCATGCGGCCGCTGCACGCCCACATCAATCTGCTGGGCTGGGCCACCCTGGGCCTCATGGGCGCCTTCTACGGCGTCGCCGGCGCCCGGGCCCCGCAGCGGCTGGGCTGGGTGGTCTTCGGCATGATGAACGCCGGCAACCTGATGCTGCTCAGCATGCTCTACGTGCTCCTGCAGGGAAAACCGCCGATCCTGCCGATCCTGCTGGGCGGCGAGGCCACGGTGGTGCTCTCCATGGCCCTATTCGGCGCCTCTGTCCTGATGTCCGGCCGCCAGCCCGCCGCGACGGACGCCGGCATCGAGCCCTTGCGCCGGGCCGCGTAAGGGGGCAACCCGCGCGGGTGAACGACATCCGATCCCAGGACGCCCCCGGGCGTCCCGCCCGCGCCGCCGCCCTCGACCTGCTCGCCGCCGCGCTCTCGCGCCGCGCCGGCCTCGACGAGGGCCTCGCGCATCCGGCCCTGAAGGCGCTGTCGCCCCGCGACCGCGCCTTCGCCCGCGCCCTGGTGATGGCCACGCTCCGGCGGCTCGGCCCCATCGACGCGGCCCTGCAGGCCCGGCTCCAGAAGCCGCCGCCGGAGCGGGTGGTGAACCTGCTGCGCCTGGGCGCCGCCCAGCTCTTCGTGCTGAACACCCCGGCCCACGCCGCGGTGGACGCGACGGTGGACCTGGCGGCGTCCGACAACGCCACGCGGCCGTTCAAGAACCTGGTCAACGCCGTGCTCCGCGCCCTGACGCGGGAGCCGCCGGAGCTCGGCGACCCCGACCTCCTGGCGCCGAGCTGGCTCTACGCCCGCTGGCGCGCGGCCTATGGCGAGGCCGAGGCCCGCGCCGTCGCCGCCCAGATCGCCGAGGAGCCGGCCACCGACCTGAGCCTGAAGGACCCGGCCGCCGCGACCGACCTCGCCGTCGGCCTGGAAGCCGAGGTGCTGCCCGGCGGCAGCCTGCGCACCGCCCTGAAGGGCGAGGTCTCGGCCTGGCCCGGCTTCGCGGAAGGCCTGTGGTGGGTGCAGGACGCCTCGGCGGCCATCCCTGCGCGCCTGCTCGGTATCGAGCCCGGCCAGACCGCGCTGGACCTCTGCGCGGCGCCGGGCGGCAAGACCCTGCAGCTCGCCGCCCTGGGCGCGCGGACCACGGCGCTCGACAAGTCGGCCGGCCGGGTGAAGCGGGTGTCCGAGAACCTCGCGCGCACGGGGCTCGCCGCCGAGGTGGTCGTCGCCGACGCCGCCCAGTGGGCCGACCGCCGCCGGTTCGACGCGGTTCTGCTGGACGCCCCCTGCTCGGCCACCGGCACCTTCCGCCGCCACCCCGACGTGCTGTGGGCGGCGAAGCCGGGGGACATCGCCAGCCTTGCGGCCCTGCAGAGCCGGCTGCTCGACGCCGCCGGCCGGCGGGTGAAGGCCGGCGGGCGCCTCGTCTACTGCGTCTGCTCGCTGGAACCCGAGGAGGGCCAGCCGCAGGTGGACGCCTTCCTGGCCCGCACGCCGGAGTTCGCGCTGGAGCCCGTCGCGCCGGGCGAGGGCGGGGCCCCCGAGGCCAGCCTGACCGACGCGGGGACCCTGCGCATCCTGCCCCACCACCGCGCCGGCGGGACCGACGGCTTCTTCATCGCGCGGATGCGTCGGAAGGCCGACATGACGCAGGGGGCCCCCTAGCCCCTGCGGCCGCATCAGATTAAGTCCGGGTTCCATGGCGGGCACCAAGACCATCATCGCGCCTTCGATCCTGGCGTCGGACTTCTCCCGGCTCGGCGAGGAGGTGCGCGCCATCGAGGCGGCCGGCGCCGACTGGGTGCACGTGGACGTCATGGACGGCCATTTCGTGCCCAACATCACCATCGGCCCGGACGTGGTGAAGGCGCTCCGGCCGCATTCGAAGCTGCCGTTCGACGTCCACCTGATGATCTCCCCGGCCGACCCGTACCTGGAGGCGTTCCGGGCGGCCGGCGCGGACCTGATCAGCGTGCACCCGGAGGCCGGGCCGCACCTGAACCGCACGCTGCGGCGCATCCGCGAGCTGGGCGCCAAGGCCGGCGTGGTCTTCAACCCCTCCACCGACCCTTCCGTCATCCAGTGGATGATGGACGACGTCGACCTCGTCCTGGTGATGAGCGTGAACCCGGGCTTCGGCGGCCAGAGCTTCCTGTCGGCCCAGCTGAAGAAGGTGGAGCGCCTGCGGCAGATGATCGACGCCTCGGGGCGCGACATCCTCCTGGAGGTGGACGGCGGCGTGACCCCGGAGACCGCGCCGCTGTGCATCGCAGCGGGCGCCACGGCGCTGGTCGCCGGCAGCGCCGTGTTCCGCGGCGGGCCGGGCGCCTACGCGGCCAACATCTCGGCCCTTCGCGGCGGCTGAGGGGAAGGACGGGGGCATGGCCGGGCCGATCGCCAGCCTCCCCGGCCGCAATGCCGCCGTCGCCATCGGCGTCGCGGCGCGCCGCCAGCTCGCCGCCGAATGGCGCGGCACCGCCCTGCACCGCTGGACCCTGGCGCGGCCCAAGCCCGAGGGCCTGAGCGCCGCGCCGCGGGACCTGCGCCCCGTGGACGCCGAGAACGGCGCGCGCATCCTGGCCGGCGCCTTCGTGCTCGCGGGCGCGACCCTGACCACCGGCCCGCGCGGCGATCCCTGGGACCGGCCGAGCCCCGACCGGGCGTTCGCCGTCGCCCTGCACCGCATGGCCTGGCTGCGCGACGTGGTGGCGGCCGGCGCGCCGGGCCCGTCGGAAGGCCTGCGCCTGGTGCTTGAGTGGCGGCGCGCCTTCGGCCGCTGGAACGGATTTTCCTGGAGCCCGGACGTGCTCGAGCGGCGGGTGTTCAACCTCGCCTGCGCCGTCCGGACGATCTGCACCCGCGCCTCCGAGGCCGAGGCCGCCAACGTCGCCCTCGACCTTGCCCGCCAGGCGCGGTTCCTGCTGCAGGCCGAGGAAGGCCCGGTGCGCGCCGCCGAGCGGGCCTGCGCCGCCGCGGTGGCGGCCACGGCGCTGGGCGGCCGGCCGGGCGAGCGCCTGCTGACCGACGCGCTGGCGAAGCTGGAGCGCGCCCTTCCCGCCACCGTCGACGCCGACGGCGGCCACGCCACGCGCAGCCCGCAGGCGGCGCTGGAGCTGCTGTTCGACCTGCGCACCCTGGACGACGCCCTGGTGCAGCGCGGCGTCGCCCCGCCCGATGAGGTGATGCGCGCCATCGACCGGCTGGCCGGGGCCGTGCGCTTCTTCACCCTGGCCGACGGGCGGCTGGCCGCCTTCCAGGGCGGCGAGGAGCTGCAGCCGGCCTATGTCGCCGCCGCCCGCGCCCGGGACGAGGCCGAGGAACGCCCCATCCCGGCGGCCCGCAACGGCTACCAGCGGCTGGAGGCCCGCTCCCTGCAGGTGATGGCCGACGCCGGGCCTCCGGCGGCCGGGGCCTGGAGCATGGCAGCCTGCGCCCAGCCGATGGCGATCGAGGTGCTGGCCGGCGCCCGGCGGCTGATCGTCGGGGCCGGCTGGTCGCCGGACGCCCAGGGGCCTCAGGCCATGCGCCTGGTGGACGCCGCCTCTACCGCCTCCATCGGCGACGCCTCATGCGGCGAGCCGCTGCGCGGCTTCCCCGCGCGGGTGCTGGGACCCCGCCTGGTCGGCGCGGTGGACGCCGTCGAGGCCCGCCGCCACGAGGCGCCCGGCGCGCTCTGGCTGGAGCTGGCGCACGACGGATGGGCCCGCCGCTTCGGCCTGCGCCACGAGCGGCGGCTCTACATCGACGTCGAGGCCGACGAGCTGCGTGGCGAGGACCGCTTCACCCCGGCCGGCGCCAAGGGGGCCGGCGGCGGGCGCAAGTTCGTGCCCTTCATGGTCCGCTTCCACCTGCACCCGCAGGTGAACGCCCTGATCGCCCGCGACAAGAAGAGCGTCCTGCTCAAGCCCGAGGGGCAGGAACAGGGCTGGTGGCTGCGCAACGACGCCATCGAGGTCGCCATCGAGCCCTCGGTCCACTACCAGGAAGGCCATCCGCGCCGCTCCCAGCAGATCGTGCTGCGCGGCCAGGCCCGGCTGGAGACCGGCGCGCGCATCCGCTGGAAGCTGAGCGCCGCGGAGTCGCGTTGACGCCGGCCGGCGGCGCGCGTAGCACCACCGCCAACTCCGCGTGACTGGCGATCAAGGTGGGAAACCACCGGGGAGCGCGTGAGGCCATATCCCGCCGCTCGCCTGGGCATCTCAGACTCTTTCCAGAGGAGAATGCCGTGCCCGCCGCCCCCGACTTCCCGCCCGCTCCGGACCAGGTCCGGATCCGCCGCGCCCTGATCTCGGTCTCCGACAAGACCGGCCTCGTCGACGCCGCCCGCGTGCTGGCGGAGATGGGCGTGGAGCTGGTCTCCACCGGCGGCACCCGCAAGGCGATCGCCGACGCCGGCCTGGCCGTGAAGGACATCTCCGAGCTGACCGGCTTCCCGGAGATGATGGACGGGCGGGTGAAGACCCTGCACCCGGTGGTGCACGGCGGCCTGCTGGGCGTGCGCGACGCGCCCGAGCACAGGCGTGCGATGGACGAGCACGGCATCGGCGCCATCGACCTCGTCTATGTGAACCTCTACCCCTTCGAGGCGACCGTCGCCGCCGGCGCGGACTACGAGACCGCCGTCGAGAACATCGACATCGGCGGGCCGGCGATGATCCGCTCGGCGGCCAAGAACCACGGCTATGTGGCGGTCTGCACCGAGCCCTCGGACCTCACCGAGGTGCTGGAGGCGCTGAAGGCCGACGGCGCGACGTCGCTGGACCTGCGCAAGCGGCTGGCGGCGCGCGCCTATGCGCGGACGGCGGCCTATGACGCGGCGATCTCCGGCTGGTTCGCGGCCCAGCTGGGCGAGGACGCGCCCCGGCGCATGAGCCTCTCCGGCGAGCTCGCCCAGACCATGCGCTACGGCGAGAACCCGCATCAGAAGGCGGCCTTCTACCGCTTCCCCAACCCGCGCACCGGCGTCGCCACGGCCCGCCAGCTGCAGGGCAAGGAGCTCAGCTACAACAACATCAACGACACCGACGCGGCGTTCGAGCTGATCGCGGAGTTCGCGCCGGAAGCCGGCCCCGCCTGCGCGATCATCAAGCACGCCAATCCGTGCGGCGTGGCCACCGGCGGGACCCTGGCGCAGGCGTACGAGCGCGCCCTGGCCTGCGACCCCACGAGCGCCTTCGGCGGCATCGTGGCCCTGAACGCGACGCTGGACGCGGCCACGGCCCGGCAGGTGCTGGAGGTGTTCACCGAGGTGGTGATCGCCCCCGACGCCGACGAGGAAGCCGTCGCCCTGTTCCGCAAGAAGAAGAACGTCCGGCTGCTGGTCACCGGCGGCCTGCCCGACCCGCGCGAGCCCGGCGTCACCTTCAAGTCGGTGTCCGGCGGCTTCCTCGTGCAGGGCCGCGACGACGCGCGCCTGACGCCGGCCGATCTGAAGGTGGTGACGAAGCGCGCGCCGACCGAGGCCGAGGTGGCCGACATGCTGTTCGCCTTCACCATCGCCAAGCACGTGAAGTCGAACGCCATCGTCTATGCCAAGGCCGGCCAGACCCTGGGCGTCGGCGCGGGCCAGATGAACCGCAAGGACTCCGCCCGGATCGCCGCCCTGCGCGCCGCCGACTTCGGCCTGGACCTGACCGGCTCGGCCTGCGCCTCGGAGGCCTTCTTCCCGTTCGCCGACGGCCTGATCCAGGCCGCCGACGCCGGCTGCACCGCGGTGATCCAGCCCGGCGGCTCGGTGCGCGACGAGGAGGTCATCGCCGCCGCCGACGAACGCGGCCTGGCGATGGTGTTCACCGGCGTGCGGGTGTTCCGGCACTAGGGAGCTCTTCCCTCCCCGTGAAGGGGAGGGAAACGCCTACGCCCGCTTCCGCCCCCCCGCGGCCTCGGTCGCCAGCTCGCGCAGGGCGGCGTTGGCGATGGTGAGCTTGGCGAAGGTCCAGGCGCCGCCGGCCGCCTCGATCTCCTCGATCACCTTCAGCGCCGCGCCCGCCTGGTCGCGCCTGAGCGCCGCCCAGGAGGCCACCGCGTCGCGGGCGTGGTCGGCGTCCTCGCCGGCCTGCTTGCCGCCCGCGAAGTCCATGATCGCCCGGGTGAGCTGGGCCTGTTCGGCCAGCATGTCCTCGATCAGACGGCGAAGCGCCGTCCGCTCGAAGGCGTCGCCCACCGCATAGCCGCCCGCCGCCGCCCGCAGCCGGTCGAAGGCGAAGGCGGCGCCCGCGGCGTTGTAGAGCCGCGCGACGTTGGGCAGCGGCCAGCTGGAGGCCTCGGCGAGGTCCACCAGGTCGGCGGCCGTGGTCAGGGACTGCAGCATGGCCACCGAGCGGGCCAGGTCGGCCGGCGCGCCGGCCTCGGTGAGCTGGCCGATGCGGTGCGCGATGCCGGCCTTCTCCACCGGCGAGACGGCGGCGGGCGTCAGGCCCTTCAGCGCCCGGAAGCCCGGGGCGTACCGGCGGATCAGGCCCTCGACGTCCAGCCGCTCGCGGGCCGCGCGGCGGGCCAGCCAGAAGGTCGCGCCGCGCAGGGCGGCGACCATGCGGCGGTAGAGCGCCATCTGGCCCGCGGCCGGGATCTTCCCGTCCAGCGCGCCCACGGCGTCCCACAGGGGCTCGATCTCCAGCACCGCCTTGGCCGCCTCGTAGCCGGCCACGAAGGCGGCCACGTCGCAGCCCGCAGCCGCCATCAGCCGCGAGGGGAAGCTCGGGCCGCAGCGGTTGATCACGTCGTTGGCGATGACGGTGGCGATGATCTCGCGCCGCAGGCGGTGGCGGCGCATGGGCTCGGCCCACCGGCGCAGCGGCTTCGGGAAGTAGCCCTCCAGCCGGTCCTCGAAGAAGGCGTCGTCGGGGGCGTGGCTGGCCACCAGCTCGCGCTTCAGCTCGAGCTTGCCGTAGGCCAGCAGCACCGCCAGCTCGGGACGGGTCAGGCCGCGGCCCGCCGCCATGCGCTCGGCGACGGCGGCCGCGTCGGGCAGACCCTCCACCGTGCGGTCGAGGCGGCCCGCATGCTCCAGCTCGCTCATGAACCGGGCGTGCGGCTCCAGTTCGCCGGCCGCGTCCATCTCCAGCAGCGAGAGCGCCAGGGTCTGGTCGTAGTTGTGGGCCAGGACGTGAGCGGCCACGTCGTCGACCATCGACTTCAGCAGGGTGTCGCGCTTCTTGCGCGTAAGCTCCCCGGTGCGCTCCAGCATGCCGGTGAGGATCTTGATGTTCACCTCGTGGTCGGAGGAGTCCACGCCGGCCGAGTTATCGATCGCGTCGGTGTTGATCCTTCCGCCCCGGCTGGCGAACTCGATCCGGCCCGCCTGGGTCAGGCCCAGGTTGGCCCCCTCGCCCACCACCTTCACCCGCAGGTCCGAGCCATTGACGCGGATGGCGTCGTTGGCCTTGTCGCCGACCTCGGCGTTGGCCTCGTGGCGCGCCTTCACATAGGTGCCGATGCCGCCGAGGTAGAGCAGCTCCGCCGGCGCCTTCAGGATGGCGTTGATCAGCTCGGCCGGGGAGAGCGCCTCGGCCTCGACGCCGAGCATGGCCCGGACCTGCGGCGTCAGCGGGATCTCCTTCTGGCTGCGCGGGAAGACGCCGCCGCCCTTCGAGATGACCTTGCGGTCGTAGTCGTCCCACGAGGAGCGCGGCAGCTCGAACATCCGCTTGCGCTCGGCCCAGGACGCCGCCGGGTCCGGATCGGGATCGAGGAAGATGTGGCGGTGGTCGAAGGCGGCGAGCAGGCGCGTCTGCCGCGACAGCAGCATGCCGTTGCCGAACACGTCGCCCGACATGTCCCCGCAGCCGACCACGGTGAAGGGCTCGGACTGGATGTCCTTGCCCAGCTCCCGGAAGTGGCGCTTCACCGCCTCCCAGGCGCCGCGGGCAGTGATGCCCATGACCTTGTGGTCATAGCCGGCCGAGCCGCCGGAGGCGAAGGCGTCGCCCAACCAGAAGCCGTAGGACTCGGCGATGCCGTTGGCGATGTCGGAGAAGGTCGCCGTCCCCTTGTCGGCGGCGACCACCAGGTAGGGATCGTCGCCGTCGTGGGCGATCACCGCCTCGGGACGGATCACCTTGCCCGTCGGGCTGAGGTTGTCGGTGATGTCCAGCAGGCCGGAGAGGAAGGTGGTATAGGCGCGGACGCCCTCCGCCCGCACGGCCTCCATCGAGCCGCCCTTCGGCAGCTGCTTGGGATAGAAGCCGCCCTTGGAGCCCACGGGCACGATCACCGCGTTCTTCACCTGCTGGGCCTTCACCAGGCCGAGCACTTCGGTGCGGAAGTCGTCGCGCCGGTCGGACCAGCGCAGGCCGCCCCGCGCCACCGGCCCGAAGCGCAGGTGGACGCCCTCGACGTTGACGCCCCCGACGAAGATCTCACGATAGGGCTTGGGCAGCGGCAGGTCGGCCAGCTCGCCGCTCGCCACCTTGAAGGAGATGTAGGGCTTCACCCCGCCGTCCGCCGCGGGCTGGTAGAAGTTGGTCCGCTGGATCGCGCCGACCAGCAGCGCCAGGCGGCGCAGGACCCGGTCGTCGTCCAGGCTCTCCACGAGCTGCAGGGCGTCGGTGATCTTCTTCATCACCGCCTCGGCCTGGGCCTTGCGGGCCGCCAGGTCGGCGTTGATCGCCGGGTCGAACTTGGTGCGGAAGAGGTCGAGGATCAGCCGCGCCACGCCCGGATGCGCGGACAGCGCCTCCTCCTGCACCCGCTGGGTGGGGTCGAGGCCCGACTGCTGGCGGTAGCGGGCGAGCGCCCGGACCAGCGCCGCCTGGCGCCAGGGAATGGAGAGCTCGAGCACCAGCCGGTTGAAGCCGTCGTTCTCGGTCAGGCCGGTCCAGACCGCGACGACGGCGTCCTCGAAGGCGTCCTTCACCTCGGTGAACACCAGGTGCTCGCCGCGCGGGTCGGTGAGCTCGAAGTCGTGCACCCACACGGGCTCCTGGCCCTCGCGGACGATCTCGAAGCCCGCCTCGGCCATGGCCTTCAGGCCCATGTTCTCGAGGATCGGCAGGACGTCGGCCAGCGGCGCGGGCTCGCCACGCCGGTAGAGCTTGAAGCGGAACTCCAGCGGACCGTCCTCGGGCCTGCGGTAGGCGCGCGCGCGCACCGCCTCCTCGCCGAAGGCCTCGATCTCGGCCACGTCGGCCAGGGCCTCGGCGGCGTCGAAGCGGTCGCGGTAGCCGGCCGGGAAGGCCTCGCGGTAGCGCGCGACGGTCTCGGCGACCTCTTCCGGCGTCCGGCCGCTGGCGCGGACGGCGGCGTCGAACAGGTCTTCCCAGGTGCGCGCGGCCTCGGCGATCTCCGCCTCAAGGGCGCGCAGGTCGGGCCAGGCGTGCTGGCCGGGCGTGAAGCCGATGATGTAGTGGACCCGCGCCAGGGGCGCGTCGGGGAAGTTGGGATAGTAGGCCGACAGCCGCCCGCCGTAGGCCTGGGCCAGGATATCGCCCGCTTTGCGGCGGAGTTCGGAATCGTAGCGGTCGCGCGGCACGAACAGCAGCACCGAGGCGAAGCGGTCGAACGGATCGCGCCGCTCGAACAGCCGCACGCGGGGCCGGTCGTAGAGGTGGAGCACGCCCAGGGCCTGATCGAGGAGGTCGTCCTCGGTCATCTGGAAGAGCTCGTCGCGCGGGTGGTTCTCGACGATGTTCTTCAGCCGCTTGGCGTTGTGGCTGTTCGGCGCGGCGCCGGCGCGCTCCACCACATTGGCGAGCTTCTGGCGGATCAGCGGCACGTTGCTCGCCGGCTGGTCGTAGGCGTCGGCGGTGAACAGGCCCACGAAGCGGACCTCGCCGTTCGGGCGGCCGTCCTCGTCATAGCGCTTGACCCCCACGTAATCCATGTAGCCGCGCCGGTGGACGCGGCTGCGCACGTTGGACTTGGCCACGGTGAGCGCCGGGTCGACCACCAGACGGTCCTTCACCTGGCCCATCAGCAGCGCGGGCTCGTGGGCGCGGCGCAGCACGGTGCGGGCGGGGTCGCGCAGCACGCCCAGGCCGTCCTTCGGCTGGTAGAGCGGCTCCTCGGGCGCGTAGTCGCCGTTCGGCAGCCTCGGGTATTCGTAGACCCGGGCGCCGAGGAAGACGAAGTGCTCCTTGTGCAGCCAGGAGAGGAAGGCGAGGTCCTCGTCGGTGGCCTTCTCGCTGTGCTCGCGCAGCTCGGCGAGGGTCCTGCCCATCAGCTCCAGCATGGCGGGGAAGTCGTCCACGGCGGCGCGGACGTCCGCGAGGGTCTCCTTCACCCCACGGACCAGGGCGGCCTCCCGGTCGGCGCCGATGGGGTCGAGGATCACCTGGATCATGGACTCGCGGCGCGGCGTCCCGGTCTCCCCGCGCAGGCCGGCGCGGTCGCGCTGCACCGTCACGATGGGGTGGAACATCGCCCGCACAGAGAGGCCCTGGTCGGCGATCTCGCCCATGATGGAATCCACCAGGAACGGCGCGTCGTCCTGCACGATCTCCAGCCGGTCGAGGCCGGCGTGGCGGGTCCCGATCACCGGGGTGATGCGGATGGAGGCGCCGCGGCCCCGGCGGCGCTCGCCGAAGCGCCAGAAGTCGGCCAGGTTCTCGGCCAGCTCGGCGGCGGAAAGCTCGGGCACCTCGTCGGTGAGGGCGTCGGCCGAGGCCTGCTCGGCGAAGGCGCGGGCGGCGGCGGCCTGCGGCGCGTCGCCGATGGCGGACATCACCGCGCGCACGAGGCGCGCGTTGGGTCGAAGGGCTCCGGCGCGAGGTGTCTTGCTCATCGCGCAACCCCCGCGCCGGACGCGAGGACGCCGCCGGAGGAGAGTGTCCGGCGGCGTGTGGTCCCGCCGTGGGGGGGCGGCGGGACACTCAGTGCTCGCTGCGTCCGCGGGCTTGGGGGGCGGACGCACCAGCCGAGGAGTTGGGGGCCTCGGCTAACCTCAGATAGGAACGGCAAGCTCAACTTTTAAGTCCTCTGGGAACGTTTCCGTCTGTCGGCCGCCGGCTCCGAGGCGATCGCCTCGTCCAGCGCCTCGTTCGGCTTCTTTTCGCTGCGCAGGCGCAAGGGGTCCCCATCCTCCGAGAGCAGGACCGCGATCCAGCGCGAGGTGGGGAACTGGGCCAGGATCACCATGGCCATGACGGTGAGCGGGGTGGACAGGAAGGCGCCGGCCAGGCCCCAGATCGCCGTCCAGAAGGCCAGCGACAGCAGCACCATCACCGGGTCGATGTTCAGGCTGCGGCCCTGCATGCGCGGATAGATGACGTTGCCCACCACCAGGGTGACGGTCTGCAGCACCGCGAACAGCACGGCGGCCTGCCACAGGGTGTCGAACTGGACGAGCGCCATCACCGGCGGGGCGGCCACGCCGACGACGCCGCCCACCACCGGGATGTAGGAGGAGATGAAGATGACGAAGGTCCAGAAGATCGCGTTGTCGAGGCCGACGGCCACCATGGTCGCCCAGGAGGCGGCGGCGATCATCAGGCCGGTCACCGTCTGCACCCACAGGTACTGCTCGACGCCGTCGCGGATGCGCAGGAAGGCGGCCACCGCCTCCTGCCGCTCCTCGCGCTGGGGGAACAGGTTGACGACCTTGCGCTCCCAGCCCCGGCGCGAGGCGATGATGAAGCCGAGGTAGACCAGGACGAAGGCGGCCGTGGAGGCGAAGTCCTGCAGCCCCTTGGCCACCTGGCCGAGGAAGCGGGTCGGGTTGAGCTGCTGGACGAGGGTGTCGATGGTCGGCGGCACGTCCATGCCGAACAGCCCGGCCAGGCGGGCGAGCAGGCCGTTCAGGCGCGGCGCGTAGCCGGCCAGCTGGCTGGCGAAGGAGGTGGCGTTGTCGGCGATGACATAGGCGGAGCCGCCGAAGATCAGGATCGACAGCACCACCGCCAGCGGCAGGGCGGCGCGGCGGCCGACGCCGGGCAGGCGGTGGTGCAGCACCCGGGCGAAGCCGTCGATCATCACCGCCAGGAACATGGCCAGCGCCAGGGGCGTCAGGATCGGCGAGAGCCAGTAGAGGGCCGCGCCGGTGGCGATCGCCGCCAGGATGGCGAGGGAGACGCGGATCAGCGGCGACTCGAAGGCGCGGGCGGGCATGGAGAGCTTTCGCGTGAGCGGAGGCTGCGACTGTCCCCGGCGGGGGACCCGCCGTCAACGTGGGTAACCCCTACCGGGCTTTGCTTAAGATTGGGAGTAGATTTGCCCTCTCGCCTCGAATTTTCGGCAAGAATGTGACTTCGCCCCCGGCGCGAGTCCCGACTGGCGCCGCCCGGCCGCGATCGGTTAGCCTTCGCCTCCCTGCGCAGAGGAGCCCCGCATGGCCGACGACGGCGTCCTGATCGGCATCGCCGACCAACACCTGCAGCGCCTGCGCCTGGACCGCGCGAACCGGCACGGGCTGGTGGCCGGCGCCACCGGCACCGGCAAGACGGTGACCCTGCAGGTGCTGGCCCAGGGGCTCTCCGACGCCGGCGTCCCGGTCTTCGCCGCCGACGTGAAGGGCGACCTCTCCGGCATCTCCCAGCCCGGCCAGCCCGGCGAGAAGATGCAGGCGCGGGCCGACGCCATGGGGCTGACCCTGCAGCCGGCTGGCGCGCCGGTGGCCTTCTGGGACCTGTTCGGCGAGCAGGGCCACCCGGTCCGCACGACGGTGTCGGAGATGGGGCCGCTGCTGATCGCCCGCATGCTCGAGCTGAACGACGTGCAGGAAGGGGTGCTGACGGTGGTGTTCCGCGCCGCCGACGAGGAGGGCCTGCTGCTCCTCGACCTGAAGGACCTGCAGGCGGCGCTCACCTACGCGGCCGAGAACGCCAAGGCGCTGGGCGCCCGGTACGGCAACGTCTCCCCGGCCACGGTGGCCACCATCCAGCGCAAGCTGCTGATGCTGGAGGACCAGGGCGGGGCCAACCTGTTCGGCGAGCCGGCCCTGCAGCTCTCCGACCTGATGCGCACCGACGGCTCGGGCCGGGGCTATGTGAACCTGCTGGCCGCCGACCGGCTGATCGCCGCACCCCGGCTCTACGCCACCTTCCTGCTCTGGCTGCTGTCGGAGCTGTTCGAGGAGCTGCCGGAGGTGGGGGACCCGGAGAAGCCCCGGCTGGCCTTCTTCTTCGACGAGGCGCACCTCCTGTTCCGCGACGCGCCCAAGGCGCTGCTGGAGAAGGTGGAGCAGGTGGTCCGGCTGATCCGCTCCAAGGGCGTCGGCGTCTATTTCGTCACCCAGAACCCCGCCGACATCCCCGAGACGGTGCTGGGCCAGCTCGGCAACCGGGTGCAGCACGCGCTTCGGGCCTACACCCCGGTGGAGCAGCGCGGCCTGCGCGCGGCGGCCGGGAGCTTCCGCACCAACCCGGCCTTCGACACCGCCGAGGCGATCCAGGCCCTGGGCGTCGGCGAGGCCCTGGTCTCGGTGCTCGACGAGAAGGGCGCGCCGACCATGGTGGCCCGCACCCTCGTCCGGCCGCCGGTCTCGCGCCTCGGGCCGGTGACGCCGGCCGAGCGGGCGGCGGTGATGGCGCAGAGCCCGGTGCGCGGCCTCTACGACCAGCTCCGCGACCGCGAGAGCGCCTACGAGATGCTGCAGGCCAAGACCGCGGCGACGGCGGCGGCCCCCGCGCCCGCGGAGAAGCCGGCCAGGGCGGCGCGCGAGAAGCCGTCGGAGCTGCAGTCCATGGGCGAGGCCTTCGCCAAGTCGATGCTGCGCAGCGTCGGCAGCCAGATCGGCCGGGAGATCATGCGCGGCCTCCTGGGCGGGGTGCGCCGCCGGCGCTGACGGCCGGCAAGGAACAACCGCGCCCCCTCGCGAGTCTCCAGCAGGCAAGCAGGACCTTGCTGGGGAGAGCCGATCTTGGCCTTTGTCGTCTTCGCCGGGCAGTCGAACACCGGCGGCGCATACATGAACGCGTCCACCCTTCCGGCCGCCTGGAAGCCCGACCCGCTGACCCTGATCTGGGACGACGGCGCCAAGGCCTGGGCGCAGATGCAGCCGGGGGTGAACACCGGCTTCGGCCAGATGCCCGACGCCTGGGGGCCGGAGGTGCAGTTCGCGCTGGCCTTCCGCGCCGCCCATCCCGACGAGGTGCTGCGGATCGTGAAGTCCGCCTGGGGCGGGACGCGCCTGGACGTGGACCCCGGCGAGTGGAAATACGACTGGTCGCCGCGCAGCGACAACGAGGTCTTCGACCTGACCACCGAGATGATCCGGCAGGCCGGGGCGGCGGCCGGCGGGATCCGGCCCGAGGCCGTCTTCTGGGGCCAGGGCGAGGAGGACGCCAACCACGCCGACACCGCGGCGGCCTATGACGAGAACCTGCCCGCCTTCTTCGCGGCCGTCCGGGCGGAATGGCTGGAGGACCCGGCCGGCAAGATCGGCTTCTTCCGCATCTCCGGCACGCCCGCCTATGCGGCCGAGGTGCGCCATGCCCAGCTGGTCACCGACGAGATGGACGCCAACGCGGCGAGCTTCGATTCCCGCGCCTTCCCGCTGATGGGCGACAACGTGCACTTCACGGCCGAGGCGCACCGGATGTCTGGGGACGAGTTCTTCGCCCTCTACCGGGCCTTCCGAACGGGCGGCGCGCCGGACGGCGGCGAGGGCGGCCAGGTGCTGACCTCGGCCGGGCCGGGCGACGCCCTGGTGGGCGGGACCGGCGACGACACCCTGAACGCCAGCCGGGGCTCCGACGTGCTCACCGGCGGCGCCGGGGCCGACGTCTTCGCCTGGGCGGGGGAGCCGTGGTCGCCGGCCCGGGTCACCGACTTCGCGCCCGGCCAGGACCGGCTGGACCTCTCCGATCTGCTGGACGCGGCCGGCTACACGGGCGCGGACCCGATCGCCGACCGCTACGTGCTGCTGTTCGACGACGGGGAGGGCGGGACCAAGGTCCTGTTCGACGACGACGGGGCCACCGAGGGCGGCGCCTGGCCCAACTGGATCATCCACCTTCAGGGGACGCCGGCCGCGGGCCTGACCTGGGCGCAGCTCTCCGGCGGGAGGGTGTCCCCGCCGCCGCCGCCGCCGCCCGGCGAGGGCGGCGAGCCGGGCGTGGTGCTGACCTCGGGCTGGCCTGGGGACGTGCTGACGGGCGGCCCGGGGGACGACACCCTCAACGCCAGCCGCGGCCCGGACCGCCTGACCGGCGGCGGCGGGGCGGACCGCTTCGTGTTCGGCGCCGAGCCCTGGGATCCGCCGCACATCACCGACTTCACGCCGGGCGTCGACCGGATCGACCTGCGGGCGCTGTTCGACGCCGCCGGCTACGCGGGGGCCGATCCCTTCGCGGACGGCTATCTCAGCCTGATCGACGACGGGGCCGGCGGGACCAAGGTGCTGTTCGACCGCGACGCGGCCGGGCCGGAGCCGCAGTGGGCCAACTACGTCATCCACCTGGAAGGCACGCCGCCGGGGCGGCTCGGCCCCGGCGACTGGATCTTCCAGTAGGCGCCTAGCGCGGCGCCATCCGGATGGCGCCGTCGAGGCGGACGTCCTCGCCGTTGAAGTAGCCGCACTCGATCATGGTCAGCGCGAGCTGGGCGTACTCCTCGGGCTTGCCGAGACGCTTGGGGAACGGCACCGAGGCCGCCAGGCCCTGCTTCACCGCTTCCGGCGCGAACTGCATCAGGGGCGTGTTGAAGATGCCCGGCAGGATGGTGTTCACGCGGATGCCGTCGCCGGACAGGTCGCGGGCGATGGGCAGGGTCATGCCGACCACGCCGCCCTTGGAGGCCGAATAGGCCGCCTGGCCCATCTGGCCGTCCTCGGCCGCGACCGAGGCGGTGTTGATGATCACGCCGCGCTCGCCGTCTTCCATGGGCTCCAGGTCCAGCATGCCCTTCGCCGACTTGGCGATGCAGCGGAAGGTGCCGACGAGGTTGATCTGGATGATGAAGTTGAACGCATCCAGCGGGAAGTGCTTGGTCTCGCCGGTCTGCTTGTCGCGGCTGGCGGTCTTGATGGCGTTGCCGGTGCCGGCGCAGTTCACCAGGATGCGCTCCTGGCCGTGCGCCTCGCGGGCCTTGGCGAAGGCCGCATCGACCTCTTCCTCGGAGGTGACGTTGCACTTGCAGAAGACGCCGCCGACCTCGCCGGCCACCTTCTGGCCCTTCTCTTCGTTCATGTCGAAGATGGCGACCTTGACGCCCTTGGCGGCCAGGCTGCGGACCGTGGCCTCGCCGAGGCCCGAGGCGCCGCCGGTGACCACCGCTGCGACGGATGAATTGAGTTCCATGGACGCTTTGCTCCCGCTCCCGTTAGATGGGGTGACTTCAGCGAAGGCATTAGCCCGATGAGCGGAAGCGAAAAAGTGTCACCCGACGTCAACGCCTTCGATCCCCACGCGCCCCTGGATCCCAGCCGGGCGCTGGTCCCGTCCGTGGTGAAGCTGAACGAGCAGCGCGTGGCCCGCGGCTTCTGGCCGAAGATCCGCAAGGTGGCGGCCAAGGTGCCGTTCGCCGCCGAGGCGCTGAGCGTCTGGTACTGCGCCCGGGACGAGGAGACGCCGACCGCGGCCAAGGGGATGATGCTGGCGGCCCTGGCCTACTTCGTCCTGCCCACCGACGTGGTCCCCGACTTCATCGCCGGCCTCGGCTACACCGACGACGCGGCGGTCTTCGCGACCCTGATGACCCTCGTCGGCCGCAACCTGAAGCCCCGCCACCGCGAGGCGGCGCGGCGCTCCATCGCCAGGATGCGGCGGGACGACTAGTCCTCCCTGATCCTCTCCCAGCGGTAGGGCTCGTCCTCGCCGTTCCGGAACTCGCCGCGCATGTCCGGCCTGCCGTTGCCGTCGGTGTCGTAGAGGGCGCTGTCCAGGACGCCGTCGTGGCGGTCGTCGAAGTACATGGTGTCCAGCTTGCCGTCGCCGTCGTCGTCGACCCAGATGGTGATCGGGTGACGCTTGCTGTCCGGCACCCCCATGATCGTGTCCACCTCCCCGTCGCAGTCGGTGTCGACACCCTTCTGCACGCCCTTGGGGTCGGTGGTCGGACGCTCCTTGAGGGCCACCGGCTCGCAGGCCTCCGCCGAGGCGCGGCTGGGCGTCGCCACCCGGTCCTCGGTGCGCGCCAGGAAGGACTTCGCGTCCTCGGCGGCCACCGCACGTTCGTGAAGCGAACGCGCAAGGGAGAGGCCGAGCTCGGCGAGCTCGGAAAGGATGCGGCTGTGCCGCTCCGCGATCTCTGCGGATGTGGACATGAACGGAAAGGGAACACCTAACCCGTCGAAGGTCAAATTTTAGCTGCAACAAATTGCACGAGGGCCCGGCCTAGTTCCCGAAGATCCAGTTTCCGGTCAGCGAGGTGAGCGTCACGCCGACCAGGATCATCTGCCCGCCGCCCGTCATGCTGATGACCGTGTCCGCGCCGACCTGGGCGACGGTGTAGGTGGTGCCGGGGTCCAGTTGAACGCGGTCGCCTTCGGCCAGGTTGAAATCGGTGACCCGGTCCAGGTTGGCGTCCCCGAACGTGTGGAAGATGTCCGCGCCAGCGCCACCGGTCATGGTGTCGTCGCCCCGGTCACCGGAAGCCCAGTCGTTCCCGTCGTTGCCGAGGACGATGTCGTTCCCCTGCCCCCCGCGAAGCAGGTCGTTTCCAGCCTCGCCCGCGCAGCTGTCGTTCCCGATGTTCCCATAGGCGATGTCGTCGCCAACGCCGCCCAGAAGCACGTCGTTGTCCTTGCCGCCGACGACCCAGTCGTCACCGGCGCCGCCTGACGCGGTGTCGTCGCCCATGTTGCCATTGATGTCGTCGAAACCCGAACCGCCGACGATCTGGTCGTTGCCCTCGTCGCCTCGGAGGTAGTTCGATCCGCCCGCCGTATCCCCGATCAGGTCGTTCCCCTGCCCGCCATAGATCGAGTCGTTTCCTGCGCCGCCATCGGCGGTGTCGTCGCCATGCCAGGCGATGATCTCGTCGTTGCCGCCGCCGCCATACAGGTAGTTGCTCAGCACGCTGCCGTAGATCGTGTCGGCAAAGTTCGAGCCGATGGCGTCCTCGATGTCGCCGGTGAGCCAGAACAGGCTCCGAGGTGAGGCCAGCGCCAGCTCGGAGGTCGGCACGGCATAGCCCACGCGGGTACTCACCACGGAGGAGAGCTGTTCGTCCGGCAGGTAGATTTCCCAGCCGCGGTCGGAGGTGGAGGCGTTGACCTCATCTATCCCCGCGGCGTCCCAGTAGGTCATGTAGGTGTTGGTGGCGACGATCTCGTAGCTGTTGTCGCCTGTGTTGTGGGACATGTTCGGCCCGTACAGGGCCTGAAGCGCGAGCACGTCGAGGACCATCGGCGTAGCCGGATCGAAGGCCCGGAGGTTCCAATTGTAGTCGTCGCCGTAGGCCATGATCGTGGCCCAATCGACTTCGAAATCCCCAAGCCCAAGCTGCGTGAGGGTCGGGTGACCCGTGCCACCGTCATCATGCGGGTGTTTGAGGCCGAGCGCGTGCCCAAGCTCGTGGATCAGCAGGAACCAGCCGGCGCTGCCGGGCTCGTAGCTCGGCAGGGTGTTCGCGGCGCTGTTGATGTTCAGGTAAACGTCGCCAGCCGCACCCTGGTAGTCCTGGCCGATCGTCGTCGGGAAGTAAGCTCGCCCCCAAACAAGGCTGGAGGGGAAGAAGTTGGTGTTGCCCGACAGGCTGACGTTGATCTCGCTTCCTCCGGCATAGGCCGCCGCGGGGGTCGTGAACGAGCCGACGTAGTTGAACTGGATGTTGGCGTAGACGGAGAACACCGCCAAGGCCGTCTGGACGGCCGCCTGGACCGAGGCCGGCGCCACCCAGAACTCGCCATTGAAGCCGTTCGAGATCGACCAATCCACCGTGCGGTCGGCGCCGAGATTCCACTGGTAGCCCGTGGTCGCGGCGTCGATCAGGAGGTCGCCGGTGGTGGTCGCGAAGGTTGAAGGAAGCGGCGTGGCCATTGGGATGTCCCCCAGATTTCGGAGACACGGACAATGGCGTAAGTCGTGCGCCTCCCCCGGCGGCAACCTGCACCTGAATGGCTAAGCTCTGCAACAGCTTAGAGTGTCGGTTAGTCGACACATAAGCTGCGTGCCACCCTTCCATTCTCTACTGTTGTGTAGCAACCGCACGGGTTGTTGCTGGCTTCGCAGCGTCCCAAGACCTTGGCCTTTGGGTTCTTCGGTGGCGCGCCATTCAGGATGCAACGCCCCTCGCATTGCCGGTCGCCGGTGCAGCGCTTACCAGCGTCCCGGTACGGCACGACACACATGGGTGTCCCCGAGAGGCAGACGGGCCGCACCCTACCGCCCTGGGCCGCGCACGCCCTTGCGTCGATTGACGTGTGCGCGGGCGCGGCCGCCGGGAAGCCGAGGAGCAGGAGGCTCAGGAACAGCAGCATCGGTGGTCCTCGTCCTAATCCGGGCGACCAGCACCGGACGCCAGCGCCGCCTCGCGCGCTGCAAGGCGCGCCTCGTAGTTCCTGATGTCCCGACGGTGCTGCGCGCCTGGATCGTTCACGAAGTCTATCCGGCCCTGGTCGGAGCCGCACTGTCCACATCTCAGGCGGAGCGCAATCGCGCCGATGGTCACTCGGGCCGGAAAGGCGTCGAACAGTTCACCCGCGCCCCATATGCGGCCATGACCGCACGCCATGCACATGGCCGAGAGCCTCCAGCACAACTCGGACACCCGCGCCACGCTGTAGTCTGCATGGCTCGGGGAGACCCAGAAGCCCCGATCCGTCTTCACCCACCAAGGAAGCATGGCGCCTGCATCTGCTTGAGCGCCGACCCAGAGCTAGAACGCGCCAATCTAGCGGAGGGTCAACTGCTTGCGACCGCGCACCCGCTTGGCGCTCCAGGATAGGGCTCACTCTGGGTGAAGTGGAATGTGGGTGTCAGAGGCGCGGGCGGAGCCGGCCGGCTCCGCCCGCGAACTCATTAACAGTGCCGGAGGGCCAGCAAGTTGTTAGGCTCAAGACCGTCGGCCTCGGTCTTGAGGTACTTGCGCCCATTGCGGACGGCGACCACCACCCAGACAGATTGCCGCTCGGGGGTGACCGTCCACAGATCGTACGCGCCACGCTCGATCCCGCTGATCAATTCGTCAATCGGGAGCCACCACTGCTTTCCGTTGCCTGGCCCTCCCAGGCCCTCAATCCGGCGATCGGGGTCGAGGTCGTCCGGAGTATGACAAGTCACTTGATAGGCTGGCTTTGAGGCCATGTTTCACACCCTCCTTTGGGGTAGAAAGTGGCCGCCGAGCGTTGACCGCGCTCCCGTAGTCTGGGATTCTGGGTCGTTCAGAGCTGCCGCCCGACGGCAGACAAGAGCCCACGCACCGCGCCAACGGTCGTGGGCTCATCCATGTGTGGGTCGCGTATCTAACCACGAACTGATCTTGGCGCCTCGTTAAGTGCTGAGCAATAGAACGTTCATGGTTTGTTCCCGTTCGTCCACAGGCTTATTGCCCGACGTCCTGCGGCATCGCGCCCAAGATCGCGTTTCACTACGCCCTTCTTGGCGGCTGCGCGCTCTACTTGGGGTCTGCGGCAAGTGTAGAGAATCCATCCCACTGCCCGCGCCCGCCTGCTCTCGGACGCCCACGCGGCTGGCCGGTTCGGCTTGGTGCTGCAGGCGCTGGGAGCCGACGGCAAGGTCGTCCGGGGCTGGTGCCCCGATCCCCCTGGACGCATGGACGCCCGGTCCTGGGCGGTGCGTCCGCCGGCCCCGACCGGGCGACCTTCCGGGTGGCCGAGGTGAACCTACCGGGCGCGCCGGTTGGACCGCACCTTCAGCGGCATGGTGGTGGTGCTGGACCGCGACGGCCGCGCCTCGGCCCCGCGCCTGCTGGACTCCGGCTCCCACGTCCTGGTGACCGCGGTGGAGGCCAGCCACCCCGCCGACGTCCTGGTGGGCGGCGCCCTGGCGGGCGAGGCGGCGATCTTCCACCTGGACGCCGGGCGCTAAGGCGCGCCGGGGCCCTGAAACGAAGGCGGCGGCCGCATCGCTGCGGCCGCCGCTGGAAATTCGTAAGTGGTCCGAAGCCTAGGCTTCGCTGGTCTCCGGCGCCGTCTCGGTGGCGCGGGACATCTGGCGCTCGGCGATCCGGGCCGACTTCCCGCGGCGGTCGCGCAGGTAGTACAGCTTGGCGCGGCGGACGACGCCGCGGCGCTTCACCTCGATCGACTCGATCATCGGCGACAGGACCGGGAACACCCGCTCCACGCCCTCGCCGAAGGAGATCTTGCGCACGGTGAAGGACTCGTCGACGCCCTGGCCCTGGCGGGCGATGCAGACGCCCTCGTAGGCCTGGACGCGCTCGCGCTCGCCTTCCTTGATGCGGACGTTCACCCGCACGGTGTCGCCCGGCTGGAACACCGGGACCTTGCGAGCGGCGAGGAGGCGGTCGGCCTCTTCCTTGCGGAGCTGTTCGATCACGTTCATCGGTCTCTTTCCTTACTGGGCTTTACCCGCCCTTTGCCTGTTGATTGGCGGAGAGCCTCGCCCAGAGGTCCGGACGCCGCTCCCGCGTGGTCTTCTCGCGCTGCTCCTGGCGCCATTTGCGGATGGCCGCATGGTTGCCCGACAGCAGCACCTCGGGGATGTCGAGCCCTTCGAACGTCCGCGGCCTGGTGTACTGCGGACCCTCGAGGAGCCCGTCCTCGAAGCTTTCTTCACTCAAGCTCTCGGCCTGGCCCAACACACCCGGGACAAGCCGTACGCACGCCTCGATCGCCACCAGGGCCGCCGCCTCGCCGCCGGCGAGGACCGCGTCTCCGACAGAGACCTCCTCGAACCCCCGGGCGTCGAGCACCCGCTGGTCCACCCCCTCGAACCGTCCGGCCAGGACGATCAGTCCCGGCCCCGCGGCCCATTCCTTCACGCGCGCCTGGGTGAGGGGACGGCCCCGGGCGCTCATGTACAAAAGCGGCCGTCCGCGCCGCTCCACGCTGTCCAGCGCGGAGGCGATCACGTCCGCCCGCATCACCTGTCCCGGACCGCCACCCGCGGGGGTGTCGTCGAGGAAGCCGCGCTTATCTGTGGAAAAGGCCCGGATGTCCACCGTTTCCAGCGTCCACAGCCCGTGCTCGCGCCACGCCGTGCCGATCAGCGAAACGCCGAGGGGGCCGGGGAAGGCCTCGGGGAACATGGTCAGGACGGTGGCGTCGAAGGACATGGCCCTTGAAGCGCGGCTTCAGGGCGGCTCGTCAAGCGCGGCCGCGCGGTTTAAGCCCTCTCCATGCTGCGCCGCCTCGCCGCCCTCCTCCTCGTCCTCGCCCTCGCCCCCGCCGCCCCCGCCTTCGCCCGGGCGCCGGAGCCGGCGCAGGCGACGGTGGCCCACACGACGCCGTTCGAGTTCCTGCAGGACCGGCAGATCCTGTTCCCCATCACCATCAACGGCCGGCCCGCCGAGGCCTGGCTGGACTCCGGCGCGAGCTCGACGGTGATCGACGCGGCGTTCGCCGCCGGCCTCGGCCTGCGGCTCGGCCGCGGCCTGCCGGCGCAGGGCGTCGCCGGACGGGTGGACGGCGTCAGGCTCGCCCGCGCCGATCTCAGCCTGGGCGGCCTCGTCCTGCCGACGCGCAATGTGGCGGTGATGGACCTGCGCGTGCTGCAGGCGGTGGTGCCGCGCCCGGTTCAGGTGATCCTCGGCCGCGACATCTTCGACGTGGCCGTGGTCGACATCGATTTCCAGGCCCGGCAGATCGCCTTCCTCGCCCGCCATGACTTCCGCCCGCCGCCGGTGGCGCCCCTGCCGCTCGTCGCCTCGGGCAACCTGCGCAACTTCCCGATCGCCATCGCCGGCCAGCCGGTCCAGGCGCTCCTCGACCTGGGCAACTCCGGGGCCCTGCTGGTCGACCGCGACTACGCCGAGGCCCGCGGCCTGCTGGCGGGTCGGCCGGTCTCCACCCAGCTCGCCGTGGGCGTGGACGGTCCCCGGGAAAGCCTGGTCACGAGCCTGGACGGCGTCGAGGTGGGCGGCGTCGCCTTCCGGGGCGTGCCGACCTCGGCCACCGCCGACCTGGTGGCCGCCGCGCCGGCCAACGTCGGCCTCGCGCTGCTCAGCCGCTTCCATGTGACCATCGACTTCGCCGGCGACCGGCTGTGGCTGCAGCCCTATCCGGGGGCGGCCGAGGCGGCCTTCCGCAAGAACCGCGCGGGGCTGTCGGTGACGGTGGAGGGCGACCACCTGCGCGTCACCCACGTGGCCCGCGGCAGCCCGGCCGAGGCGGCGGGGTGGCGGCCGCACACCGTGATCACCGCCATCGACGGCCAGCCGATCACCCCCGACTACGCCGAGAGCCCGCTGTTCCGATGGGCCAACGGCCCGGCCGGACGGGTGGTGGCGCTGACCGTCGGCGACGGCAGCCGCCGGCTCCTGCGGCTCACCGACTACTACTGACCTTGCCGCGCCGGAGGCTTCGGCTTAAGCGGATCGGCTTCGCACTTGCAGCATCGCCGGGACGACGATGGACACCCAGACCCTGATCGAGACGCTTCAGCTCGAGCGGCTCGAGGTGAACCTGTTCCGCGGCATCACGCCGGAAGAGGAGGCGCGCGAGCGCATCTACGGCGGCCAGGTGATCGCCCAGTCGCTGCTCGCCGCCTACGAGACGGTCGAGGACCGGGTCTGCCACTCCCTGCACTGCTACTTCATCCGGCCGGGCGACCCCAATGTGCCGATCGTCTTCGACGTCGACCGCTCCCGTGACGGCGGCAGCTTCACGACGCGGCGGGTGATCGCCGTCCAGCACGGCAAGCAGATCTTCAACCTCGCCGCATCCTTCCAGGCCGCCGAGGACGGGTTCGAGCACCAGTCGGCCATGCCGGAGGCCCCGGCGCCGGAAGAGGTCGAGGACGACCTGGAGCGCGAGAAGGCCCAGATGAAGGACGCGCCGGCCCAGGTCCGGGCCTGGCTCGACCGGCCCCGGCCCATCGAGATGCGCACGGTCGGGGGGCGCTGGGACCATGCGCCCCGGCCCAGCGAGCCGCGCCAGCAGGTGTGGTTCCGGGCCCGCGACCCGATCGGCGGCGACGGCCGCATGCAGCAGGTGATCCTGGCCTACGCCTCGGACATGAGCCTGCTCGGCACGGGAGTGAAGCCGCACGGGGTGAGCTGGCGCACGCCGGGCTTCCAGTCGGCGAGCCTCGACCACGCCATGTGGTTCCACCGGCCGACCGACTTCAACGAGTGGCACCTCTACCACCAGGAGAGCCCCTCGGCCTCCGGCGGCCGCGGCTTCAACCTCGGCCAGATCTACCGCGCCTCCGACGGCGCCCTGGTCGCCTCCTGCGCCCAGGAGGGCCTGATGCGGATGCGCAAGCCGAAGGCCTAGCCGTCTCCCTCCCTTGAGGGGGAGGGTCGACTCACCGAAGGCGAGCGGGGTGGGGAAGCGCGGCCCTGCTCGCGGCCTCCGCCGGTACGAGGAAGCGCCTACTCCGTCTCCGCCGGCCGCACGCCGATCACCTTGCCTTCTGCGAGGCGGACCTCGGGGACGGCCTCGCGGGTGAACGGCAGCCACCAGCTCGCGCCCTCCGGCGGCTGGACCTCCAGGAGGTCGCCGGCGCCGAAGTCGTGGACGGTGCGGACCTTGCCCAGCACCTCGCCCTCGGGGCTCTCGACGGTCAGGCCGATCAGGTCGGTGACGTAGAACTCGTCCTCCTCCGGCTCGGGGAGGACGTCGCGGGGGATGAACAGCTTCAGCCCGCGCAGGGCCTCGGCCTGCTCGCGGGTCTCGACCTCGGCGGCGCGCACGATGACGCCGCCCTTCTGGTCGGGCCGGCCGCCGGACAGGGTCAGGCCCGCCGAGCCGTCCTCGCGCAGCAGGCTGCGGTACTCGACGAGCGACATCGGGTCGGCGGTGAAGGCGGTGATGCGCACATCGCCCTTCACGCCGAACGCGCCGGCCACCCGGCCCACGAGGATGAGGTTGGCTGCGCTCATGCGCGCCTTCTCCCCTTGTGGGAGAAGGGGTCGGCGAAGCCGACGGATGAGGGGTCGCGCTCGGTCATGGGTATCGGGAGGCGGCAAGCGGGCCGGAGAGTTCTGAGAGACCCCTCATCCGGCCCGCTGCGCGGGCCACCTTCTCCCGCAGGGGGAGAAGGGGACCGGCGATCGCCTTAGGACGCCTTCTCTTCGCCTTCGGCGGCGGGGGCCTCTTCAGCCGGAGCGGCGGCGTCCTCGGCCGGAGCGGCCTCGGCGGTCGCTTCCTCGGCGGCCGGGGCGGCCTCTTCAGCCGGAGCAGCTTGCTCGGCCGGAGCCGCTTCCTCGACCGGGGCGGCCTCGGCGGCCGGAGCCTCTTCCACGGCGGGCTCTTCGGCCGGCGGCGGGTTGGCGGCGGCTTCGGCCGCGGCGGCGGCGCGGTCGGCTTCCTTCTGGGCCTTCTCCTCGGCGCGTTCCTTGGCCTTCTCGCCCGGGACGCCCTTCTTCGGGTTGTTGCCGGCGACCCAGGTGCCGATGCCCTGCTTGGCCAGCTCGCGCTGCACGCGGTCGGTGGGCTGGGCGCCCTTGGCCATCCATTCCTGGATGCGCTCCGCCTTCAGGACGAGCCGGTTCGGGTCGTCCTTCTTCAGCAGCGGGTTGTAGGAGCCCACCTTCTCGATGAAGCGGCCATCGCGGGGCGAGTGGCTGTCGGCGACGACGATCGAGTAGTAGGGGCGCTTCTTGGCGCCGCCACGGGCGAGACGGATCTTCAGCATTGTCTTGGTCCTTGGTCTTTCAGTCTATTTCTTGAAGGGATTGAAGCCGGGCGGCAGGCCGCCGCCCAGGCCGGGAAGTTTCGGAGCGCCGGGGCCGCCCAGTCCGGGCAGCCTGGCGGCCATCTCCTCCATCTGTTCGGGGGTCGGCGCCTTGCCGCCGCCGAGCGCCTTGAGGCGGTCCATGCCGCCGCCGCCGCCGAGCATCTGGGCCATCTGGGCGAAGCCCTTGCCGCCGCCCTTGCTCATCATCTTGAAGGCGTCGGCCATCTGGCGGTGCTGCTTCAGGAGCCGGTTCACCTCGGCCACGTCGACGCCGGCGCCCGCCGCGATGCGGCGCTTGCGCGAGGCCTGCAGGATGTCGGGCTTCTTCCGCTCGGCCTTGGTCATCGACGACAGGATGGCCATCTGGCGGTCGAACACCTTGTCGCTGATGCCGCTCTCGGCGATCTGCTTCTTCACCTTCTGGACCCCGGGCAGGAGGCCCATCAGGCCCTCCATGCCGCCCATCTTCTTCATCTGGGCGAGCTGGTCGGCCATCATGTCGAGATCGAACTGGCCCTTGGCCAGCTTGCGGGCCATGGCCTCGGCCTTGGCCTGGTCGATGTCCTGGGCGGCCTTCTCGACCAGGGCCACCACATCGCCCTGGCCGAGGATGCGGCCGGCCACGCGGCGGGCGTCGAAGGCGTCCAGGCCCTCGATCTTCTCCGACACGCCGAGGAACTTGATCGGCAGGCCGGTGACCGCGCGCATGGAGAGCGCCGCGCCGCCGCGGCCGTCGCCGTCGGCGCGGGTCAGCACCAGGCCGGTCAGCGGCAGGCGCTCGTGGAACGCCTTGGCGGTGCGCACCGCGTCCTGGCCGGTCAGGCTGTCGGCGACCAGCAGGGTCTCGGACGGCGAGCTGATGCGGGCGATCTCGGCCGCCTCGCTCATCATCGCCTCGTCCAGGGTCGTGCGGCCGGCGGTGTCGAGGATCAGGACGTCGTAGCCCTGCAGCTTCGCCGCGCTCATCGCCCGCTTGGCGATGTCGGGCGCGGCCTGGCCGGCGACGATCGGAAGGCTCTCCACCCCGGCCTGCTTGGCCAGCATGGCGAGCTGCTCCATGGCGGCCGGGCGGCGGGTGTCGAGGGAGGTGACGAGGACCTTCTTGCGGTCCTTGGCGAGGCGCAGCGCGAGCTTGCCGGCGGTGGTCGTCTTGCCCGAGCCCTGCAGGCCGGCCATCAGGATCACGGTCGGCGGGTTCAGCGAGAGGTTCAGCCCCTCGGGCTCGCCCTCGCCGCCCAGCATCTCCACTAGGCCGTCGTAGGTAATCTTGACCACCTGGTCGGCCGGCCGCACCGAGCGGATGACGGCCTCGCCGGTCGCCCGCTCCTTGGCCTTGGCGATGAAGTCGCGCACGACCGGCAGGGCGACGTCGGCCTCGAGCAGCGCGATGCGGACCTCGCGCAGCGCCTCGTCCACGTCCTTCTCGGACAGCACGCCCTTGCCGCCGAGGCGGTCGAAGACGGTGGACAGCCGATCTGTAAGTGCGTCGAACAAACCAAACTCCTGTGACCCAAACGCGATCGACCCCCGTGGACGATTGCGTCGACGGGGGGCCTCGCCGCCCTCGTCCCATATGGTGATGGGGGTCGTGGCGGTGGAGGGCGCTGATCGAGATCAGGCCGGAAGGGCGCGCTTATGCGCCTGTGGAGAACTCAGGTCAAGGAAGAGGCGACGTCCGTCTGGATCAGGTCGTCATCCCCGTGAGCGCCGACAGGAGCCACAGCAGCCAGAAGCGCACCAGCCAAGCATGGTCGCGCTGCGCCTGCGGCTCGAGCAGCGCCATCTCCTTTCTCAGGGGGAAGGCCACCAGGGTCAGCATCGGGATGCGCGGGGCGTTCGCATTCTTTCGGACTTGGGCAGCGAACCAGATGCTGCCCACCATTCCCACGGCGAAGCCTGTAGCGCTGAGCCATTGCACGGCGCCGACGCTCGTCATGTGAGTTCCGTCGGCTTCGTCAGAAGCCTCCGCCCCTTGAACCTCATGGTCAGATGCGAGCCTGCGGGGTTCGGCGTGTCAAGGACACGCCCTGGCGCGCCGCGCGGTGGCCGGCCCTTGAGACGCCGGACCCCGCAGGCAGACTGGCCGCCAGGAGTTCCAGGCCGGGGTCCGCCGCCCCGGACACCCTACTGCCCCCACGGCGGCCACATTGGGGGAGGTGAAAGTCCGAAAGCCGCCAGCGGGGCGCGGCGAACGGCGCTATCGTCCGGGCATGATCCGCTACGCCCTCTTCGAGACCGCCATCGGCTGGGCCGGCGTCGCCTGGAACGACGCGGGCCTCGTCGCCTGCCATCTGCCGGAGCGCGAGCCCGACGTCGCCCGGGCAGGCTTCCTGCGCCGCTTCCCCGACGCCGCCGAAGACACGCCGCCGGACGGCCTCGCGCCGACCATCTCGGGCATCCAGGCCCTGATGCGCGGCGAGAAGGCCGATCTCTCGGACGCGCCGCTCGACCTCTCCCGCACGCCGGCGTTCCACGCCCGGGTCTACGCGGTCGCCCGCGCCATCCCGCCCGGCGAGACGCTCACCTACGGCGAGATCGCCGTGAAGCTCGGCGACAGGCTGCTGGCCCAGCAGGTCGGCCAGGCGCTCGGCGCGAACCCCTGGCCGATCGTCGTGCCCTGCCACCGGGTGACGGCGGCGGGCGGCAGGCTCGGCGGCTTCTCGGCCCGCGGCGGCGCCCGGACCAAGCTGCGCCTGCTCGCCATCGAAGGCGCCAAGGCCGCCGCACAGGGGGACCTGTTCGCCTGAGCCGATTCCGCGACGCGATTCCTGGACAAACCGAGCGACACGGAGGAGTTCGAACAAAGAGCGAGTGCTCGCTCTTTGCCGATTGAATCCGCCGGTCCGGCGACCTTCCCCTTAGGGGAGACCTGCCGTCTTCCGTCGTTCCCGCTCAGGTCGTCGGGAAGCCCTTGTCGCGCAGGTAGGCCTTCACGTCCGGGTCGCGGCCGCGGAAGGCGCGGTAGCCCTCGCGCGGGTCGATGGAGTTGCCGACGCTCATGACGGTGTCGTGCAGCCGCCTGGCGACCGTCTTGTCGTAGAGCCCGCCCGGCGCCTCGCGGAACGCCTCGACCGCGTCCAGCGCCATCACCTCCGACCACAGGTAGGAGTAGTAGCCGGCCGAATAGCCGTCGGACGAGAAGATGTGCCCGAACTGCGGAGTGCGGTGGCGCATCGGCAGCTCGGCGGGCATGCCGAGCTTCGCGAGCTCCTCCCGCTCGAAGGCGTCCGGGTCGATGTCGGCGTCGCCGGCCAGATGCAGCTTCATGTCGATCAGCGCCGAGGCCAGATACTCGGTGACGTCGAAGCCCTGGCGGAAGGTCGAGGCCTTCTCGATCTTGGCGACCAGCTCGGCCGGGATCGGCTTGCCGGTCTGATAATGCAGGGCGAAGCGGTTCAGCACCTGCGGCGTACGCAGCCAGTGCTCGTTGATCTGCGAGGGGAACTCCACGTAGTCGCGGAACACCCGCGTGCCCGACAGCGACGGATAGGCGACCTTGGAGTTCAGCCCGTGCAGGGCGTGGCCGAACTCGTGGAACATGGTTTCCGCGTCGTCCCAGGAGATCAGCACCGGCTCGCCCGGCGCGCCCTTCACGAAGTTGGAGTTGTTGGAGACGATGGTCGTCACCTTGCCGTCGAAGGTCTCCTGGCTGCGGTAGGCGTTCATCCAGGCGCCCGAGCGCTTGCCGGCCCGCGCATAGGGATCGAAATACCAGAGGCCCACGTGCTCGGGCCCGCGCTTCACCTCCCAGACGCGCACGTCCGGATGCTGCACCGGGACGTTGGTCACGGGGACGAACTCGAAGCCGTAGAGCTGGCCGGCGGCCCAGAACATGCCCTCGCGCAGCTTCTCGAGCTGCATGTACGGCTTGGCCTCGTTCATATCGAGGTCGTAGCGGGCCTTGCGCACCTTCTCCGCATAGTAGCGGTAGTCCCAGGGCGCGATCCTGATCTTGGCCCCTTCCTTGTCCGCGATGCCCTGCATCTCGGCCACTTCCTCGCGGACCCGGGCGATGGCCGAGGGCCAGACCCGCATCATCAGCTCCATGGCGGCCTCGGGCTTGTCGGCCATGGAGTTGTTGGCCAGGCGCCAGTGGGCGTGGGTCGGGAAGCCGAACAGCTTGGCCCGCTCGGCGCGCAGCTTCAGGATCTTCCTGATGACCGCATTGTTGTCCCAGGCGTCGCCGTTGTCGCCGCGGCTGTAGAAGTTCTTCCAGACCT
>NZ_DAISJG010000004.1:138911-154949 GCF_036821595.1 Phenylobacterium sp.
TTGTTGTCCCAGGCGTCGCCGTTGTCGCCGCGGCTGTAGAAGTTCTTCCAGACCTGCTCGCGCAGGTCGCGGCGCGCCGAATAGGTGAGGAACGGGTCCACCGACGAGCGGGTGTTGACGATCACGTACTCGCCGGGCCGGTTCTTGCCCTTGGCGGCCGCGGCCATGGCGGCGCGAACGTCCTCGGGCAGGCCGTCGAGGTCGGTCGCCTTGAGGTAGATGTCGCGCTCGGTCTCGTCGTGCAGCAGGTTCTGGCTGAAGGTCGTGAAGAGGCCGGCCAGCTCCTCGTTGATCTGGGCGACGCGGGCCTTGGCGGCGGCGTCGAGCTTGGCGCCGTTGCGCACGAAGGTGTTCCAGCGCAGCACCGTCAGGCGCTTCTGCTCCGGCGTCAGGTTCAGGTGGTCGCGGTGCTCGTGGACCGCGTCGATGCGGCGGAACAGCTTCTCGTTCTGCAGGATGCGGTCGGAGTGGGCGGACAGCTTGGGCTCGATCTCCTTCTCGATGGCCCGCACCTCGGGCGTCGACAGGGTGCCGCCCCAGATCGAATAGACGATCTCGGCCCGCTCCAGGGCCTCGCCCGAGCGCTCCATGGCCGCGAGCGTGTTCTCGAAGGTCGCCGGCGCGGTGGCGTTGGCGATCGCCTCCACGTCGCGCAGCTCGAGCGCCATGCCGGTCTCGAGCGCCGGCTTGAAGTCGGAAACCTTGACCTTGTCGAACGGCGGGACCCCGCCGTAGGGCCCGGTCCACGGGGCCAGCAGCGGGTTGGTCGCCTGCGCCAGGGCGGCGGCGGGAAGCATGGACGAGGCGGCCAGGGCCGAGGAAGCGGCAAGGAACGTGCGCCGGCGCATGAGGTCTCCAGGCAAAAATGCGAAAAGCTGCGGGACCTTAGGCACGTCCGCCCCTGAACGTCACATGACAGGGCGGTAATGTTACGCCTGCACGGAAATCCCACAGCCCGGCCCCTAGCCGACCTCCGCGACGCCCGCTAACACCAGCGCATGGCCATCGGCGTGTTCGACTCCGGCGTGGGCGGGCTGACCGTCCACCACAAGCTCGTGGAGCGGTTCCCCACCGCCGACTTCGTCTATCTCGCCGACCAGGCGAACGCCCCCTACGGCGGCCGCAGCGGCGAAGAGATCGTGGCGCTCACCCGGGCCGGCTGCGAGCGGCTGTTCGACGAGGGCTGCAACCTCGTGGTGCTGGCCTGCAACACCGCCGCCAGCGTGGCGCTGCGCCGCCTGCAGCAGACCTGGCTGCCGGGCTACCGGAAGCAGATCGGCCGGCCGGTGAACGTGCTGGGCATCGTCGTGCCGACCATCGAGGCGGCCACCGGCCTGCCCTGGGAGCACGAGGCCGAGCGGCGCGGCGAGAAGGTGGAGAAGCTCGACATCGTCGGCGTCTTCTCGACCCCGGCCACGACGGCCAGCCGGGTCTACGAGATCGAGGTCGACAAGCGCCGGCAGGACGTCGCCGTCTTCTCCGAGCCCTGTCCCGAGCTCGCCCGGATGATCGAGCAGGGCGCCGGACGCGACGAGCTGAAGGCGGTCATCGAGCGTCATGTCCAGGCGCTGAAGACCCGCATCGGCCGCTGGCCCGACCGGGCGATCCTCGGCTGCACCCACTACGAGATCGTCGCCGACCTGTTCCGCGAGGCCCTGCCGCCCGGCACGCCGCTGATCCACCAGCCGGACGCCACGGCCGACGCCCTCGCCCGCTACTTCGAGCGGCACCCGGAGATCGACCCCGGCCACGGCGCCGTTCGTCGCTTCCTGACGACCGGCCAGCCCGGCGCCCAGCACAGCCTGGTTGAGACTTTCTGGGGAGGCCCCCTAAGCTTCGAGCAGGCTTGAGGGAGGGCTCTTCCATGAGGATCGCGCTGGCGGCTCTGGCCGCCCTGTCGCTCGCCGGCGCCGCCCGCGCCGAGGTCGTCGGACGGTCCGGCGGCGGGTTCAAGGTCCGCAACGTGGCGGAGGTCCCGGTCCGCGCCGACCGCGCCTATGCGGCGCTGGGGGAGGTCGGACGCTGGTGGAGCAGCGGCCACACCTATTCCGGCTCGGCCGTGAACCTCACCCTGCCGCTGCAGCCAGGCGCCTGCTTCTGCGAGACCCTGCCGGGCGGCGGAGTGGCGCACGGGCGGGTCGTGCTGGCCTGGCCGGCGCAGGGGATGCTCAGGATCGAGACGGCGCTCGGCCCGCTTCAGGAGGAGGGGGTCTCCGGCGCCTTGACCTTCGTGATCCGGGCCAAGGGCCGGGGCGTCGAGGTCGTCCAGACCTATGCGGTGGGCGGCGGCCGACCGGATCTCGCGGAGGCGCTCGCGGCTCCCGTGGACCAGGTCCTGCGCGAGCAGCTGCAGCGCTATGCCCGCTACCTGGAGACCGGCCGGCCAGAGTAGCGGCCGACGGGATCCGGGAGGGGCGGCAAGGGGGGAGGAGCGCCCCTCCCGGACCGCTGAAGGCCTCGGTCGGGGCCACCTTCAGCGCGTCGCTGGAGCGATCGTGGGCCACATCTAGGTGGCGGGGCGCCCACAGGCAAATCGATTGCTTTTGGAAATGAAATAGAGACTATCTATCGGCTTCCGGAGGACGCCGATGCTGCCGACCCTGCGCCAGCTGCAGTACCTGAAGCTGCTCGCCGAGAACGGCAGCTTCGGCCGCGCCGCCGAGGCCGCCCACGTGACCCAGCCGACCCTGTCGGCCGGCATCCAGGAGCTGGAGCGGACGCTCGGCGCCAACGTCGTGGACCGCGCCCGCTCCGGCGTGATCCTGACCGCGGTCGGCGAGGAGGCGCTGCGCCGGGCCACGGTGATCCTCAACGAGGCGGAGGAGCTGGTCGAGGCCGCCAAGAACGCCGGCCAGCCGCTCACCGGACGCTTCCGCCTCGGCGTGATCCCGACCATCGCCCCCTTCCTGCTGCCCAAGGCCCTGCCGGCGCTGCGCGAACGGTTCCCCAGGCTGCGGCTGTTCCTGCGCGAGGACCTGACCCACCGGCTGATCGCCTCGCTGAAGGCGGGCCAGCTCGACGCCGCGCTGATCGCCCTGCCCTACGACATGGGCGGGCTGCAGTGGGCCCACGTGGCCGACGACACCCTGCTGGCGGCCGTTCCGGCCAGCCATCCGCTGGCCCGGCAGACGTCGGTCACCCCCGAGGCGCTGGAGCACGAGGGGCTGATCCTCCTGGAGGACGGCCACTGCCTGCGCGAGCACGCGCTGTCCGCCTGCCACCTGAAGCCGCCCAAGGCGACCGGCGACGAGGAGACCTTCGCCGCCACCTCCCTGCCGACCCTGGTGCAGATGGTGGGGTCGGGCCTCGGAGTCACCTTCCTGCCGAAGATGGCGGTGACCGCGGGCCTCGCCGAAGCCGCGCCCGTGGCCGTCCGGCCGATCGACGCGGAACACCCCAGCCGCGAGATCGTCATCGCCTGGCGGGCCGGCTCAAACCGCGCCGTGGAGGGCCGGCTGCTGGCCGAGGTGCTGCGCGAAGTCTAGGCGCCGCGCCTGGCGGACGAGAAAAATCCAGCAGTATCAGCGTTCTATTAACTGCGCCGGGCGCAGGGTTCCGTGGGGGGAGCCGTGTGGCCAGAGCCATGAACCATCATGAAGCCGCCATCGCGGGCGCCGGGCTGTTCGTCAGCCGGCTGATCGTCCGCGGGTCCGCGGCGGGGCCCGCCTAGGCCGCCATGGCCAAGAACCCCTATCACGCCCTGGCGGTGTCCCGGGCCCGCGAGTTCCCGAGCCGGGTGGCCTTCGCCGTGGTCATCGGCTCGGGCGCGGCCTACGTCAGCCACAGCCTGTGGCCGGTCCTGTGGTTCGTCCTGCAGGTCGGCAGCCAGCACCTTCACCACCTGGTCGCCGCGCCGCTGCGCCGCGATCCCGAGCAGCCGGTCACGAAGGCCCAGGAGGCCGGCTATCTCGGCACCCAGGTGCTGAACGGGATCGTGTTCGCCAGCATCGCCCCCTTCTGCTGGTTCGCGGGCGGCGAGGCCGGGCGCCTGGCGGCCCTGGTCATCCTGCTGGGCGGGGTGCTGAACCTGGCCGTGCTGGGCAACGCCTCACTGAAGTTCGTGATCACGGGCCTGGCTCCGGTGATCCTCGCCGTGTTCGCCCTGCCGGCCCTGACCTACCTGCTGGAGCCCGGGACCTCGATCGGCGGGATGGCCTTCCTGACCGTGGGGATCGTCCTGTTCGTCGCCCACCTGGCGATCGCCGTGCGCAAGTGGGAGACCAACCAGCACGGCCTGAAGCGGGCACTCAGGGCCTCGAAGGTCGAGCGCCTGCGGGCCGAGCGGGCCAACCGCGCCAAGAGCGAATTCCTCACCGTCATGAGCCACGAGATCCGCACCCCTCTCAACGGCGTGCTGGGGATGGCCCAGGCCATGGCCGCCGGTCCGCTGGAGCCCGCGCAGCGCGACCGCCTGGAGGTGATCCGCCAGTCCGGCGAGGTGCTGCTCACCCTGCTGAACGACCTCCTCGACCTGTCGAAGATCGAGGCCGCCCGCCTGCAGCTCGAGGACGGCCTGGTGGACGTGGCCGAGCTCGCCGCCCAGGCCCAGGCGGCCTTCGCCCCGCTGGCCGAGGCCAAGGGCGTCGGCGTCAAGGTCTGGGTCGCCGACAGCGCCCGCGGCGTGCGGCGCGGCGATCCCATGCGGGTGCGCCAGGTGATCTACAACCTGATGAGCAATGCGGTGAAGTTCACCGAGCAGGGCCGCGTCACCGCCCGCATCACCGCCACCGGCCCGGAGCTGGTGGTCGAGGTGGCCGACACCGGTCCCGGCATCGCGCCGGAGGTCCTCTCCACCCTGTTCGAACGCTTCACCCAGGCCGACGCCTCCAACGCCCGCCGCTACGGCGGCTCGGGCCTGGGCCTCTCCATCGCCCGCGGCCTCACCCGCATCATGGGCGGCGACATCACGGTGCACTCGGCGGTGGGTCACGGCTCGACCTTCACCGCGCGCATGGTGCTGGCGCCGACGGACGAGGTCGCCGCGCCCGCCATCCCGCCGCCGCCCGCCCCGTCCGCTCCGCCGCCTGTCCCGGCCGAAGCGACGGCGGAGGCGCCCGGCGAGGGCCAGCTCCGCATCCTGGCGGCGGAGGACAACGCCACCAACCGGCTGGTGCTGAAGACCCTCCTGGAGCAGGTCGGCCTCTCCGCCGCCTTCGTGGAGAATGGCCGCGAGGCCGTGGACGCCTGGAGCACCGGCCCCTGGGACCTAGTGCTCATGGACATCCAGATGCCAGAGATGGACGGCGTCGAGGCGACGCGGGAGATCCGCCGCCGTGAAGCGGCGCAGGGCCGGCCGCGCACTCCCATCGTGGCGCTGACCGCCAACGCCATGGCCCATCAGGTGGCCGAGTACACCGCCGCCGGGATGGACGCGCTCTCGCCCAAGCCGATCCAGCTTCCCCAGCTGATCGCCACCATCCAGCAGGTGCTGGCGGACGTCGAAGGCGACGACGCGGCGGCCGTCGCCTAGCCGTCAGTCCATCAGCTTCTGGGCCAGGTAGACGTAATGCCGGGCCCAGCGGCGGGCGTTGAGCTCGGGATCGGCGTCGTTGGCGTGTCCGCCGAAGGTCTGCTCGTAGTAGAGATAGGGGACACCCATCTCCTCCAGCCGCGCGGCGAACTTCCGCGCATGGCCCGGATGCACCCGGTCGTCGCGCGTGTTCGTCGTGATGTAGGCCTCGGGGTAGCGCACGCCCGGCTTCAGGTTCTGGTAGCCGGAGTATTTCGCGATGAACGCCCGGTCCTCGACCACGTCGGGATTGCCGTACTCGCCCACCCACGACGCGCCGGCCGAGAGCTTGTGGTAGCGCAGCATGTCGATCAGCGGGCTCTCCACCACCACCGCGTTCCACAGCTCCGGATGCTGGGTCATGGAGACGGTGGTCAGCACGCCGCCGTTCGAGCGGCCGTAGATGCCCAGGCGCCGCGCCGAAGTGATCTTGCGGGCGAAGAGGTCCCGGGCGACGGCCGCGAAGTCGTCGAAGGCGAGCTGGCGCTTCTCGCGCAGCACGGACTGGTGCCAGGCCGGTCCGAACTCGCCGCCCCCGCGGATGTTGGCGATCACGTAGGCGCCGCCCCGCTCCATCCAGAGCTTGCCGGCCTCGGGCATGTAGATCGGCGGCTTGGCGACCTCGAAGCCGCCGTAGCCGTACATCAGGGTGGGGATGGAGCCGTCGAGCTTCGCCGCCTTCGGCCGCACCACGAAGTAGGGGATCTTGGTCCCGTCCGAGGACGTCGCCCAGAACTGCTCGACCAGATGGGTGGCGGCGTCGAAGCGGGCCGGCAGGGCCTTCACCTGGTCCGCCGTCCCGGCCGCGCCGTCCGCGAGCCAGAGGCTGTTGGGCGTCAGGAAGCTCTCCACGTTGACGAACAGCCGGTCGTCCTTCCCCGAGGTGTCCACGAGGGTGATGTTGGCGTCCGCCGGCAGCGGCAGGCGCTTGGAGCTCCAGCGGCCGCCGGCGTAGTCCCACACGTCCACCGCGCCCTTCACGTCCTCCAGCAGCGCCACCACCAGCCTGCCGTCGGTGGCGGCGACCTGCTGGATCGCCTGCCGCGGGCCGGGCTGGAAGATCAGCTGCGGCTTCGCCGTCCCGGCCTTCAGGGCCGCAAGGTCGTAGGCGATCAGGGCGCCCGGCTGGAATCCGCCCCAGGCCGCCTGCAGGGTGAAGATCACCTGGCCGTCCACATAGTCCTGCTGCTGGGCGAGCTTCGGCAGGGCGATGGGCTTCAGGCCCTGGTCGGTCAGCAGGCTGTATTCGCTCTCGTAGAAGGAGAGGCCGCGCTGGACGATGACGCCGTCGGTCCGCCCGCCCTCGCCCCGCAAGACGATGGGCTGAGCCCAGACGTCGCTCTTCTGGCCGCGGAAGACCTCCTTGGTCTCGCCCGAGCGCGAGACCGTCTTCAGGACCATCGGATAGCCGGACTCGGTAAGCTCGCCCGGCGTCCACTCGCGTCCGACGATCAGGGTCTGCGGGTCCAGCCACTCGACGTACTGCTTGCCCTCCGGGAAGCGGAAGCCGTCGGCGGCGAAGGCCTTCGTCCGGGTGTCGAACTCGCGGATCTCCACGGCGTCGCCGCCACCGTCGGAGAGGCGCACCAGGCAGGTGGTTTCCGCGGGCTTCAGGCAGACCGCGCCCTTGTAGAACCAGCGCCTGCCCTCGGCCTTGGCCAGGGCGTCGACGTCCAGCACCGTGTCCCAGGCCGGGTTCGCCGCGCGGTAGCTCTCGACGCTCGTGCGCCGCCACAGGCCGTGCGGGTGGGCGTCGTCCTGCCACAGGTTGTCGATCCCGCCGGCGCGGAAGCGCGGCGTCGGGATGCGGTCCTTGGCCGTGAAGATTGCCCGGGCCTCGGCCAGGAAGGTCTCGAACCTCGGGTCCTTCTCCAGGCGAGCGGCCGACCTGGCGTTCTGGCCCTCGACCCACTGCATGGCCCGGGCGCCATCGACGTCCTCCAGCCAGATGTACGGGTCGTTGTCGGGAGCCGGAGCCGGCGTCTGGGCGGTGGCGGGCAGGGCGACGGCGAACGCGAGGAGCGCGGCGGCGAGGGATTTCATGCCGGCTTTTCTAGCCAGCCCGGAACGGCCCTGTCTCCCCCGACGTGCGCGGAAGGCCGTTCTCGCCTATATGTCGCCGCCCATGAGCCGTCCGTTCCTCAAGATGAACGGGCTCGGCAACGACTTCGTCGTGGTCGAGGCCCGCTCCGCCCCCTTCGCGCCCTCGGCGGCGGAGGTGCGCGCGATCGCCGATCGCGAGCGCGGGGTCGGCTGCGACCAGCTGATCCTGATCGAGCCGCCGGGGGCCGACCAGCCTGGCGTCGACGCCCGGGTGCGCTTCTGGAACGCCGACGGCGAGGAGGTGTCGGCCTGCGGCAACGGCACGCGCTGCGTCGGCTGGCTGCTGATGCAGTCGAGCGGCAGGGACGAAGCGGTCATCGAGACCAGGGCCGGCCGGCTGGTGGCCACGCGGGCCGGCGAGCGGCTGGTCAGCGTCGATATGGGCGAGCCCCGCCTGGCCTGGAACGAGATCCCGCTGGCCTCGGAACAGGACACCCGAGAACTCGGCGTCGTGCTCTATGAGGACGCCTCGCTGATGGCCCCGCCCGGCTGCGTCTCCATGGGCAATCCGCACGTGGTGTTCTTCGTGCCCGAGGTGGATGCGGTCCCGATCCGCAAGGCGGGGCCCGCCATCGAGCGGCATCCGCTGTTCCCCGAGCAGGTCAACGTCGGCTTCGCCGAGATCAGGGGCCGCGACCGCATCCGGCTGCGGGTCTGGGAGCGGGGGGCGGGCCTGACTAGGGCCTGCGGCACCGGCGCCTGCGCGGCGCTCGTGGCGGCCGCCCGCCGCGACCTCACCGACCGCGCCGCCACCCTCGAGCTGGACGGCGGAGAGCTGTTCATCGAGTGGCGCGACGACGGCCACGTGATCATGACCGGCCCCGCCGCCGTGGACTTCGTGGGAGAGCTGCCGTGAGCGGCAGGGTGCTCGACCTTTCCCCGATTGCGCAGGCGCAGGGACCGGACGCCGGCGACGTCGACATCGTCACCTTCGGGTGCCGGCTGAACGCCTACGAGAGCGAGGTCATCCGCCGGCGCGCCGCCGAGGACGGGCTGACCGACGCGGTCGTGTTCAACACCTGCGCCGTCACCGGCGAGGCCGTCCGCCAGGCCCGGCAGGCGATCCGCAAGGCCCGCCGCGAGCGACCCGGCGCCAGGCTGATCGTCACCGGCTGCGCGGCCCAGATCGACCCCGCCGCCTTCGCCGGCATGGCCGAGGTGGACCTGGTGCTCGGCAACGCCGAGAAGGCCCAGGCCGGCGCCTACGCGCCCCAGGACCTGTCGGAGGGCGCCGAACCGATGCGGGTGCGGGTCAACGACATCATGAGCGTGCGCGAGACCGCCGGCCATCTGATCGACGGGCTGAAGGACCGCGCGCGGGCCTATGTCGAGGTGCAGAACGGCTGCGATCACCGCTGCACCTTCTGCGTCATCCCCTACGGCCGCGGGAATTCCCGCTCGGCCGCCGCCGGCGAGGTCGTCGAGCAGGTGCGCCGGCTCGCCGCCCAGGGCTACCGCGAGGTGGTGCTGACGGGGGTGGACATCACGAGCTGGGGCGCCGACCTGCCGGGCCAGCCGACGCTCGGCCAGCTGGTGGCGCGGATCCTCAGGCTGGTTCCCGAGCTGCCCAGGCTGCGGCTCTCCTCCATCGACGCCGCCGAGATCGACCCCGACCTGCTGCGCTGCCTAGCCGAGGAGCCGCGGCTGATGCCCTACCTGCACCTCTCCCTGCAGGCGGGCGACGACATGATCCTGAAGCGCATGAAGCGCCGGCACAGCCGCGCCGATGCGCTGAAGCTGGTGGCCGAGGTCCGCGCCGTGCGGCCGGACACCGCCTTCGGCGCCGACCTGATCGCGGGCTTTCCGACCGAGACGGACGAGATGTTCGAGAACACCCTGCGGCTGGTGGAGGAGGCGGAGCTTTCCTTCCTGCACGTCTTCCCGTTCAGCCCCAGGCCCGGCACGCCGGCCGCGCGGATGCCGCAGCTTGCCCGCCCGGTGGTGAAGGCGCGCGCCGCCCGGCTGCGCGCCGCCGGCGAGGCCGCGCTGGTCCGCCACCTGGGCCGCCAGGTGGGCCGGACCCTGTCGGGGCTCGTGGAGCGGCCGGGCGTGGCCCGCGCCGAGGACTTCACCGAGATCGCCTTCACCGGCGAGGCGCCCGTGGGCGGCGTCGTGCCCCTGGAGGTCACCGGACACGACGGCAAGCGGGCCCTGGCTCGCCTGCCCATGCTGGAGGCGGCGGAATGAGCTGGTCGGGCGGGTGCCAGTGCGGGGCGGTGCGCTACCGCATCGCGGGCGAGCTCGGCCGGGCCAGCATCTGCCACTGCCGGATGTGCCAGAAGGCGCTGGGCGGCCCGTTCGGCGCCTTCGTCTCGGCGCGGGCGGACGACGTCACCTGGACCCGGGGCGAACGGGGCCGGTTCGCCAGCTCGAACATGGTCCACCGCGGCTTCTGCGGCGACTGCGGCACGCCGCTGACCTTCGAGTGGTCCGGGGACATCATCGACTTCGCCATCTACACCCTCGATCGGGCAGGCGAGGTCGTCCCCACCGTGCAGCTGGAGGCGCACAACGCCGCCGACTGGGTGCGCCATGTGGGCGACCTGCCGGTGCGCGAGGCGGCGAGCGAGCCGCATCTCGCGGCCTACTATTCCAGGGTGGTCTCCAACCAGCACCCGGATCACGACACCTAGGCGCGCTCGTCCTCCGGCGGTCCCCGACCGGGAAAGCCCGGCAGGCTCCAGTTGAACACGATGGCGGCGGCGCGCAGGCCGAAGGCGGCGGCGAAACCGGCGAGGCCCGCCGCCATCACCGGGACGTCCATCCAGCGCAGGAGGACGAAGCCGATTGCGCCGGCCAGCGCGGCGGTGACGTAGAGCTCCCGCCGCAGCAGCACCGAGGGCTCGTCGGCCAGGACATCGCGCAGCACGCCGCCGAAGGTGGCGGTGAGCACGCCCATCACCACCGAGGAGAACGGCGGCACGCCGAGCGACAGGGCCTTGAGCGCGCCGACCACCGAGTAGGCGGCCATGCCCACGGCGTCGAGCCAGAGCAGCGAGACCTCGCGCCGGCGGCCCCAGCCGAACGACCAGACCGCCGCGGCGGCGGCCAGGCAGACCAGGATGTAGCCCGGCCGTCCCACCCAGAACACCGGCGCGCCGATCAGCAGGTCGCGCAGGGTCCCGCCGCCGACGCCGGTGATGGCGGCGAAGAAGCCGAAGGTGACGATGTCGTGCTTGCGCCGCGCCGCGGCCAGCGCGCCTGACGCGCCGAACACCGCCACGGCGGCGTAGTCGAGGATCACGAGCGTGGCGGCGAGCCCGTCCATGCCTCCCTTCTGCGGTCGCAGGTGACGGGGCGCAAGCCTGCGGCTAGAAGGCGGCCCCATGGCAGAACCCAAACGCGGCTGGTTCCAGCGGCTCACCGACGGCCTCTCACGCTCGTCCAAGCAGATGGGCGAGCAGATCACCCAGGCCTTCGTCCAGCGCGCCCCGCTCGACCAGGCCAAGCTGGACGAGCTGGAGGAGATGCTGATCGAGGCGGACCTCGGTCCGCACTCGGCCGCGCGCATCACCCAGCGGTTCGCCGACGAGAAGTTCGGCAAGACCGTCTCCGAGGAGGAGATCAAGGAGGCGCTGGCGCAGGCGATCGGCGACGAGCTGGCCACGCGCCAGGGCGAGTTCGACCCGCTGTCCGGCCCCCGGCCCTACATCGTCCTGTTCATCGGGGTGAACGGCTCGGGCAAGACCACGACGCTTGGCAAGATCGCCGCCGACCTGACGGCCCGCGGCGCCAAGGTGCTGATCGTGGCCGGGGACACCTTCCGCGCCGCCGCCGTCGAGCAGCTCGGCGTGTGGGCCGACCGGGCGAAGGCCGACTTCCTGTCGCGGCCCACCGGCTCCGACGCCGCCGGCCTGGCCTACGACGCCGTCGAGAAGGCCCGCGTCGAGGGCTACGACGTGGTGCTGATCGACACCGCCGGTCGGCTCCAGAACAAGCAGGGCCTGATGGACGAGCTCCTGAAGATCATCCGTGTGGTCAAGAAGGTCGATCCCGACGCCCCGCACGAGACCCTGCTGGTGCTCGACGCCACGGTGGGCCGCAATGCGCTGGCCCAGGAGAACATCTTCGGCAACCAGATCGGCGTCTCCGGCATCGTCATGACCAAGCTGGACGGCACCGCCCGCGGCGGCGTGCTGGTGCCGGTGGCCCAGGCGTCCGACAGCCCGATCAAGCTGGTCGGCGTGGGCGAGGGGATCGACGACCTGCAGCCGTTCAACGCCCGGGCCTTCGCCCGCTCCCTGGTCGGTCTCGCGGAGCCGGTCCGATGAGCGCCGAGTCCCGCCGTCACTGGGTCCGCTGGTTCGTCGACTATTCGGCGCTGGCGATCTTCCTCGTCGCCTTCTTCCTCACCGGGCGCGACCTGACCAAGGCCACCTGGGCGCTGGTGGCCGGCTCGGCCCTGGCCCTGGTCGTGGGGATCGCCGTGGAGCGCCGGGTGGCGCCGTTCCCGGCCATCGCCGGCGGGGCCGCCCTCGTGTTCGGCGGCCTGACGCTGGTCTTCGACGACCCGCGCTTCCTGAAGATCAAGCCGACGGTGATGAACGGGATCTTCGGCCTCGCCCTGCTGAGCGGGATCGCCCTGCGCAAGAACCCGCTGAAGCTGATCCTCGGCGACAGCCTGCGGATGCCCGACGAGATCTGGCGGCGGCTGACGATCCGCTACGCCCTGATGTTCCTGGCCCTGGCCGGGCTCAACGAAGCGGTCTGGCGCACGCAGTCCGATTCGGTGTGGGTGCTGTTCCGCTTTCCGGGCCTGTCGATCCTGATGGTGCTCTTCACCTTCAGCCAGCTGCCGCTGCTGATGCGGTACATGAAGGCCGAGGACCTGCCGCCGCCGCCCACCGAATAGAGAATACCTCGGTCCGGCATAATTTATGTCGTAAAGCCGACATAGTTTCTCGTATAACGCCGTTACTCTGTGTGTGGGGCGTCTACGGAAAATCATGGCCAGGACAAAGTCAGTCACGAAGGGTGTCGCGGCTCTCGACCGCTCGCCGAGCCACCTTCTTCACCGGGCGCAGCAGGTAGCGCTGGACATCTACGCCGAGGTGCTCGGCCCGGCGGGCGTGACCCAGCGGCAGTACGCCGTGCTGGAGGCCGCCGCCAGCCACGCGGGCGCGACCCAGACCGACCTCGTCCGGATCACCGGCATCGACCGCTCCACCCTGGCCGACATGGCCGCACGGATGATCCGCAAAGGGCTGCTCGAGCGTGAGCGCTCGGCCTCCGACGCGCGGGCCAACGCCGTGCGCCTCACCGACCTCGGCCGCGAGACCCTCGAGGCCGTGCGGCCGAAGATGGCCGACGCCGACGCCCGGCTGCTGAAGCTCCTGTCCGGGGGCGGACGGCGAACGGCCTTCGTGGGCCTGCTCAGGGATCTGCTGAAGGCGCAGGAGGCCGCGCTCGCCCCGCCGCCCGCGCCGCGCAAGGCCAAGGCCGCGAAGCCGGCGAAGACCGAGCCGGGGAAGAAGAAGAAGGTCCGGAAGGCCGGTTAGGCGCGGGGCGAACCGCCGTCGACGGCGGGGCCCGCGATCAGCGAGGGCCGCAGGTACGGCGAGGCCAGCCGGTCGTAGGGCTTGTCCGGCAGGCTCTTCATGATGGCGTCCAGCATCATCGCCCCGTCCGCGCGGATCGGGGGCGGCTCGCCGAACAGCTCGCGCCAGAGCGCGGCGGCCTCGGCCTGGACCCTTTCGTCCCTGTCGTGGAATTCGTTCGCCATCACGGCGGCCCTAACTCGCGTGGTGCGCGAGCCGTTCCGGATTCAAATAAGGCAATTTCTGGAAGAGCTTAACGGCAGAACGTCGTTCCGCCGTCAGACCCGGATGTCGAGCAGCGAGCCCGGGCGGAGGATTTTGGCAGGCGGTTCGGCGCTGGCCTGGGGCGTCCTCTGGGGACGGGTAGCGGCCGCCGCGGGATCTGCAAGAACGGTCTGGACCGCATTGGGCGCCGGGGCGCGGCCGAAGGCGAGTTCGAAGAAGGCCTTCTGGGCCTCCAGGCGAGCGGCGTCGGGACGCTGGACGTGGGTGGCTGCGGGCGCAGCCGGCATGCCGGAGGGACGGATCGGATTCACCGGGCCGAGACTCGCCGCGACATGGTTAACGGCGCGCTAACCATACCCGCTCAGCGGGCGCGTGCGGCGAGCGCGCGCGCGGCCTCGAGGGTCAGGGGTCCGGTGTGCTTGGCGATGATCACCCCGTCGCGGCCGACCACATAGGTCTCCGGCACGCCGGTGACGCCGAACTCGATGCCGGCGCGGCCATCGCGGTCCACCAGGATCTCGGAGAAAGGGTCGCCCAGCCGGATGAGGAAGGCTTGCGTGTTCTGCGGCGCATCCTTGTAGGCGATCCCCACCAGCCGCACGCGCTCGGCCTTCATCTGCATCAGCACCGGGTGCTCGATCTCGCAGGGGGCGCACCAGGAGGCGAAGAAGTTGACCAGCATCGGCCCTTCGGCGGCGGCCTCGCGAAGCGGCACGGGCTGACCCTCGGCCAGGGTCGGCAGCGTCAGGTTCGGCACGGGCTTGCCGACCATGGCCTCCGGCTGGACCTGCGGGTTGCGGTTGAGCGCATAGAGGCCGAACAGGCCGCCGAGCGCCAGCAGGACGACGAGGGGCGCGAGCGCCAGCCAGCGGTTCACCTGCGGTCCTCCTGCTGGGCGCGGCGCTTCCACTTGCGCGCATGGGCGAGCGCGCCGGCCACCATCCAGGCGAACACCAGGGCGGTGACGGCGAAGGCCGGCCAGACGAAGGCGGCGTAGGGGCTGGCGTCGAGGTCGAGCATGGCGTCCTCAGGCCCGGGCGGCGCGCAGGGCGGCGGCCTCGGCGCGCCGGCGCCAGACCTCGCCGCGGATGCGCACCAGCCACAGCGAGCCGAAGGCCGACATGTAGGCCAGGCTCATCAGGTAGAAGGGGGGTCGGTAGACCGGCGCCAGGCCCCGGCCCTCCCCGGCGAAGGTGGAGGAGCCCTGGTGCAGGGTGTTCCACCACTCCACCGAGAAATAGACCACGGGCAGGTTGATCAGCCCCACCAGCGCCAGGATGGCCGCGGCGCGGCCGGCCTTGGCCTCGTCGTCGAGCGAGGCGCGCAGGGCCATGTAGGCCACATAGAAGAGGAACAGCACGAGCACCGAGGTGAGCCGTGCGTCCCACACCCACCAGGCGCCCCACATCGGCTGGCCCCAGAGCGAGCCGGTGACGAGGGCCAGCAGGGTGAAGGCGGCGCCCAGCGGTGCGGCGGCCTGGGCCGCGGCGTCGGCCAGCACGTGGCGGAACACCAGCGCCAGGAAGCTCGCCGCGCCCAGGCAGGCGTAGACGAACAGGCCGAGTTGGGCCGCGGGGGCGTGGATGAACATGATCCGGACCGTGTCGCCCTGCTGGTAGTCCTCGGGCACGGAGAAGGTCAGCCACAGGCCGGCGGCGCCGAGCGCCACGGCGAGCGCCCCGAACAGCGGGGCGGCCCACCGCGAGAAGGCCATGAACCGCTCAGGATTCGCCAGGAAGGCGGGCGCCGGGATCATGGCCCTCGCTTAGAGCCCGGCGGCCCGCCCTGCAAGCGGGCCTAGACCCCGGCGGGGGGAGCCGGCGGGGCGGGCGGCGCCGGCGGGACCGGCGGAACCGGCGGCGGTGGCATGATCTCGGCCGGGAAGTGGCCGCCCTCCAGCATCGGACCCAGTTCGTGCATGATCTTCATGGCCCGCAGCGGCATCGGGCCGAAATGGCCTGGGCCCATCATCAGCGGCAGCTCGTCGAAGGCCTTCTTCTGCTTCTCGTCGAGCTGGACGTAGAAGCGCCGGGTGGCCTCGATCCGCGCGCGGCCGGCCGCCTCGCGCTCGGCGATCTGCTTCTCCATCTCGGCCAGGCGTTCGGGCGTGGACTTGCGGCCGCTTCCCTCCTCGAAGCTGACCAGGTGGTCGTGCTTCGGCTTCATGGCCTCGAGGTAGGCGGTGAGCGCCGCCTCCTGGTTCGGCCGCAGTTGCAGGATGTTGCGCAGGTGCTCGGCCCGGTCGCCGTCGTGGCCCAGGCGGTGGACCACGACCCGGTGCGCCTTCTGCCGCGCCTGATGCGCGTCGCGCTGCGCCTTGCGGGCCTCCATCTGGGCGACGCGGGCGTCGCGCTCGGCCTTGCGCGCGTCGCGCTGGGCCTGCCGCACCGCCTCGTCGGCGCCGGGCTGGGCCTGGGCCGACACGACGGCCGCGCCGCCGGCCAGGGCGACGGCCAGGGCGGCCGCCAGAGCTGTTCTCGAAACGCGTGACATCCCGTCCTCCGTGATCGTGGTGGGGCAGTCCCCACGCTGAAGCTCACGAGGAAAGTGGGCGAAACGGCGCCACGTCCCGTGAAGCTTTGTTCATGTTCGCCGAACGGGACTTGCCGGCCGCGGCGCGGCCGACGATACGGCGCGGCTTCGAGACAGGAGGTCCGATTGTTC
>NZ_DAISJG010000005.1:0-145155 GCF_036821595.1 Phenylobacterium sp.
GGCTCGGACCCCGCCTGGTCCCCCCTTCTCAACTAGGCTTGCTTACAGTCGCCACCCCGTAGACTCTGACGGCGCTCCGGCGCTCACCCATCCAAAAGGAGACGCATCACATGGTCATCAGCAGCAAGAGCGCCTGGCGCCTCACGCTCGTCGCCGCCGCCGCCCTGACGGTCACCGCCTGTCAGTCGCGGCCGAAGCCGACCTATCCGGCCCAGACCACGACGCCGGCCCAGCCGACCCAGCCCGGAACGACCACGCCGCCGCCGGTCAGCGGCCAACCGCTCGGGGCCGTGCCCGGCTCGCAGCAGGACTTCGTCGTCAACGTGGGCGAGCGGGTCTACTTCGACTTCGACCGCTACGACATTCGCGCCGATGCCCAGCCGATCCTGGCGGCCCAGGCCGCCTGGCTGCGCCGCTATCCCAGCGTGCGCGTCCGCATCGAGGGCAACACCGACGAGATGGGCACCCGCGAATACAACCTCGCGCTCGGCGCCCGTCGCGCCAACGCGGTGCGCGACTATCTGGTCTCCAACGGCGTGACAGCGGACCGGATCGCCACCGTCTCCTACGGCAAGGAGCAGCCGATCGACCCGGGCTCGTCCGAGGAGGCCCACGCCCAGAACCGCAACGCCAAGACGGCGATCGTCAGCGGCGCCCGCTAGGGCGGTTCAGCCATCCCGGGCATGGTTCGCGTCTCCAGGCGAATCTCGCCCGGGTCGCCGCAAATCCGCCGCCCCGTCCCTGCAGGCTCAAGGTCCATGCTGCTCCATCGTCTCCGCGCTCCCGCCGTCCTCCTCGCCCTGGCGCTCACGGCCGCTCCGGCCGCGGCCCAGACACCCATGGAGGATCCGCTGGATGCGCGGGACGCCCGCCGCGTCGACCGGATGGAGAAGGTGGTGCGCGAACTGCGCGACATCGTCTTCAAGGCCCAGAGGACGGGTGCGCCGGTGGTGGTCCAGCCCGCCGACACCGACGCCCGGATGGCGGAGCTCGGCAACCGGATCTCAGACCTCGAGCAGTCGCTGACCCGCATCAATGGCTCGCTGGAGACCACGACCTACGAACTCGATCTCGCCAAGCGCGAGAACGAGACGCTGAAGGCCCAGGTGAAGGATCTCACCGACCGGCTGACGGTCGCCGAGCGGGCTGTCGCCCCGCCTCCGCCGCCGGAGCCGCCAGCCGAGCAGGCCGCCCGGGCCGCCACGCCACAGGAGGCCTTCACCGCCGCGCGGCAGCTCATGCTGAGCGGCGACTACGGAGCGGCCGAGCAGGCGTTCGCGGACTATGTCCAGGACTACCCGGAGGGACCTCGGATCGCCGAAGCGCGCTACTGGTGGGGGAAGACGCTGACGGTGCGCAGCGCCCACGCCCAGGCCGCCACCGCCTATATCGGCGCCATCCGCGGCTGGCCGCAGACCAGCTGGGCGCCCGACGCCGTGGTGGAGCTGGCCCGCTCCCTGGTGGCGCTGAAGAAACCGACCGACGCCTGCCAGACGCTCGCCGAACTGCCCAAGCGTTACCCCAAGGCTCCGGCCACCGTCACGAGCCGGGCCGCGGCGACCCGCACCCAGGCGAAGTGCGCGGCCTAGACGTCGGCCCGGCGGACAGCCTCGCCGACCAAGTCCGCCCCGTCCTCGACCGCCGTCTGCTGACCGACGTCGACGCCCCGTTGGCCGTGGCCCTGTCCGGCGGCGGCGACAGCCTGGCGCTGACGCTGATCGCCGCCGACTGGGCGCGCGACGCCCGGCGGCGACTCCTCATCCTGACCGTCGACCACCGCCTGCAGCCGCAGGGCGGCGCCTGGACCGAACGCTGCGCCCGAACGGCCGAACGGCTCGGCGCCGGCTTCCAGGCGCTCGCCTGGGAAGGGCCGAAGCCCGCCGCCGGCCTTCCCGCCGCCGCGCGCGACGCCCGCCACCGGCTGCTCGCCGAGGCCGGGCGGCAGGCCGGCGCGCGGGTGATCCTGATGGGCCATACGGCGAGCGACCTCGCCGAAGCCGCCGCCATGCGGGCGGAAGGCTCCACCACGCCCGCCCCCCGCGAGTGGGCGCCTTCCCCTTCGTGGCCGGAGGGGCGGGGGGTCTTCCTGCTCCGTCCGCTGCTCGGCGCTTCCCGCGAGGAGATCCGCGACTGGCTGCGCGCCCGGGACGAGACCTGGATCGACGATCCCGCCAACAGCGACATGGCCTCCGCCCGCGCGCGCGCCCGGGCCGCGGGCGCAGGGGCGGTCGGGGCGATCGCCCCGCCGCCAGAGCCGGCCGCGCTCGCCGAGGCCTGCCTCTTCGATGCCGGTTGCGGAATCCGCCTGCCGCGCCAGGCCCTCCGGGATACGCCGCCCGCGACCGCCCAGGCCTTCCTGGGCATCGCCACGGTCTGCGTGGGCGGCGGCGACCGGCGGCCGGCCGGCGATCGCCTGCGGCGGGTGCGCGAGATCCTGGCGGGTCCGGCGGCGCTCGCCACCACCCTGGCCGGGGCGCGCATCGAGGCCGACGAGCACGAAGTCAGCCTCCTGCGCGAGCCCGGCGAGGCCCGGCGCGGCGGCCTGCCCACCCTTTACCTGACGCCCGGTCGTCGGCTCGTCTGGGACGGCCGGTTCGAGTTCACCGCCGCCCGGGCCGGGATGCACGTCGACCGGCTGGAGGGCGTGTCGCGCCGCCTGTCGCCCGAGCAGCAGCAGATCCTGCGCCAGCTGCCGCCCAAGGCGCGCCTGGGACTGCCGGTGATCGTGGAAGGCGGCCGGGTCGCCTGCCCCGCGCTGGCGGAGGTCGAGGGCGTCGAGATGCGTCCGCTGGTCCCGGACCGGCTGTTCGCCGCCTGCGGGCTGGTGGAGCGCGAGCCGGTCTAGCGGCGGGCGAGCACGTGCTCGACGCCGCGCACCACCGGGTCGGCAAAGCGGGGGCCGAGCAGGCTGGCGTGGGTGGCGCGCGCCACATGCTCCACATAGCCATGCTCGGAGGCGAGCGCCGGGACCGTCTGCAGCTTCTTCAGCCAGGGCCGGCGCCGCTCGCCGCCGGCCGTGATCACCGCGACGGGCAGGGCGGGGGGCAGGTCTGCGGCGCCGGCCTGTTCCGATATCGCCGCCCAGCTCGCCACCTCGTCGGCGGCGCCGCGGGCGTGGGGCGCCGAGGCGTGGATGCGCCGCTTCTCCGTCGCGGCCGATCCGGTCAGGCCGATGAGGTTGCCGGTGATCAGCGCGACCGGCCGCATCAGGCCGAGGTCGGCCCCGACGCCCGCCAGCCGCAGGACCCCAGCGAAGGAGCCGATCGCCTCCCGCCCCGCCGGCAGCCGGATGACGTCGGGCGTCATGGCGTCGACCAGCACCAGCCCCAGCACGCGCTCCGGCCGGGCAAGGGTGAACAGCCGGGCCATCAGCCCGCCCATGGAGTGGCCGACCACCACCAGGGGCCTATCCTCGCCCAGGCGGTCCAGGAGCCGCTCGGCGTCGGCCAGGATCGCGCGGCCGTCCCGCGGCCGCGGCCCGGGGTCGGAGTGGCCGAGACCCGCGCGGTCGTAGGCCAGGCTGCGCAGGCCCTTCACCGCCAGCCGCTCCTGCACCACCGCCCAGTCGGCGGCGCAGCCGAAGGCGCCGTGCTCAAGCAAGACCAGCGGCTGGCCGTCGTCCGGGCCCGCGCGGACGATGCGAAGGCAGCGCCCGCCCAGGTCGACGCGCTCGCCGCGGATCGCAGCGCCGCGGACGGTCTCGGCCGCGCTCACCCCTTCTGGAAGGGCTTGGGCGCGCGGGCCGCGCCTTGACGGGCGAGCATCCAGCCAGGGTACTCGGCGACGAGTTCGCTCACCTCGTCGAGGCGCGACACCTCTTCGGCGGTGAGTTGCAGCTCGGCGGCGGCCAGATTGTCGTCGAGCTGCTCCAGCGTCTTGGCCCCGATGATGATGCTCATCACGTGAGGCTTGGCGAGAAGCCAGGCGAGCGCCACCCGCGCCACGGAGGCGCCGTGCGCCTCGCCCACCTCGCGCATCACCTCCACACACTTCCAGGCGCGGTCCTTGTCCACCGGCGGAAAGTCAAAGTTGGTCCGCCGGGCGCCCTCCGGATTGTTGGAGCCCGGGCCGAACTTGCCCGAGAGGAGGCCGCCTGCCAGGGGCGACCAGACCATCAGCCCGAGTTTTTCGGAGGTGAGCATCGGCACGAGCTCGCGTTCCAGGTCGCGGCCGGCGATGGAGTAGTAGGCCTGCAGGGTCTCGAAGCGGGCGTAGCCCCTGGCCTCGCTGATCCCGAGGGCCTTGGCGATCTTCCAGGCCTGCCAGTTGGAGACGCCCACGTAGCGCACGAGCCCCTGCCGGGTGAGGTCGTCGAGCGCCCTCAGCATCTCGTCGAGCGGCGTCACCGGGTCGTTGGCGTGGATCTGGTAGAGGTCGATATGGTCGGTCTGCAGCCGCTCAAGGCTCCTCTGCACCGAGTCCATGATGTGGCCGCGGGACGCACCACGGTCGTTCGGCCCAGGCCCCATCTCGCCATAGACCTTGGTGGCGATCACCACGTCGCTGCGACTGACGCCGAGGTTCCTGAGCGCCTGGCCGGTGAGCCGCTCCGACTCGCCGAACGAGTAGACATCGGCCGTGTCGATGAAGTTGACGCCGGCCTCGATCGCCCGACCGACGATGGCGTCCACCTCGCCCTGCTGCAGGGCGCCGATGGCCCGCCACATGCCCGCGGCCTCCGTGCCGCCGAAGGTCATGGTCCCGAGGCAGATCTCGGACACGTAGAGGCCGGTCCGGCCGAGCTGGTTGTACTTCATGCGGGCGACCTCCTGGGGGCGCCACAGGTATGGAGAACCTTGGGCGCCAGGTCGAGCCCGTCAGCCGGCGGCGGTGGCGATCGCCTCTTCCGCGGGCAGGGTGGAAACCGGCGGCGGCGAAGGGGCCACCGGAGCCACCGGCGGCGCGGCGGCGGGCTCCACGGGCCGGCGATCGGCGCCGAAGCGGATGGTCGCCCGCGGCCGGCCCTCCTCGTAGCGGACAGTGACGGAAGCGTCCCGGCCGGCGTCGGTCGCGGAGGGCGCGCTGCGCTCCAGCCTGGCCTGCTGCTTGGCCGCCATCAGCGCCTTCTTGCTCTCGGGAATGCGGGAGACGTAGGCGATGCGGACGCGGCGCGGGAAGCGCCGGGCGTCGCGCAGCGGCAGGTCCTCGGCGGTGGCGAAGGACCTGCCGACAAACATGGCGGGGTTCAGCGGCCGGTCCTTGGCGTCACGGATCTCGAAATGCAGGTGCGGCCCGGTGGAGGTTCCGGACGAGCCCACCCGGCCCACCGGCGTGCCGGCGCTCACCGCCAGGCCGGGGCGCATCTCAGCCGCCACCCGGCCCATGTGGGCGTAGAGCGTCGTGAGGCCCTCCGCGTGCTCGACCTCCACGAAACGGCCGTAGGTGTAGCTTTGCCCCGCACGGGTGACGACGCCGTCGGCGGCGGCCAGCACCGGCTCGCCGAAGTCGGCGGCGATGTCCACGCCCTCGTGCAGGCGACCGTTCTCCTCCCAGGGCAGCTGGCGCAGGCCGAACGGGGAGACGATCTCCTGGCCCAGCACCGGGTGCTGGAAAGCGATCAGGTGGGCGGGCTCGGCGGGCTGGGCGGCTGCCGGGACGATGCGCTGGGCGCTGGTCATCCGGACCTCGGACGGACCTTCGCTCCGCTCCGGGAGGGCCGCATGCGCCATGCCGATGGCGCCCAGCGCCACCGCTGCGCCCACCGCCGCATCCACGATCCAATGACGCGCACGCGCCTCGAGAGCCGAACTCGCTTCAGTCAAGGCCGATAGTCTCCCAGCACCGCCGCGCCCTTGGCGGCCTTCCCCAAGGCAGGGGCGGCCGGGCGTCGGCAATTCCCGCGGTAAGGGTTTGGTTAACTGGGGGGCCTTCTAGGCAAAAACTTGGCGGCAGGTCATCAACAATTGTTCGGCGGGGCCGAAACCCCGCCGCCAAGCTTGGCCTTAGCCTCGCGTTCTACCTAGAAGAGGAAGCGCACGACGGCGCGCAGGTCGTAGTCGCTGTAGCCGTCGTCGAAGGTGCCGCCGCCGTCGATGGCGTAGAGCACCTGGTTGGTCCCGCCGCGCACGCCGATCCGCGCCACGGCGCCGCCGGAATAGACGTCCTCCGCGTCGAGGGTGAAGGGCGTGCCGGTTCCGAAGCGGGCGGTGGTCTGACCCGGGTCGCCCGCGAGCTTAGCCCGCCAGCCCACCTTCACCTCGGGCGACCACCAGAAGTCGTCGCCGAAGCGCGCGCCGATCGCCAGCAGCGCCTGCCCCGTGAGCAGATCGCCCTTGCGGTCCTCCACCGTCAGGTCGAAGCCGTCGCCGCCGCCGGTCTCTTCGTAGCCGTCCTCCGACAGCCGCAGATAGTCCACGGAGAGCTCGGGACGGGCATAGAGCCAGCCGAGGCTCGCCTGATAGGAGACGCCCGCGTGGGCCTCGGCGAGCCAGCCATTCCAGTCGGCGTCGCTGCGCAGGTTGAGGTCGGTCGCGGTGAAGATCCGCTTGCTGTCGAAGGACACATAGCCGAGGCCGCCGCGCACGTCGGCCTGCAGACCGCCGGCCTGGAGGCGCCAGTAGAGGCCCCCCTCGACGAAGTTCATCGCCACGCGTTCCCCGGCCGAGGCGGACTTGTCGTTGAAGTCGGCGCTGACGAAGCTGCCGTTGATCCCCACCGCCTGGTTCGCGCCCACCAGCTCGAAACCGGCGGCGAGGCCGAAGCCCTCGGCCTCGAAGCCAAGCGCGTCCTCGGCGTCGCGGTCGATCTGGAAGATGATCTCCTGCGCCCACAGGCCGCTTCCGCCGGCCGCGTTGTCCGGATTGCGGTGGGCGATCGCCGCCGAGATGGCGGTGGAGATGGCCTGGGCCGACATGATCGCCCCGCCGGAGTGGTCCGGCAGCAGCTGGTCGTAGAGCCGCTCGAAGCCCGCCTGCTCCTTCTGGGCGAGGAAGGCTGCCTCGATGCCCGCGTTGCGGTCCAGAGCGTCGAACACGCCTGAATAGGCCTGGCCCTGCGAGCGGTTGAGGCCAAGCTCGGCCGCCGTCTTCGGCCGGATGTCCACCACCACCGTGTCGGCGGCGGCGTCGGCCCGGATTTCCGCCCGGTAGAGCCAGGGCGCGCCCACGACGCTCGCCGCCGTGGCCCCCGCGACCTGCAGGTCGCCCGAGCGGATGATCTCGTAGGACTGCGAACCGCGCAGGACCGACGCGAGGTTGAGGTCGAACTGCGCGCCGGAAGCGATGGTCGTCGCTCCCGCGACGTTGAACCGCGTGGCCGTGCCCGCCTGCCCGTCGATGGTCACCGCGAGCACGCTCTTGGCGCCGAGCGACATGCCGCTGAGCTGGATGGTTTCGGTGTTGGTGACCGCCAGGCGGCCCTCGCCCACGGCGACGGTCAGCAGGCCGTCGGTGTCGGTGAGCCGGCCCGAGACCACGCCGCCTGCGTCGATCACCAGGCTGTCGGCCCCGGCGCCGAAGGCCATGGCGCCGGTCATGGTCCCGCCGACGATCTCCAGGCGGTCGGAGCCCGAGCCGAACAGCACGTCGCCGGTGATCGACGGGGCGCCGGTGCTGGTCGCCTTGGTCTGGCGCACCGTGGCGCCGGCGGTGTTCGCCCGCAGGTCGAGGGCGATCGACTGGCCGACGCTGGTGGAGCCGCTCTTCGGAATGGACACCGCGCGGATGGCGCCGGTGTTTTCCACCAGCGACAGCGTGCCGGAGAGGTCCACCACCGCGCGGGCGTCCTGCGATCCATTGGTGAGCAGGGCCTCGATCGTGCCCGAGTTGCGGAGCGCCGGGACCACGGCCCCGTCGTTCAGCAGGATCGCGGTCGCCGCGCCGCCCTGCGCCGTCACGTCAGCGCCGATGGCCGTGGCCTGCACGCGGCCGCCGAGGATATTGATCCCGCCCTGGATTGTCGTGGCGCCGCCGCCCGCCTGGCCGATGCGCACGGCGGTTGCGGCCACGCCGTCGTTGACCCCGGCGCCCACGACCTCGCCCTTAAGCACCAGGCCGTAGGCGGTGTCGCCCGCACCGACCAGGCCGATGGTGGTGGCGCGGTCGGTCGCGCCGATGTCCAGCGCCGGGGCCGAGCCCACGGAGGTGAGCGCGCCGTTGCCTTCCTGGGCGTCGGCGATCCCGTCGTCGTCCTCGTCGGTGTCGGTGGTGCTGTTGTCGGCCGGACGCACGTCCAGCATCACGCCGCCGCCCACGTTGCCGTTGATCCGGACCGCGGCGCCGCCCTGCTTCAGGTCGTCCGCGTCCAGCTTGGCGCGCGACGCGTCGGGAAGCCGCTGGACGGTGCGGTAGCCGGTGGAGGAGACCACGCCCTGCAGGCGCACGCCGCCGCCGACGTCGCCGAGATGCACGCCGACGGAGCCTTCCCCCTGCACCTGCACGGTGCCGTTGATCTGGGCGTTGCCGACGACGTCCGTTGCGTGGATGCCGACGCCGCGGTCGCCGGTGACGGTCACGGCGCCGCCGTTCGCCAGGTGCCCGTTGATGCGCGTCTCGGCCAGGATGCCGGCCGAGTCGTTGCCCTCGATGTTGATCGCGCCGGCCGGCTCGTTGCGGATGTCGCCGTTGAAGGCGTCGGGGCCGGTCACCCGCACGCCGATCCGGTTGCTGCCCTGTGCGAACGCCCCGTCGAGGTCGCCATCGTTGTCGGTGTCGGTAGGGGTGTAGTCCTCGAGCAGGCCGATCAGGCCGGTGTTCGTGAGTGATCCGGTGCGCCCGCCCAGGATCAGCACGCCCGTGGCGTTGCTCTGGCCGTCGAAGCCGATCGTGCCGGCGTTCTTCACGGCGTTGTTGGAGTTAAGCGTCACCGCCACGCCCGGGCCGGTCGGTTTCACCGAGCCGCTGGACTCCACAGTCACGTCGTCGGGCTGGCCGCTGGCCGCCGTGGCCGTTGCGACAGGCGTCGTAATGGCCGTGGTGATCTTGGTCTCTGCGCCGGCGGACGCGGCGTAAGCCAGCGGCAAAAGGGCCGCGGACACGAACAGACGCTTCATTCTTGGAGATCCCCTCGGACGCCCCCGCGCCCCGAAAAGCAGAGCCATTCTAGTAGGCTGGCATGCAGGTCGTGACAAGCGGCGGCGCGTGACGTATGTATTTGTTTCGTAAAAACTGTACGCGGCTTCCGCTGGCCCTTCAAGATGGTTCTGCGGCGGGCCCCAGCGTCCCGAGGAGCTCCTGATGCCCAGACCCGCCGCCGACCCCGCCAAGGCCGCCCAGACGAAAGTCCTGCGCCAGCAGGCGGGGCGCTGGCTGAAGGCGGCGCGGGAGACGGCCGGCCTGACACAGGCCGAGCTCGCCGAACGGGTGGGGCTGCGCTACTACACCTTCGTCAGCCAGGTGGAGAGCGGTCTGGGCCGGCTCCCCATCGAGACCCAGCGGGCCTGGGCCGAGGCCCTGGGCCTCGAACCGCGGGAATTCGCCCAGACCCTCTTGCGCTACTACGAACCTGAGCTTTATCGACTGCTGTTCGACGAAGACGCCGGCCGCCAGGCGGCCCAGGCCTAGGACTTTCAGCACACCATGGGCGACGTCCTCCCTTTCATCGCGAAGGTTCGCGCCAGCGGCGACTGGACCGCGGCCGAGCGGGCGCGCCTGGAAGAGCTCGGGCGGCAGTTCGCCGAGACCGGCATGGGCGTCGAGGTGGTCTTCGGCACCACCGAGGACGGCGATCCCTGGTGCGTGGTCAAGGACCAGAACGAGGAGGTCATCGTCCACGTCGCGCGGATCGGCGGCCGGTTCGTGGTCCACCATGCGGTGGACGACGCCCTGGCCGAGGGCGCGGATCTGCACACCGCGCTCGCCGAGCGCCTGGCGCCGGCGGACGCCGCGCAGGGCGACGAGTCCGTGGTGGTGCCCTTCAGCCTGGCGGGCCGCCAGGCCCAGACCTTCATGGCGCTCATCGTGGCGACGGCCTTCTTCTACGAGACCAGCGCTGCGGTGGACATGGGCGATCCGGTCGAGGAACTGGCCCTTGAGAGCGATCCGCCCGCGCCGCCGCCGACGCCCGACGACGTCGGCCTGACCCAGAAGCGGGAGGTGGCGGCCCACGCGACGGTGATCAACTCCACCGAGCCCGCGCCCGAAGCCCCCGCCACGGCCTGGGCGGTCCGCGCCGAACCGGCGGCGGCGGTCGGCGGCGGCTTGGCCGTGGCGGAAGCGGCGGAGGCGGGAACGGAGCTCCCGCAACTCGCCGCTCTCGAGGGCGAGCGGCCGGCGGCGCGCCTGGCGCTCCAGTCCGACCCGCCCACGTTCAACCTGATCCGGGGCGGCGACGGCGACGACGTGCTGACCGGAGGCGCCGGCTCCGACCGGGTGATTGGCGGAGCCGGGAACGACACCCTCTCCGGCGGCGGCGCGGGGCATGGAGGCTACGACCTGCTGCAGGGCGGCGCCGGCGACGACCGCCTGGAGGTGGCCGCGGACACGGTGGCCGAAGGCGGTGAGGGCGCCGACACCTTCGTGCTCGCCAGGCCCGCCGAGATGGGGAACGCCGAGACCTTCCTGGGCGTCATCCTCGACCTGCGCTTCGACGAGGGCGACCAGCTTCAGACCGGCGACGGCGGGCCGGTGACGATCCTCCCGACGGCTCCGGGCGGAACCCCGTCGGCCGAACCCCCTGCGACGCCGGGCGACTTCGGTGTGGAGCAGACGCCGCCCCGGCCGGACACCCTGCTGCCCGGCTTTGGTCCGGGCCGGCGCGTGGAAGTCGATCTCGACGGCGACGGCGTCGCCGACGGCTATTTGCTGGTGGGCGAGATGCGGCCAGCCGCCAAGATAGCGCCGCCCGACGTCGATCCCCCGGTGGTGATCACCGGCCAGGCCATCGGGGCATGGGAGATCGGCTGAACAGGCCCTAGAGGGCCTTCAGGATGCCCTCGACCATCTTCTTGGCGTCGGCGAACAGCATCATGGTGTTGTCGCGGAAGAAGAGCTCGTTCTCGACGCCCGCATAGCCCGAGGCCATGCCGCGCTTCACGAAGAGGACGGTCCGCGCCTTCTCCACGTCGAGGATCGGCATGCCGTAGATCGCGGAGGTCGGGTCGGTCTTCGCCGCCGGGTTGGTGACGTCGTTGGCCCCGATGACGAAAGCCACGTCGGCGGTGGAGAACTCCGAGTTGATGTCCTCCAGCTCGAACACCTCGTCGTAGGGGACGTTCGCCTCGGCCAGCAGCACGTTCATGTGCCCGGGCATGCGGCCGGCCACCGGGTGGATGGCGTACTTCACCTCGACGCCCTCCTCCTTCAGCTTGTCGGCCATCTCCCGCAGCGCGTGCTGCGCCTGGCTCACCGCCATGCCGTAGCCGGGGACGATGATCACCTTGGACGCGTTCTTCATGATGAAGGCCGCGTCGTCGGCGGAGCCCTGCTTCACCGGCCGGGTCTCGACCCGCCCGCCGGCCGCCGCGGCGCTGTCGTCCGCGCCGAACCCGCCCAGGATCACGGAGATGAAGCTGCGGTTCATCCCCTTGCACATGATGTAGCTGAGGATGGCCCCCGAGGAGCCCACCAGCGCCCCCGTGATGATCAGGGTGGTGTTCTCGAGCGTGAAGCCCAGGGCCGCGGCCGCCCAGCCGGAGTAGCTGTTCAGCATCGAGACCACGACCGGCATGTCGGCGCCGCCGATCGGGATGATCAGGGTGACGCCGATCAGCAGCGCGAGCGCGAAGATCCCCCAGAAGGCCCAGAGCGCCGTGCCGCCGCTCATCACCAGGACGACGACCAGGGCGACGATGCCCAGGCCGATGGCGATGTTCAGCAGGTGGCGGGCCGGCAGCAGGATCGGCGCGCCGCTCATGTTGCCGTTCAGCTTGGCGAAGGCGATCACCGAGCCGGTGAAGGTGATGGCGCCGATGGCCAAGCCCAGGGAGAGCTCGATCAGGGAGGTCAGGTGCACCCGGCCGGCCTCGGCGATGCCATAGGCCTCCGGCGTGTGGATGGCCGCCACCGCGACCAGGCAGGCGGCCATGCCGACCAGGCTGTGGAAGGCCGCCACCAGCTGCGGCATGGAGGTCATCGCGACGCGCTTGGCGATCACCGCTCCGATCGCGCCGCCGATCGCGACGCCGCCGACGATCAGCGCCAGGGTGAAGCCGTCGAGCTTGCCCTGGCCGGCGAGCGTCGCCAGGACGGTGCCGACCGCGATGGCCATGCCGATCATGCCGTTGCGGTTGCCGGCCTGGCTGGACGTGGGCGACGACAGGCCGCGCAGCGCCAGGATGAAGAGGACGCCGGAGACGAGATAGAGGATGGCCGCGAGGTTGGCGTTCATTTATCAGCGCCCCCCCGGCGCCGGAAAAGGCTGCGCGCGGCGGCGATCAGGCCGCCCGCGATGACAGCGCCGCCGACCACCAGCATGGCGTCGCCGACGATACCGTAGGAGAGTTCGGGGGCGCGCTGGCTGACCGCCACGAGCGCGCCGCCGGCCGCCACGAGGATGGCGGCGCGCGAGAGTTCGGCTTCCCGCTCGTATCCGCGGGTCACTTCGCCCTGTCCTTCTTCTTGTACATGGCCAGCATCCGCTGGGTGACCAGGAAGCCGCCGAAGATGTTCACGGCCGCGAAGGCCGCGGCCACGGCGCCGGCGCCCTTGGAGATCAGGATGTTGCGCGTCAGCTCGCCCGTCTCGGGCCGGGCCGCGGCGGCCACCAGGGCGCCCACGATGATCACCGAGGAGATGGCGTTGGTGACCGCCATCAGCGGCGTGTGCAAGGCCGGCGTCACGCTCCAGACCACGTAGTAGCCGACGAAGATCGCCAGCACGAAGATGGCCAGCCGGAAGACTGTGGGATCGACGGCTTCCATGGGACCTCAGCTTGCGAGTTGCGGGTGGACGACCTTGCCGGCCTGGGTGACGAGCGCGGCCTTGAGGATCTCGTCCTCGTAATCCGGACCGAGCTTGCCCTCCTTGTCGAGGAGGAGCCCTGCGAAGGCGAGCAGGTTGCGGGCGTAGAGGGCTGAGGCGTCGGCGGCGATGCGGCCCGGCAGGTTCGGCCGGCCGAGGATCTTCACCCCGTTGGCGGTCTCGGCCACCTCGCCCAGCTTCACGCCCTCGACGTTGCCGCCCTGCTCCACGGCCAGGTCGACGATCACCGAGCCGGGCTTCATGGACGCCACCTGGGCGGCGCTGACCAGCTTCGGCGGCGGGCGCCCGGGAATAAGGGCCGTGGTGATGACGATGTCCTGCTTGGCGATGTGGCTGGAGACCAGCTCCGCCTGCTTGGCCTGGTATTCCGGGCTCATCTCCTTGGCATAGCCGCCGGCGGTCTGGGCGTTCCGGAATTCCTCGTCCTCGACGGCCAGGAACTTGGCGCCCAGGCTCTCCACCTGCTCCTTGGTTGCGGGCCGCACGTCGGTGGCGGTCACCACCGCGCCCAGTCGGCGGGCCGTGGCGATGGCCTGCAGGCCGGCCACGCCCACACCCATGATGAAGACCTTCGCGGCGGCGATCGTACCGGCGGCCGTCATCATCATCGGCAGGGCCTTGCCGTAGGCCTCGGCGGCCTCGATCACCGCGCGATAGCCGGCGAGGTTGGCCTGGGAGGACAGGGCGTCCATCACCTGGGCGCGGGTGATCCGGGGCACGAACTCCATGGCGAAGGCGCTCGCCCCCTTCTTCGCCAGGGCGTCCACGATCGCCTTGTCCTGGTAGGGGTTGAGCAGGGCGGCGACGATGGCGCCGGCCTTCAGGGCCGCGATCTCCTCGTCGGCCGGGGCGCGCACCTTGAAGAGGATGTCGGCCTTGGCGAGCGCCTCCTTCGCGGTCTTGGCGATCGTCGCGCCGGCGGCCTGGTACTCGCTGTCGGGATAGGATGCGGCCGCGCCGGCTCCCGCTTCGACGGTCACCTCGAAACCAGCGGCGATGAGCTTCTTCACCGTCTCGGGAACCGCGGCCACGCGGGTCTCCTCGGCCCGGCGTTCCCTGGTGACGGCGATCACGGCCATACACATCCCCCCTCGTCTTGGGCGGGACCATAGGTGGCCGAGTCAGGGTCTGTCCAGCGAGCCGAGGGGCCGCTCAAACAGATGTTTGAACAGCGCCCTCAGCTTTGCTGAAAGCGGAGCTAGTGGGCTCCGCCCTTCTTCTCACGCAGCAGGAAGACGCCGGCGACGACCAGCACCGCCGCGGAGACTACGGCGCCCATGAAGCCGGCGTCCGTGCAGAACCAGACGGTCAGCCACAGGATCAGGGCGGCGGTGGCCAGCGAGCCCCACTTGGTGATGCCCATCACCAGGTTGTAGGTCGACGTCTGCTCGCTGATGTCCATCGCGCCGCGGTGGTAGTCGGTGGTGGCGTCGGCCATCGAAGGCTGTCTCTCTTGCGTGAGGGGAAGTCGGGCGGGTTGCTACACGAGACCGCCGCGCCGCTCAAGCTGGGCCGGTCGCGGGCCAGGCCGCCAGCAGGGCGCGGATCGCCGCCACCAGGGCCAGCGGCTGGTCGATCATGATGTGGTGGTGGGAATCGGGGATCTCCACCTCCAGCATGTCCTTCGGGAAGAAGGAGGCCTCGCCGGTCTTGCGGCGCTGGATGATCACCGAATTGGCCCCGTAGATGTGGACCATGGGGGTGACGATCCGCAGGCCCTGTTCGGGCATCATCCCGGTGCGGTCGAGCTTCTCCCACATGCTGGGATCGAAGCGCCAGCTCCAGCCTTCTCCCGAGCCGTCCGGCAGCGGCGCGCGCTTCAGCGAACGGCGAGCGATGAAGTCGGCGACGAAGGCGTTGCCGGCAGGCTGCGGCGGCATCAGCCGGAAGCGCGCGAGCGCCGCCTCGATGGTCGGATAGACGCGGCTTGGCCGATCGACCGTGGGGATGTTGCGGACCTGCTCCATCCGCTTCTGGCGCTCGGCGAGCACCTCCGGCGGCGGGCCGCCGAAGCCGGTGTCCACGAGGATCGCGGCCCGCATCTGCTCGGGCTTGCGGGCGGCGGCAAAGAACACCTGGCCGCCCCCGAATGAGTGGCCGATGTAGACCGGCTTCACGCCGCCGTCGTAGAGGCCGGTGGCGCGGGCCACTGCCTCGGCGTCCTCGGCGAAGTCGGTGAAGGCGTAGCGTTCGCGCCAGTCCGACGCGCCCATGCCGGCGAGCGACATCGAGGTCACCCGGTAGTCGGCGGCGAAGAACGGGGCGATGAAGCTCCACCAGTCGGCGTGCGCGCTGTTGCCGTGCACCAGCAGCAGGCCGGGCTTGCCGCGCTCGCCCCAGGTCAGGGCCTCGAGCTTCGTGCCCAGGCTCTCCACGAAGCTGCGCTCCGGCGCCTGGGCGATGGCGTCCCTGAACCACTGCGGGGCCGGCGGCTCCTCGCCCTTGAACGCCTCCAGCGGCGCGCGGACCTCCGGCGGCAGGTTGTCGGAATGGAACGGCCGGTCGTCGTAGGTTTCCTTCCCGGGCGCGTCCGTTCCGGCCCCTTCCGGCGCCTGTCCCGCTTCGTCGGCCATCATGCGATCCCCAGAACGTCCCGCTCCGCCGGCGCCTTCCGGACCTCGCGGATGCCCTTGTAGACGGCGGTTCCGGTCATCAGCGTCCGGTCGCCGCACCAGATGCGGCCGCGGACGGTGAAGAGGTCGTCCCCCTCCGCCACAATCTCGCTCGTCCCCTCGACCCAGTCGCCCATGCGCGCGGCGGAGAGGAAATCGGTCATCAGCCGCACGGTGACCCAACCGATCGAGCGCTGGCTCGAGATCACCCGGCCCCAGGCCATGTCGGCAAAGCTCATCAGCATGCCGCCGTGGCAGTTGTTCATGCCGTTGGCGTGGTGCTCCTCCACGCGGAAGGCCAGGGTCTCTCGGCCGTCCGCCTCCCGCCGCGAATAGAACGGGCCCACGGTCCGGCCGAACCCCCGCTGCCAGAGGTTGATCTCGTAGCCGTCGGGCACGACGGCGGCCTGGACCTCGGTCAAGTCGTCGGACATCGTCTTCGGGTCTAACGGGCGTTTGAAAAATGGCAAGCACCGAGGCGGCGGGGAAGAAACCCGCTGCCCGCGTCGTTGGCGGGTCGGGACGCTGACCGATTACCGACGCCGCCTACGTGACCGAACCGAACGACCGCCCGAGCCGGCCGCGGACGCCGCAGCTCGAGATCCGCGCGCGCAAGCGCATAGGCCTGCGCCGCGCCTACCGCAGCTGGCGCTACCACAATCGCGAAACCCTCTTCGGATGGACCGCCGGGATCATCGCGCTCGCCCTGCTGACCGGCGTGCTCTTCGTGCTCGCGAGCCTGCTCGCCTGAGGCGGCTTGTCGCAGCAACGGCCTGTTTAGCTTGATATTGCAGGCTCAGACGGCATGTTCAGAGGCGTAGCCGTCGTCGGGGTTTCACCAATGCAGACACTGATCGGACGCCGCGAGGCGCTGCGCCTGGGTGGCGCGGCCGCGCTTTCCGGCCTTGCCATGCCGGCCTGGGCGAGCGCGCTCGGGGACAGCCCGCGGCGGGCGGTCCTGCACAATCTGCACACCGGCGACCGCTTCAACGCCGTCTATTTCGAGAACGGCCGCTATGTGCCCCAGGCGCTCGCCGAGGCCATGCGTGTCCTGCGGGACTGGCGCACGGGCGAGGAGCGCATGATGGAGCCGGCCCTGTTCGACGCCCTGCACGCCATCAACACGCGGCTGGAGAGCAACCGGCCGTTCCAGATCATCTCCGGCTATCGGTCGCCCAAGACCAACGCCATGCTTCACGCCAAGAGCAAGGGCGTCGCCTCGCAGAGCCAGCATACGCTGGGCAAGGCCGTGGACGTGCGGATCGAGGGCGTCCAGCTCGCCCACCTGCACAAGGCGGCCCTCGACGTCTCCGCCGGCGGCGTCGGCTACTATCCCAAGTCCAACTTCGTCCACGTCGACACCGGCCGGGTGCGCCGGTGGTCGGGCTCCTAGGGCACGGGTTCGGCGGCAGGTTCCGGCGGCGGAGCCTCCGGAGCGGTCTCGTCCTGCGGCTCGCGCGTCGTCATGCCCACCGCGGCGGCGTCTTCGGCGACCTGCTCGTCGATGGGCGGCAGCGGCAGCGGCGATGACTCCGGCTCAGGCGCCGTGGCGGCGGCGGGGACCGCCTGCTCCTCCGCGGCGGGCGCGGTCACCTCGGCAGGCGCCTTGGCCGTGGGCTCGGACGTGAACCGCGCGCCACGGGTCAGGGCCAGAGCCAGCAGCAGCACGGCGCACGCCGCCGCGATCCACAGCACCACTCTCAGCATCGGTCAGGCCTCTTCGGTCTTCTTCGGCGCCGCCAGAACGCCCACCCGGCGCAGCAGCTCACGGTCCCAGTCATAGGGGTCGGAGCGGAAGTGCATCTGGCCGTCGGCCCCCGCGAACGTGGTCCAGTAGAGGATGAAGACCGGCACCTGCGTGGGCAAGCGCGCCCGCACGGTCTTGCCGCTGTCGAGGGTCGTGGCGATCTGCTCGGGCGTCCACTGAGCGTCGCCCGCGAAAAGGGCCTCCGCGAGCTCCCTGGGCTTTTCGACACGGACGCAGCCGTGACTGGCCTGGCGGGCGAACCGCTCGAACGTGGCCTTCGTCGGGGTGTCGTGCAGGTACACGGCGAACGGATTGTCGAAGTCGAACTTGTAGCGGCCGAGCGCGCTTTGCTCCGAGCTTTGCTGCAGGCGCCGGGATCCATCGTCGTTGGTGATCACGCGGAAGCCGTTGCGGGCCAGATAGCCCGGGTTCGCCCGCTCCTTGGGCCACAGCTCCTCGTTCGCGATGCTGCTCGGGACGTTCCACGGCGGGTTGATCACCACGCTGTGGATAGCCGACTGCAGCATGGGCGTCTCGTCGCCGGGCTTGCCCGAGACCGCCTTCATCGACAGCACCGGCCGGTCGTCCTGGAACAGGGTTACGATGGCCGCGCCGGAGTTCACCTGCACGCGGTTGGCCGGCATCTCGCGCGGCATCCAGCGCCAACGCTCCATGTTGGCGATGATCTGCAGCACGCGCTGGCCCACCGGCTGGTTCAGCATCCGCAGGGTGCCGGGCCCGACCACACCGTCGGGCTCAATGCCGAACCGGCGCTGGGCCCGCTGCACGGCCTGGTGCAGCGCCTCGTCGAACGTCGCGCCGGCGGTCCCGGCGACCTGCGGATCCTCCACGGCCAGCCGAGCGCGGAGCGACTCCACGCGCGGATCGGTGACGCCAAGCTTGAGCGGCGTCCCCTCGGGGACAGCCTTCCAGCCGCCCGCGGACGCGATCTCGCGATATTTGACCAGGCCGCGCTTGAGGGCCGCGTAACCGGAATAGGGCGGCGGCAGGCTGTCCAGCCAAGGCTTCAGCCGGTCGGCGGCGAGCGCCTGCGCCAGCTCCGGCGCCGGGTCATAGGCGGCCGGCCGCAGGGCCCACATCTTCGGGAAATCGCCGGGCTCCATCCGCCCCACGCGAACGTCGTGGGCATAGCGCAGGAGGGCCGCGGCGACCGCGCCGCCGTCCGGCGCATCGCCGGCCGGGACATAGTCCTTGGGCTGCAGGCCGTGGGCGTCGGCGTCGCGCATCACCTGCAGCGCCAGCTCCTGCTGGGCCGGCGTGAGCGCCGGCTGGGCTGCGCGGCCGGCCGCCGGCGGCGCAGCCGGCTCCTGGGCGTGCAGCGCCGCGCCGGCCAGGACGATCGGCAGGACGGCGGCCACGGCGGCCAGTCGGATGCTCGCGCGCCGCTCTGATCTCAAAGTCATACTCCGGGATACCTCAGCCTTCGCCCTCGGTCCCTCGAACGCGCGAAGAGTTCATTTCGTGGCATTGCCGCGCCGCAGCCTTGATCGACGTCATGTGGAGATCGCGTGCAGGGCTCACCTGTCCGGCACCAGGGTCTCGAACTCGTCCACGAGCCGCTCGATCTGCTTCATGCCCGCGGCCCAGAAGGCCTTCTGGCGCGGATCGAGGCCGAACGGAGCCAGCGCCTCCACATAGGTCTTCGTCCCTCCGGCGGCGAGCAGGGCCTCGTAGAGCGGCGCGAAGCCCTGCGGATCCTCCCGCCGCTTCTCCATGAGACCGCGCACCAGGAGGTCTCCGAAGGCGTAGGCGTAGACGTAGAACGGCGAGTGCACGAAGTGGCTGATATAGCCCCAGTAATGCTCGTAGCCCCGGTTGAGCCGGATCGCCGGCCCCAAGCTCTCGCCCATCACCTCCAGCCAGAGGCCGCCGATCTCCTGGGGCGAGAGCTCGCCCTCCAGGCGCGCGGCGTGGAACCGGGTCTCGAAACGGTGGAAGGCGATCTGGCGTACCACCGTGTTCAGGGCGTCCTCGATCTTGCCGGCCAGCAGGCCGCGCTTCTCCTCCGGGGTGGCCGCCGCCAGCAGCCGCTCGAAGACCAGTCCCTCGCCGAAGATCGACGCCGTCTCGGCGAGCGTCAGCGGCGTGTCGGCCAGGAGGGTGCCGAGAGGCTGGCAGAGCGTCTGGTGGACCGCGTGGCCGAGCTCGTGGGCCAGCGTCAGCACGTCCCGTCGCTCGCCCATGTAGTTCATGAAGACGTAGGGGTGCCGCTCGGCCGTGACCGGGTGAGAATAGGCGCCGGACTGCTTGCCGGGCCGGGGCAAGGCATCGATCCAGGGCTGGTTGAAGAAGGTGTGGGCGGCGTCGGCAAACTTCGGCGCGAGATCGGCGAAGCTCTCCAGCACCAGACCCTTGGCCTCGTCCCAGCTGTAGAGCCGGGGCGGCGCGGTATCGAGGGGCGCGTTGCGGTCCCAGTGGTCCAGCGCTTCCCGGCCCATCACCCGGGCCTTCAGCCGGTAGTAGCGGTGGCTTACCGACGGGTAAGCCTCCACCACCGCCTGCTCCAACGCATCCACCGAGGCGGCGTCGACCTCGTTGGCCAGGTGCCGTCCGGCGGCGGGATCAGGGTACTTCCGCCAGCGGTCCTCCACCTGCTTCTCGAAGGCCAGAGTGTTCAGGCAGAGCGCCAGTGTCGGCGCGCGATCCCCGAGCGCCTTGGCCAGCGCCATGGCCGCCTGCTTGCGCAGGCCCGGATCCGGACTGGAGAGGCGGTTCAGCGCCTCGGAGAGCGTCAGCGTCTCCTTGCCCACCCGGGCGGTGAGCTTCGCCAGGGTCTCGTCGGACAGCCGCCCCCAGTTCGCCACCGCGGGCGCGCGATCCACCAGCATCCGCTCGAGCTCCGCCGAGAGCTCGTGCGGCCGCGCCAAGCGCACCCGGCGGATCCACGGCCGCCAGCGGGCGGCGGGCGGATGGCCCTCGAGCGCGGCCTCGATCTCGGCGTCCTCGAGCTGGTTGATCTCCAGGGTGAAGAACAGGCTCTCCGCGGCGATCTGGGAGGCGCGGGCCCGCAGGTCCGCCTCGAATTTCGACCACGCGGGGTCGTCGCGCGCCACGGACGCGGCGAGCGAGGCGTAGGAGCCCACGCTCCAGAGCGCGTTGGTGGCCGCCTCATAGTGGCCGATCCCCTCATCCAGCAGGCGGCCCAGCCCCGCGGCGTCGGCCCGACTGGCCACGAACCGGCCTTTCAGCGCCACCAGGGCGCCGTTCGCCGTGCGGGCGCGATGGAGATCGGCCTCGATACGAGGATCTTCGCGGTCGGTATAGAGGTCATCCAGCCGCCACTGCGGCAGGGTCTCGGGCTTCACGGGCGCGTTCATGGCTCGGATGTAGTCCATCCGCCCCCGGAGCGGGAGGAGGCGCCCTACAACTTCTGGGTCGCCAGAAGGATCGAGGTCTCGGTGGAGGCGATGCCTTCCAGCGTCCTTATCTGGTCCAGGGTGCGGCTGAACTCGGCCAGGCTCTCGGTGTCGAGCTCGGCCACCAGATCCCAGCGGCCGTTGGTGGTGTGGATCGCCGCCACCTCCGGGAAGCCCTTTAGCGCCTTCACCACTGCGCCGGAGCGCTCGCCCTCGATGGCGATGCACATGATGGCGCGCACCCGGTTCGCCTCGAGTTCGGGACGGGTGCGGACGGTGAAGCCCTGGATCACGCCGCGGGCCAGAAGCCGCTCCATCCGGTTCTGCACCGTACCGCGGCTGACCTTCAGCGCCGCGGCAAGGGAGGAGGCCGGCTGACGCGAATCGGCCCGCAGCAGGGCCACGAGCCTGCGGTCGAGGTCATCAAGCAATTCGCCAGCCATCCATGGCATTCCGACAAGGCCTTTAGCGAAAAGTAGCAGGTTGTCCGCTTTTCGCTAGCGCCGCCTTGGGCGATCCTTCTGAGGGTCAATTGCTGGAGGGTTCGCATGGCGCTCTTCCTCATGACCGATCCCGGTCACTTCGAGGTCTGCTACCAGATCAATCCCTGGATGAAGCCCACCGCGTGGCGCGCCGACCGCGAAGGCTGCCTCACCGCCGCGAAGGCCGCGTCGGACGCCCTGAAGGCCGCGCTGAAGGCCGCCGGCGCCCGCGTCGAGCTGGTAGAGGCCGCCCGCGGCCTGCCTGACCTGGTGTTCCCGGCCAACGCCGCCGTGGTGCTCGACGGCCGCGTCCTCCTGGCCCGCTTCCGGCATCCGGAGCGGCAGGGCGAGGAGGCGATCTTCCGCTCGGCCTTCTGCAAGCTGAAGACGCGCGGCGTGGTGCAGGAGATCATGGACCTGCCGGAGGGCCTGTTCCACGAGGGTGCGGGCGACGCGATCTGGGACCTCGGCCGGCAGCTCTTCTGGGCTGGCTACGGCCCCCGCTCGAGCCGCGGCGCGCTGGCCGTCCTGCAGGGCTTCTTCGGCCAGGAGGTGGTCCCGCTGGAGCTGGCGTCGGAGCGCTACTACCACCTGGACACCTGCTTCTGCCCGCTGTCGGGCGGCGAGGTGCTCTACTATCCACCGGCCTTCACCGAGACCGCCCTCGCCACGATCCGCGAGCGGGTGCCCGAAGAGCAGCGCATCGAGGCCACCGACGAGGACGCCGCCGCCTTCTGCGTGAACGCGGTGAACATCGACCGGACCATCGTCATGGCCAAGGCGCCCGCGGCGCTGCGCGCCCGCCTGGAGCAGCGCGGCTACCAGCTGGTCGAGGTGGACCTCTCGCCCTTCATCCTCTCGGGCGGGGCCGCCTATTGCATGACGCTGCGCCTCGACCGGACCAGCGTCCCCCAAGCTTCCGCCATCGCCGCCGAATAGGGGCTCGACACCGATGAACGACATCACGCTGCAACGCTCGATCGCCGCCGACCTGATCGCCACCGAGGCCCTCTACGGCGCCAAGAACTACAAGCCCCTCGACGTGGTGCTGACCCGCGGCGAGGGGGTCTACGTCTGGGACGTGGACGGCAACCGCTACATGGACTGCCTCTCGGCCTATTCAGCCGTGAACCAGGGCCACTGCCACCCGAAGATCCTGGAGGCCCTGGTCTCCCAGGCCTCGCGCCTGACGCTCACCTCGCGGGCCTTCCGCAACGACCAGCTCGCGCCTTTCTACGAGGAGCTCTGCGCACTCACCAAGTCGCACAAGGCCCTGCCGATGAACTCGGGCGCCGAGGCCGTCGAGAGCGCCATCAAGGTCGCCCGCAAGTGGGGCTACGAGGTGAAGGGCGTGCCGGAGGGCCAGGCCGAGATCATCGTCGCCGCCGACAACTTCCATGGCCGCACCGTGGCTATCGTGGGCTTCTCCACCGATCCGGGTTCGCGCGGCGGCTTCGGGCCCTTCGCCCCAGGTTTCAGGGTCGTGCCCTACGGGAACGCCGACGCCCTGGAGCAGGCCATCGGGCCCAATACGGTGGCCTTCCTGGTGGAGCCGATCCAGGGCGAGGCGGGCGTGATCATTCCGCCGGCGGGGTACCTGAAACGCGCCCGCGAACTCTGCACGAAGCACAACGTGATCCTGATCCTCGACGAGATCCAGACCGGCCTCGGCCGCACGGGAAGGCTGCTCGCCGAGGAGCACGAGGGGATCGAGGCCGACCTCACCCTGATCGGCAAGGCGCTCTCGGGTGGCTTCTACCCGGTCTCGGCCGTGCTCTCGAACTCCGAGGTCATGTCCGTCCTGCACCCGGGTGAGCACGGCTCCACCTTCGGCGGCAACCCGCTGGCCTGCGCCGTTGCGCGCGCGGCCCTGAGGGTCCTGACCGAGGAGGGCATGATCGACAACGCCGCCCGCGTGGGCGAGCGCCTCAAGACCTCGCTCTCCGGCATCCGGGCCGACGGGGTCAAGGACGTCCGCGGCCGCGGCCTGATGCTGGCCGTGGAGCTCCATCCCGAGGCCGGAGGCGCGCGGCGGGTCTGCGAGGCCCTGCAGGCCCGCGGCCTGCTGGCCAAGGAGACGCACGACCACACCATCCGCATCGCCCCGCCGCTGATCCTCTCCGACGGCCAGGCCGACTGGATCGCCGAGCAGTTCGCTGCGGTCCTGCCCTAGCTCTTGGGCGGCGGCGCGGGCGTCCTGGACCCCTGCGCCGTCGCGGGGGCGGCGGCGGCGTTCCTCGCCTCCTGGATGACGTAGGCGCGAACGTCCTCGGCGTCCTTGGGCGTCAGGAAACGGGCGAAACTCGCCATGCCGCGCGGGGCCAGCACGCCGTCGATCACCACGCCCTTCCAGTCCTCGGCGCTCGCCAGCATCGGCGAGGCCCGCAGGTTGGGCAGCCACGCGCCCGCCGCGTTCGGTCCGTGGCAGACCTGGCATTGCTGGTGGAAGACCGCGAAGCCGTTCTTCACGTCGCCGGATGAACTGACGCCCGTCAGGTCGATCTCGGGTTGGGCGGGCACGTTGAACGGCGGCGCCGTCGCCTGGCCGCCGATCTTGAAGACCAGCAGCCGGCCGGGAAGCCTCGGCCGCTGCGGCATGAAGCCCGGGGCCGAGATCTGGCCGCCGCCGCCCGCGCCCACCATCACGGCCACGTACTGCTCGCCGTCGATCTGGTAGCTCATTGGCGCGGCGATGATCCCGTTGCCGGTCTTGTAGGTCCACAGCTTGGCGCCCTTGGCCGCGTCATAGGCCACGAACTCGCCCTGGGCCGCGCCCTGGAAGACCAGGCCGCCGGCCGTCGACAGCACGCCCGCGTTCCAGAAGTAGGGGTGCTCGACGGTCCAGACCGCCTTCTGCTGCACCGGGTCCCAGGCGACCAGCGCGCCGCGGATCATCGACGCCACGGCCTTCTGCGTCGCCTCGTCGGTGGGCAGCGCATTGGTGAGGAAGTCCACCCCGACGTTCCAGGCGCCGTCCTTGTAGGTGAAGCCCGTGTCGTCCGTATAGGCGAACGGCGTGACGTTGGTGGGGATGTAGACCAGCCCGGCCTTCGGATTGTAGGCCATGGGCTGCCAGTTGTGCGCCCCGAGCGGCCCCGGGATGGCCAGCGCCGGGCCCTGGCCGTAGCGGGCGTTGGGCGCCTCGATCGGCCGGCCGGTCTTCAGGTCGACGCCGGTGGCCCAGCTGATGTTGGTGTAGTTCTTGGCCGAGAGCAGCTGACCGGTGGCCCGGTCGATCACATAGAAGAAGCCGTTCTTTGGCGCCTGCATCAGGACCTTGCGCGGCTGGCCCTCGATGTTCAGGTCGGCCAGCATGATGTGCTGGGTGGCGGTGTAGTCCCAGCTCTCGGCCGGGGTGGTCTGGTAGTGCCAGACGTACTCGCCGGTGTCCGGCTTCAGCGCCAGGATCGAGGACAGGAAGAGGTTGTCTCCCTTGCCGCCCGAACGGCGCTGGTGGTTCCACGGCGTGCCGTTGCCGACGCCTAGGTAGACGATGTCCAGGGTGGGGTCATAGGCGATGGAGTCCCACACCGTGCCGCCGCCGCCGGTCTTCTTCCACTCCCCGTCCGACCAGGTGGCCGCGGCCTTCTCGGCCATGACCTTGTCGGAGGCCGCGCCGTCGGCCGCGCCGGTGGGGTTGGGCGTGGTGTAGAAGCGCCAGGCCTGCTTGCCGGTCGCCGCGTCATAGGCGGCGATGTAGCCGCGCACGCCGTATTCGGCGCCGCCGTTGCCGATCAGCACCTTGTCCTTCACGACCCTGGGCGCGCCGGTGATGGTGTAGGGCTTGGAGGTGTCGGTGGTCTGCACGGACCAGACCGGCTGGCCGGTCTTGGCGTCCAGCGCGATCAGCCGGCCGTCGATGGTGCCGAGGTAGACGCGGCCCTTCCACAGGGCGACGCCGCGGTTGACCACGTCGCAGCAGGCGTTGAAGCCCTTGGCGCCCTCCACCTTCGGATCGAAGGCCCAGAGCTGCTTGCCGGTCTTCGCGTCGAAGGCGTAGGCCTTGGACCAGGCGGTGGTCGTGTAGAGCACCCCGTCGGCCACCAGGGGCGTCGCCTCCTGTCCACGGTCGGTGTCGAATTCGGCATACCAGGCCAGGCCGAGCTGGCCCACGTTGGCGGCGTTCACCTGGTCGAGGGGGCTGAACCGCTGCTCGGAATAGCCCTTGCCGTAGGAGAGCCACTCCGCGTTGCCGTCGGCCGCGGCGATCCGCGCTCCGTCGACCTGGCCGCCCGTCGCCGCCGGCTTCTGACAGGCGGCTACCGCGCCGGCCAGCGCCAGCACAACCGCAAGGGTCCTGATCCTCATCTCGCCTCCCCGTGGCCTTTGCCGGCCTTGCCGAGACGTTAGGCCCGGAGCGGAGCGGCGGGCAAGCACGCCGCCACGTCAACCGAGGCGGCGGGGGGAGCCCCGGAGCGCCGCTCCGGAGCCCCCTTCATCCACTAGCGACGGTAGTTGTAGCCGTAGCGGCGGTCGTCGTCCCTGCGTTCCCAGCGGATGCGCGCGGCGAGCGCGTCGAAGCGGCGGTCGAGGTCGGCCATCTCACGGGGTGTGTAGCCGCCGCGGCGGTAGCGCATGTCCAGTCGCGCCACGTCGCGGTACTCGGCCCGCAGGCGCGCCGCCTCGCCGGCGGTCAACTGCCCGCTGCGCAGGCCCTGTTCGATGCGGCGCTCGAGCTGCGCCTTGCGCCGCTCGACCGGCACCCAGCGGCCGCCCTCGTCGGCCCAGCCGGACCCGCCGAACCAGCCGCGCTCGCGGTCGGTGCGGTCATAGCGGATGCGCATCGAGAGCTGGTCGAAACGCCGGTCGAGATCCTGCCGCTCCCAGGCTGACAGGCCGCCGGCCCTGTAGCGGGCCTCCAGGCCGATCAGGTCGCGGAACTCGGCCCGAAGGGACATCGCCTCCGATCGCGACAGGTCGCCGGAGCGCATCCCCGCCTCGATGCGCTCGTCGAGGCGAGCCTGCCGTTCATTGATGGACATCCAGGCCTGTGCAGAGGCTGCGCCGGCGCTCATCGCCAGCGCCACGCCGGCCAGCATGGCGGTCCGGTTGTGCTTGGTCATGGGGTCTCTCCTTCTCGTGTCGTCCCCCCACGCGAGGCGCCCCTGGCGCGGCTCAAACTCGCCAAGGCCGCGTTTGGTTCGCCCCAGGCGGCCAAGCCGGGCCGTGAACCCATTGACCGGCTTGGGTGTTTAGGAGCGTCCGCAACGGAGATGCGAAAAGGCGATGACCCAGTCGACCCGCCCCCTTATCGCGGCCCTCGCCGCGGCCGGCGTGGCGCTGGCCGCCTGGCCGGCCGCGGCCGAGATCAAACCCGGTGAGCAGCAAGGCCTGGGCCTCACCGCCAGCGAGGTCCCCGAGCTGCTGAAGAAGGTGAAGGCCGATCCCTACGCGCCGGCAGACTGCGAGGCGGCCTATCAGGAACTTGCCCAGCTCGACCAGATCCTCGGCCCCGACGCTGACGAGCCCGATGTCGAGAAAACCAACGCCGGCGACCTGCTGGTGAAGGGCGCGCGAAGCCTGATCCCCTACCGGGGGGTGTTCCGCATCATCACCGGCGTGGACCGCAAGGAGCGCGAACTCGCCGACGCCGCCATGGCCGGCTGGGCCCGTCGCGGCTTCCTGAAGGCCAAGCTGCGCCAGTGCGAGGATGCGCCGGAAGCCACCATCGCCGCCGCAGACACCTACGCCGCTCCGGCCGCGGTCACGGCCACGGTCCCGCCCGCCGCGGAGCCCGTCGACTTCGCGCCGCCGCCGCTTGAGCCTGCCGCGCCGGCGGAGACCTTCGGGCCCTCGGATGCGCTCGCCGGTCACAGCCAGACGGTCGCGGCCGTTAACCCCTGATTCGGGTCTCCGAAACTCGGCCTTTACCCACCGCCTGTATCAATTCGGGCCACGAAGAGCATCGTCCAGAAGAGACGAGTGTCCGATTGAGGTGGGTATTCTCCAATGTCCAAGACGGTCCTCGTCGTCGATGACGACCCGACCCAGCGCAGGCTGATCCAGGCTGTCCTGGAGCGCGAAGGCTTCGCCGTGGCCCACGCCGAGAGCGGCGACGAAGCCATCCGCAAGCTCGGGGCGGGGGTGAAGGCCGACGTGGTTCTCCTCGATCTGGTCATGCCCGGTATCTCCGGCCAGGACACGCTCGCGGAGATGCGCGCGCGCGGCTTCAACCAGCCCGTGATCGTGGTCACCGCCACCGGCGGGATCGACACCGTGGTGCAGGCCATGCAGGCCGGCGCCATCGACTTCTTCGTCAAGCCGGCCGCGCCGGAGCGGATCATCGTCTCGATCCGCAACGCCCTGTCCATGGGCGCCCTGAAGGGCGAGGTGGACCGGCTGAAGAAGCACGCCACCGGCCGCACCACCTTCGACGACCTGATCGGCGCCTCGCCGGCCATGACCATGGTCAAGCGCCTGGGCGAACGGGCCGCCAAGTCGTCCATCCCCATCCTGATCACCGGCGAGAGCGGGGTCGGCAAGGAAGTGATCGCGCGGGCCGTGCATGGCTCCTCCGAGCGCGCCGGCAAGCCGTTCGTGGCCGTCAACTGCGGAGCCATTCCCGAGAACCTCGTGGAATCCATCCTGTTCGGCCACGAGAAGGGGAGCTTCACCGGCGCCACCGACAAGCACCTGGGCAAGTTCCAGGAGGCGAGCGGCGGCACCCTGTTCCTCGACGAGGTGGGCGAACTGCCGCTCGACATCCAGGTGAAGCTGCTGCGGGCCCTGCAGGAGAGTGAGATCGATCCGATCGGCTCCAAGCGCTCCATCAAGGTCGACGTGCGGATCGTTTCGGCGACGAACCGCGACCTCTCACAGGCCGTGGCCGAGGGCCGCTTCCGCGAGGACCTCTACTACCGCCTGAACGTCTTCCCGATCGAGGCGCCGGCGCTGCGCGAGCGCAAGGAAGACATCCCGGCCCTGGTCGACGCCTTCGTGCGCCGGTTCAACGTGGAAGAGGGCAAGTCCGTGGTCGGCGCCGCGCCCGACACCATGAGCTTCCTCACCGCCTTCGACTGGCCGGGCAATGTCCGCCAGCTGGAGAACGCCGTCTACCGCGCCATCGTGCTGTCAGACGCCCCGTATCTGGCTCCGCACGACTTCCCGGCCATCTCTGGCGTCGCCGCCCCGCCCCCGGAGTCGGTCGTGCAACCGGTGGCGACCGCCCTGCCCCAGGCCATCCCGACCGCCGAGCAGCTCGTCGCCGAGATGCCGAAGGACGCCCCGGTGCGCATCCTGGACGAGCGCGGCCACCTGCGGACGCTGGAGGAGATCGAGCGCGACCTGATCCAGCTCGCCATCGGGATTTACGCCGGCCACATGAGCGAGGTGGCCCGCCGCCTCGGCATCGGTCGCTCCACCCTCTACCGCAAGGTCAAGGAGCAGGGCCTGGAGGACGTGGTCGAGCAGGTGGCGGCGCAGGGCTGACCTAGTCTTCGCCACCCTTCGGCTTCCGGCGGAAGCCCTTGCCCCGGCTCATCGGCTTCTTCTCGCCCTTGGCCTTGGCGGCGATCTCCTTGAGCTTCACCGACTGCATGAGGGAGAGCGCCTCGCCGCGGGCGCCCTTCTCCGGGTCGCCGAAGGCGCGGCCATAGGTCTTCACGCGTTCGGCGACGCTGCCGAGGAATTCGCCCTCCCAGTCGGAGAGCTCGACGCCCGCCTTCTCGGCGGTCCGGCGGGCGCGTTTCAGGGCGTTGAGGGCGGCGCGCCTGGCGGCCGCCCGCTGCGCCTCGAAGGGCGATGGTGGCGCCTTGCGCTTCAAATCTCTCCGATCGCCGAGAGGTAGAGGTCGAGGATCGCCTCTTCCTCCATCCGCTTGGCGCGGTCCTGCTTTCGGATCCGGACCACCTTGCGGAGCACCTTCACGTCGAAGCCGTTGCCCTTGGCCTCGGCGAAGACCTCCTTGATCTGCTCGGCGATCTCGGACTTCTCCTGCTCGAGGCGCTCGATACGCTCGATGATGCTCTTCAGCTGGCCCTGGGCCGCCTGGTTGAGCACGTCGGGGTGGGCGTCGGCGGCGTCGTCGGCCATGGGGGAGAGCCTCTCACAAGTCTCGGGGGTTCGGAAAGCGGCGGAACCTAGCCACCGGCCGGCCCCGTGTCATCCGTCGCTTGAACCTTTGCCGAAGCCCGACCATTGAGACGCATCGACGCGGAGGCAGCCGATGGCCGAAGAGAAACGCCCACTCACGCAGCAGGACGCCGAGGCCGCCGTCCGCACCCTCATCGAATGGGCGGGGGACGACCCCACGCGCGAGGGGCTCCTGGAGACGCCGAAGCGAGTGGCCAAGGCCTACCGGGAACTCTTCGCCGGCTACGAGACCGACCCGCGGGAGTACCTGGCCCGCACCTTCGAGGAGGTGGGCGGCTACGACGAACTGGTGATCCTGAAGGACATCCGGGTGGTCAGCTTCTGCGAGCACCACATGCTGCCGTTCCTGGGCAAGGCGCACGTGGGCTACCTGCCGGCCAACCGCGTGGTCGGCATCTCCAAGCTTGCGCGGGTCGTCAACGGCTTCGCTCGCCGGCTGCAAATCCAGGAAAAGCTCACCGCCGAGATCGCCGAGGCGATCCAGGACATCCTGCAGCCGAAGGGCGTGGGCGTGGTGCTCGTCTCCGAGCACAGCTGCATGACCATGCGGGGGGTGAACACGCCGGGCTCACGGCTGACCACCAGTCACCTGCTGGGCGAGGTCCGCGACGACCCGCGGACGCGGCAGGAGTTCTTCGAGCTGGTCCGCGGCGGCCCCGCCTAGAGGAGACCGCGGGCCTCCAGGGCCGGCCGCAGCGAGGCGGGGTCGGTGAAGTGATGGACGTCGAAGCCAAGCTCGCGGGCCGCCTCGATGTTCTTCGCGCTGTCGTCCACGAACAGCAGGTCACGCGGCGCATAGCCGAACCGCTCCGCCGCCAGGCGGAAGATCGCGGGATCCGGCTTTGTCAGCCGCTCCCGGCCGGAGATGATGGCGTCCTTCAGCCGCCCGAAGGCCGGGCTCATGGCGTAGGTGCCCTCGACGGTGTCCTGATGGATATTGGACAGGCCGAACTGGGGCACGCCGCGCACGTCCAGGGCCTCGATGGCCGCCTCGGTCTCCGGGATCGCGCCGGAGAACATCTCCCACCAGCGCTCGCGCCACGCGCGGATCGCCGGCGCATGGTCGGGATGCCTGGCGATGAGGACAGCGATGTTGTCCTCGAAGCTCTCCCCGCGGTCGTGCGCCATGTGCCAGTCCATGGTGCAGACATGGGCGAGGAACCGGTCGCACTCGGCCGGGTCGGGGAAGATCTTCTGGTAGAGCGTGCGGGGATTCCACCGCACGATGACGTTGCCGAAGTCCCAGACAACGGCCCTAGGGCCGACAGCCTGGGGGCCAACCGCCTCAGGCATCGGCCGGCGCGCTTAGCCCTGCTTGGCTTTGAAGCGCGGGTCCGTCTTGTTGATGATGTACACCCGGCCCTTGCGGCGCACGAGCTTGCAGTCGCGGTGGCGAGTCTTGAGCGACTTGAGCGAGCTTCTGACCTTCATGACCTGTTCTCGGGCGTGCGCGGACGCGCGGCGTCCTGGTTCAACAAGAGAGCGGGCGCATATACGGGGAGGCTGGGCCTGAGTCAACGCATTGGCCCCTGACGGCGTTGTGACTGGGCGCCGACTCGCGGCTCACTAGATAAGGTCATGATGCGCCGCCGCTATCTTCTCGCCCTGTACGTCCTGGCCGGGTGCGCGAGCCCCGCCAACAAGGCCCTCTTGCCGACGCCCACCGTGACGCCGCCGCCGCCGGCCGTGGCGCCTGCCCCGGCGCCGGCGCCGCAGCCGGTGATCCCGCCGGTGGTCTCCGGCGACCAGGTGTTCGACGCCTGGGCGGCCGAGTTCTACGGCCGGGCCACAAAGGCCGGCGTCTCGCGCTCGGTGTTGGACCGCGAGCTGAAGGGCCTGACCCCCGATCCCCGCGTCGGCAACCTGGACAGCCGGCAGCCCGAGTTCTCCAAGCCGATCTCGGAGTATCTGAAGGGCGTGGTCACCGGCGGCCGGGTCTCCATGGGCCTGCAGCGCCGCAGCGAGCCCTATTTCGACCGGATCGAGCAGCGCTATGGCGTCCCGCGGGAGATCCTGATGGGGGTCTGGGCGCTGGAGAGCGGCTACGGCGCGATCCAGGGCGACTATGACGTGATCCGCTCGCTGGCCACGCTGGCGGCCCAGGGCCGGCGGCGGAGCTGGGCCGAGGGCGAACTGATCGCGGTTCTGAAGATCATCGAGTCGGGCGAGCACGCGCGCTCGCGCCTGCGCGGCTCCTGGGCTGGGGCCATGGGGCAGACCCAGTTCATCCCCACGACCTTCGCCTCCACGGCCGTGGACCACGACGGCGACGGCAAGCGCGACATCTGGGCCTCGCCGGCCGACGCCCTGGCCTCGGCGGCCAACCTGCTGTCCAAGGCCGGCTGGGTGCGCGGGCAGAGCTGGGCGCGCGAGGTCACCGTTCCCGCAGGCTTCGACTGGAGCCTTACGGAAGGCCCGCGCGAGACGCCTGGCTGGTGGGCGGACAGGGGCGTGACGCGCGCTGACCGCCTCCCCTGGGCCGACACCGACCTTTCCGCCAAGGCCCAGCTGGTCGCGCCCACGGGCGCGCGGGGGCCGGTATTCCTGCTGTTCCCGAACCACTTCGCCATCCGCCGGTACAACAACTCCATCGCCTATGCGCTCGGCGTGGGGCTGCTGGCCGACCGCATCGGCGGCCAGGGCGACCTGGTGAAGCCGTGGCCGGCCGAGACGCCCCTCTCGCTGGCAGATCGCATGACCGCCCAGCGGGCGCTGGCGGCGCTGGGCTTCGATCCCGGCGCACCCGACGGCGTGGTCGGCATGGGCACGCGCACGGCGCTCCGGAACTGGCAGAAGGCCCGCGGCCTGGTGGCCGACGGTTACCTCTCGCCGGAGATGGTGCAGCGGCTGAAGACCGAGGCCCAGGCCGCCGGCGCCGCAAGCTAGGGCGCGCCGCCCTCGTCCTGCTTTTCCAGGGTGGCGATGGCGGTGTCGGCGCGCGTGGCGGGCTTCGGGTCGGCGTTGCGGAGCTGCTTGTTGCGGAAGGCGTAGACCAGCATCCCCAGCATCAGCGCCATGTTCAGCAGGAACGGCGCCGGGTTCGAGTGCTGGTAGAGCCAGACGAAGAACGGCGCGAGCACCACATTGACTCCGTTGACCGCCGCGATGGCGCCGGCCACGCGGGCCTGTTCGCCCATGTCCACGGCCAGGGACGAGCCGGCGGTGAAGCCGGGCCGGGCGAAGCCGAACCCGAGGCTGGAGACCGCATAGCCCGCCACCACCGTCCAGTAGTCCGGCGACAGCGCCACCATCAGGTTGCCAAGCGCCGCCACGGCCACGCCCCAGCGCAGCAGCTGGCGCGGCGTCATCTCGAACATCCGGATGATGCCCCACTGGGCGAGGAGCCCCGCCACCGCGCCGAACATCATGGCGATGGCGATGAAGCCCTGGGCCTGGGTCGGCGTGAAGCTCAGCTTGTCGATGATCAGGAAGCCCAGCGTCTGGGCCTGGGCCGTCTGGCAGACGGCGACCACGAAGCCGTAGATCAGGAAGGGCGTCACCCGCGGGTCGCGCCACATCGGCGTGTCGCGCTTGGCGCCGGCGACCACCGGGCGGCGTGGGCGGGCGGCCTCGGGATCGACGGGCGACTCCGGCAGGTAGCGCCAGACCACGAACAGCATCGCCGCGGCGATCAGGGCGAAGGTGAAGAGGGGACCCGCCAAGCCGAGGACGGGGAAGATGAACAACGGCGCCAGGAACGGCCCGATGACCGTGCCCAGGCCGAAGGCGCCGGCCAGGCTGGACATCGCCTGGGTCCGCTTCTCCGGCGCGGTGCGCTCGGCCACATAGGCCTGGGTGGCGGGGTTCGAGGCCGCGCCGAACAGGCCGAACAGCGCCCGCGCGAAGAGGAAGAGGACGAAGATGACCAGCGGCGCGGCGAGGTGCCGAAGGCCGGCGCTGACCACGAAGCCGCAGGCGATCATCGAGATCATGAAGCCCGACAGCCCCACCAGCATCAGCGGCTTTCGACCGTAGCGGTCGGACGCGCGCGCCCACCACGGCGAGGACAGCGCCCACAGCAGCGCCGAGAGCGAGAACACCGCCGCCACCATGGGGTCGGGAATCCCGATCGAGCGGCCGATGGCCGGCAGCACGCTGATCAGGCCGGTGTTGCCCAGCGCGGTGGCCAGGGACACGCCGAAGATGATCGTGAACGCCCGCTTCGAGAGGTCGCGTTGGGGGGCGGGCGGAGCGGACATGGCCCATCGATTAAGATGCCCGCCGCGGGCGCGCAAACCCGAAAGCCGCTCACCGCCCATTAAGCATTAACGGCCATGTTCCGGGAGACTACGGGGACCCGCGAAGTATGTTTCAGATCATCGGCATCGTGCTGCTGTTCGCCCTGGTGTTCGGCAGCTACCTGATCTCCGGCGGGAACATGGGCGTGATCATGCACGCCCTCCCTCACGAAATGATGGCGATCGGCGGCGCGGGCGTCGCCGCCTACCTGATCGGCAACTCGATGCCGGTGATCAAGGGCACCCTGTCGGGCTTCTCGAAGGTGTTCGGCGGGCCGAAATGGAAGGCCTCCGACTACCGCGACCTGCTCAGCCTGCTCTTCCTGCTCACCAAGACCATGAAGTCGAAGGGCGTCATCGCGCTCGAGAGCCACATCGAGAACCCGAAGGAGAGCACCATCTTCTCGCGGTTCCCGAAGATCATGAAGGACCACTTCGCGGTCGACTTCATCTGCGACACGCTGCGCATGATGACCATGAACCTGGAGGATCCCCACCAGGTCGAGGACGCCATGGAGAAGCAGCTCGAGAAGCACCATCACGAGGCGATGGGGCCGCCGCATGCGCTGCAGAATCTGGCCGACGCTCTTCCCGCGCTCGGCATCGTCGCCGCGGTGCTGGGCGTCATCAAGACCATGGGCGCGATCACCGAGCCCCCCGAAGTCCTCGGCGAGATGATCGGCTCCGCGCTCGTCGGCACCTTCCTGGGCGTGTTCCTCGCCTACGGCCTGGTGGGGCCGATGGCTACGCGCATGAAGGAGGTCACCGAGGAGGAGGGCTCCTTCTATCGGATCATCCAGTCCGTGCTGGTCGCCCACCTGCACGGCAACGCCGCCCAGATCTCCGTGGAGATCGGCCGCGGCAGCGTGCCCTCCGGCGCACAACCCAGCTTCCTGGAGCTGGAAGAGGCGCTCAACGCGATCCCGAACGAGGCGTGATCGCCCGCCTTTCCCCCCGGCCGGGCCGGATTCGGAAAGGTAAAAAAGTGATCACGGACCCGTGAATAAAGGACTTGCCCGGGGGGCGAAGCGCGGCATATTCCTGACTCGCGCCCGGGGACTCCGCAAAGGCCCGCGGGTGTTTTGACACTCCGATCAGGGGAACCAGGGATATGACCTCCGAACTGCTCCGCAAGATGCTCGTCGCCGGCGCCGCCGTCGCCGCTCTCTCCGTCGCCGCCTGCAACAAGCCGGAAGAGAAGACCGAAGCCGCCGCCGAAACCACCACGGAAGCTCCGGCCGCCGCTCCGGCTGACGCCGCTGCGACCGCCGCCGCCGACGCTTCGGCCGCTGCTCCGGCCGCCGACGCCGCCGCTGCTCCGGCCGCCGACGCCGCTGCCGCTCCGGCTGCTCCGGCCGCCGACGCCGCTGCCCCGGCCGAGAAGCACTAAGCTTCTCACGCGGAAACGCGTTACGAGAGGGCCGCTCCCCTTGGGGGGCGGCCCTCTTTCTATTTGGACCATGAGAGAAGACCCGAGCGCCTCCGACAGCCCGCTCGCCTGGGGCGAGGATGGCCAGCCGCGCTCCCGCCTGTTCGGCGACGTCTACTTCTCCACCGAGGACGGCCTGGCCGAGACCCGCGCGGTCTTTTTGGAAGGCTGCGGGCTGCCGGACGCGTGGAAGGGCCGCTCCCGGTTCGTGGTCGGCGAGCTGGGCTTCGGCACCGGCCTCAACATCCTGGCCCTTCTCGACCTCTGGCGACGCCTCCGTGAACCGGGCGCCCGGCTCCACGTCTTCACCATCGAGGCTCATCCGCTGGCCCGGGACGAGGCCGCCCGCGCTCATGCGCGCTGGCCCGAGCTCGCGGAGCTTTCTGCGCTCCTGCTGGCGCGCTGGCCCGGCCGCGCTCGGGGCTTCCACCGCGTGGACCTGCCCGAGCTCGGCGCGGTCATCGACCTCGCCGTCACGGACGTGGAGCCGGCGCTGAGCGGCTGGAGCGGCCGCGCCGACGCCTGGTTCCTCGACGGCTTCTCGCCGGCCCTGAACCCCGCCATGTGGCGCGACGAGGTGATGGCGCTGGTGGGCGCGCGCTCGGCGCCCGGGGCGCGGGCCGCCACCTTCACCGTCGCGGGCCAGGTGCGCCGCGCACTCGCCGCCGCCGGCTTCCAAGTGGAGAAGAAGCCCGGCTTCGGCCGCAAGCGGGAGCGGCTGGAGGCGCGCTTCCCCGGGACGCCGGTCGATCCATCGGTGCGGAGCGTCGCGATCGTCGGCGGAGGGATCGCCGGCGCGGCCGCGGCGCGCGCCGTCCGGGCGCTCGGAGGCGAGGCCCTGCTGCTGGAGGCGGAGCAGCTGGGCGCCGGGGGCTCCGGCAATCCGGCGGGCCTGGTCACGCCGCGGCTGGACGCGGGCCTCGGCCCTCCGGCCGAGCTGTTCGCCCAGGCCTTCAGGCGCGCCGTGGCGCTCTACGAGGCGGAACGCCCGGAGGCGATCATCGCGCGGAGCGTCCTCCAGCTCGCCGCCTCTCCACGGGACGAGCCGCGCTTCGCCCGTATCGCCCAGTCGGACCTGTTCGAGCCCGGAGCGCTGCGCCGGCTGGACGCGGGGGAGACGGGAGCGCGGATCGGCGAACCGGCGCCGGCCGCCCTGGCGCAGGAGACCGCGCTCGTCCTGGAGCCGGCCGCGGTCCTCGCCGCCTGGGCCGGCGCGCTCCGGTTCGGCGCGGTTGCGGCGATCGAATGGGTCCCCCAGGGCTTCGTACTGCGCGATCCGGCGGGCGCTGAGCTCGTGCGGTGCGACGCGGTCATCGTGGCCGCCGGACTGGATTCAGGCCGTCTTGCGCCCGGCCTCGCCCTCGCCCCCGTGCGCGGCCAGGCGACCTGGGCCCGGACGGCGGCGCCCACGCCCGCCGTCGCCTGGGGCGGCTATGCGATCCCGACGCGCGACGGGGTGCTGTTCGGCGCCACCCACGACCGCGGGGACACGGGCGGCGACCTGCGCGACGCCGACCATGCCCGCAACCTGGAGACCCTGGCGGCCGCCCTGCCGGCCCTCGCCCGCGGTCTGCGGGACCTGCCGCTGGAGGGCCGCGCCTCCGTGAGGGCCACGACGTCCGACCGCCTGCCGGTCGCAGGTCCCGCCGACGGCGGGCCGGAGGGTCTGTTCGTGCTCACCGGCCTGGGCTCCCGCGGGCTCTCGTGGGCGCCGCTGCTGGCGGAGCACGTGGCGGCTGTGGCCCTCGGCGCCCCGTCACCCCTGCCGTCGCCGCTCGCCGCCCTCGTCGATCCCGCACGGTTCCGTCGTCGGGCGGCGCGGCGGGGCGCTTCCTGAACGGCGGCGGCGGGCCTATATCTGGGCTGCTTCGGGGGACGCCCAGGCAGGGACCGAAGATGATGCACTCCAAGCTATTCTGGGCCGCGCCGCTGGCCGCGCTGGCGCTCTCCGCCGCCGCCCCGCAGATCGCCGGCGCCCTCTCGCCGGCAGAGCCCGACGCCGCCGAGGCAAAGCCGCAGCGCAGCTGCTTCTGGGCCCGCAACGCCAACGGTTTCGCAGCCGCCGACGAGAAGACCGTCAACATCCGGGTCGGCGTGAAGGACGTCTACCAGTTCGAGATGCTGGGACGATGCACGGACATCGACTGGTCGCACAAGATCGCGCTGGTGGCGCGCGGCTCGTCCTCCATCTGCACCGGCCTCGACGCGGAGATCGTCACCGGTTCGCCCCTCGGTCCTCAGCGGTGCCCGGTGCGCGCCGTGCGCAAGCTGACGCCGGAGGAAGTGGCGGCCCTGCCGCCCCGCGCCCGACCGTAGCCGGAAACGGAAAGGGCGCCGGACCTCGCGGCCCGGCGCCCCTGCCCGTCCTACGCGGCGTCTAGAAGCGCTTCTGGAAGCCGATCTCGAACACCCGGCCCAGCGGATTGCCCTGGGTCAGGTCGTAGTTGTACGGCGAGGGCACGTAAGGGGGATCCTCATCCAGAATGTTCTGGATGCTGAAGGTGACCACCGTGTCCCACGGCGCCTGCCAACGCGCGATCAGGTCGTGCTGCCAGTAATCGTCGGACTTGCCGACCGCTTCAAGCCGCCGTCCGGCGCAGGCGTTGGTCGGGCACACCGTCCCCGGTGCGATCGCGGGCGCGCTGGCGTCCGGGACCGTAATGAAGAAGGGCGAGCCGAACGCGGGCGACGTCCCCTCCGAGTACCGCGTCTGCCAACGCAGCGTCAGCGGCCCGCGGCTGAACGTGGCGAAGCCGTTGGCCTTCACCTGCGGGTAGGAGAAGAAGTCGTTCAGCACGTCGCTGAGCCCCGCCCGATCTTCGGCCGGTGCGATCTCGATGGCGGAGTCTTCGAGAAGGGTGATGGCGCCGCGCTTGTACTCGATGAGGTAGGTGACCTCGCCGCCCACCGACCAGCTGCCGTCGAACCAGCCGTCCCAGGCGTACTGGGCGCGGGCTTCGATGCCGGAGGTGTCGGTGGTCGGGCCGTTGACCACGAAGCTGCGCAGCCGGGCCACGTTGCCGGCGCCGCACGCGCCGCCGGCGAAGGTGAAGCGGGCCTGCAGGGCGGCGAAGGCCGGGTCGTTGCAGCGCACGTTGGCGCCGTTCGGGAACATGGTCGCGTAGAGGCGCGAGCCGCTTTCCTCGATCAGCTCTTCCTTGAACTTGAAGTTGAAGTAGTCGACCGTCGCGGAGAACCCGCCAAGTTCGACGATGGCCCCGACGTTGAAGGTGTCGGCCTTCTCCGGCTTCAGGTCCGGGTTTCCGCAGCTCTGGAACGCCCGGTAGGCGCCGCCCAGAACGCGGACGCCGTTGTTGCAGTTCGGCGCCGTGAGGCCGGGGCCCGGCGCCCGGAAGGTGGTGCTGGCGCTGCCCCGCACCGCGAGGAAGTCCGTCAGCTGCCACTTCGCCGCGATCTTCGGGTTTGTCGTGGAGCCGATGTTGCCCTGGTAGTCCTCGTGCCGGATGGCGAAGTTGACGTTCAGGGCGTCGGTGACGGGAAGCTGGAGCTCGCCGAACACCGCCTTCACGTTGGCGTCGTCGTCCCGGTCCGTGTTCGAGCCGAAGAACACCAGGGGACCCGTCTCGTCAGCGCAGGCCGCGCGGTCCGGGCAGGGGTTCTCATCAGCGTTGAAAAGCGCGCCGTACTTCCGAAGCTCGCGGTTGTAGCGGTACTGGGCGCCAGCGGCCCAGGCCACCGGCCCGCCGCCGAGTTCGAAGCCCGTCTCGCCGGAGAACACCGCGTCCAGCACCAGGATCTGGTTGGTCAGCACGTTGGTGTAGTTGCCGTACAGCCACCGCACCACCTGCGGGTCGTTGGCGACCGCGGCGTTGAAGAACGGATTGGCGGCCCCGTTCACCGCGCTCGTCTGCACCCCGTTGGTGAAGGGGTTGAAGAAGTAGCAGCCCAGGGCCGCGTTGCCGGCCCCAGTGGTGAAATTGCCCGTCTCGCCGGCCGTGCAGCCGTTGGGGTCGTCAGCCTTCGCCCCGAAGCCGCGCAGCGCGAGCTGCAGGTTGCGCACCAGCAGGTCGTTGGTGTTCGAGGTGTTCTTCTGCTCCATGTAGGTGACGGCGGTGTCGTAGTTGATGCCGCCGAAGATGGAGCCCTTGAAGCCGCCGGAGATCCGGTAGGCGTCGTTCACGATGGTCTGGTGGTCGGCCTTGTCCGGGTTGGTCGGATGGCCCGCGAAGGCGATCGCCCGCCAGCCGAGCTGGACGATGTCCACCCCGCGCGCGCCTCCGGGCGCCCCGGGCTGAGCCCCGGCGCTCGAGAACGCGCCCGCCCGGATCGCCGCACATTCGGTGGCGGTCAGCGGCGCGCGGCAGTCGTTGATGAGCGCCAGGAAGCCGGGGTTGTTCACCGGCACGTTGAACGGCACCGACAGGTTCGGACCGCTCCCGGCGCTGGGCGAGAAGGAGGTGCCGCCGTCGGACACCCGCGACGGGTACTGCGCCGTCAGGTTGGCCGGCGACAGGCGCTGCATCGGGATGTCGTTGCGCGACCAGGCCACCTCCCCGTGGAAGGCGACGTTCTCCGACAGGTCGAAATTCACCTCGCCGTAGAGCTGGTAGTGATCTTCCTCGTTCACCAGGTCGTTGAAGTTGGAGAACTGGAAGCGGCAGAGGGTGGCGCTACCCGATCGCGCCGCATTATTGGGGCCGACTGGGGTGGCGAAGGTCACCGTCGGCGTCTGGCCGGGCTGCCCCGCCAGCGGGTTCTGGTAGGTGATGTTGTTGGTGAGCGTGCCGCCCAGTTCCTCACAGCCGTTGTCACGGAAGACGGTCGCGCCGCCGACGAACAGGCCGGGATTGGACGCGCCGGTGTAGCCGGCCGCGCCGGACGAGCCGGCGAAATCGAACGACTTCAGGGCGTAGTCGCGCTCATGGATGTCGAGGCGCGATCGGTGGCGGTAGCCGCCGGACAGCAGGACGTTGCCGTTGTCGAACTGCTTGCCCCAGGCGACGTTGGCGTTCCAGTCGCCGTCCGAGCCGTCGATGAAGGCGTATTCCGCGTCCATCTCCAGGCCGTCGAGGTCCTTTCGGGTGATGAAGTTCACCACCCCGCCGATGGCGTCGGAGCCGTAGGTCGCCGCGGCGCCGTCCTTCAGGATCTCGATCCGGCCCACGGCCGAGGTCGGGATGAAGTTGAGGTTCGCGCCGCCGCCTTGGAAGGCCGCGACGGGGCTGTCCGCAAGACGCCGCCCGTTCATCAGGGTGAGCGTGCGCGCGGCGCCGAAGCCGCGCAGGTTAATGGTCGCCGTGCCGGCGCCGCCGTTGTAGCGGTTGGACTCGCCGAGCGAGGCCTGCGAGGCGGTGATGGTCTTCACCAGCTGGACGACAGTGGGCGAGCCCTGCTCCTGCAGGTCCTCGGTCGAGAGGACGTCCACCGGAAGGGCGGCGTCCTCGGGCGTTCCGGCGATGAATGAGCCGGTGACCACCACCTCCTCGACCTCGGCGGCGCGGGGGGCGGCGGTTTGGGCGGCGGCCGGAGCGGCCAGGCCCAGGATCATGGCGACGGTCACGACGGAGCCGCCGCAGAAATATCTGCTCTTCAACATGTTCGGGTTTCCCTCCCCAATCGAGACCTCGCTCCCATCTGACGCAGGAGCTTTCGGCCCTAAACGGAAGGATCATCCGGCAGCTTTGCCGCCAGCGCTAGGGTTTTTCGGGCTCGAAACATAACAATGTGTGCTCGATCGATCCTCGGCGAGCGCCAGTCCAAGCTGTTGTATTTGAAGATAAATACTCCCGGCGCCGCAACGTCAGGCGTACTCGGCCTTCGATGACGGGACCGTCATCCGACCCAAGGTCAACGTACCCAACGTTCTAAACAGGGCCTGCCAGGAAAAGCGAGTTGGCATACCCGTGTTTCGGAATATGCGCCACGCAGGCCTCTGTTGCACAAATGACGCTCGCGGCCCCCAAACGAAGAGGGCGCCGCCGCGATGCGGCGACGCCCTCCCTGGAGTTGCGGACGGTTCTCAGAACCGCTTGCGAACGCCCAGCTTGTAGGTGCGTCCGTAGGGATTGCCGACGAACGGGTCGTAGCTCAGCTCCAGGCGCGCGGCCGACGGATCGCGGTCGAACACATTGAACACCGAGGCGGTGATCGTCGTGTCTCCTGCCAGCTGCAGGCGGTAGTTCAGGTCGAGCGTGTAGAAGTCCTCGACCTTCTGCCCGAAGCTGACCGCCCGGAGCGCGCCCGTGGCGTCCTGGACGCTGATCGGCGCGCGGTTGTCGACCACGCCGTCGACGAAGGTCACATCGGCCCGCAGATTGTGCGGCCCGCGCTCGTACTCCGCATAGGCGTTGGCGCGCCAGTCGGAGATGGTGCCCGGCAGGCGGTCGTAGTTGGCGAAGCCGCGCGCATCGTAGGCCGCGCCGACGAAGACGCCGTTGAAGCGGAACTCGTCGTATTCGTACTGGAGATAGTAGCTCGCGGAGGCGCCCAGGCGAGCGGATCCGCCCAGGATGTCGTCGAGCCGGAAGTCCACGGAGCCGTCGATGCCGGAGACGTTGATCTCCGGGCCGTTGACCGTGTCCGACCGGACACGGGCGATATCGTTCCCGGTCGTGACGCCCTGGGTGCAGGTGTCGTTGTTGTTGAAGGTGATCAGGCCGCGCAGCGCCGCCGAACAGTTCACCAGCTGGGTGCCGTTGCCGACCCCCGCCACGGCGGTGGCGATCACATTGGCGGGCACCGAGGTGATCTGATCCTCGATCTTGAAGCTCCAGTAGTCGACGATGGCCCGGAAGCCACCGGTCTCGAAGATCGCCCCGACGCTGTAGGTCAGGGCCTTCTCCGGCCCGACCGCAGGGTTGCCGACGAAGTCCACGGACTTGAAGTTGTTGCCCGCCGCGACGATGCCGGAGAGGCCTGTGGGGCCGGTCGGCGACCTGTTCGCCGGCGTCGGGCCCCGGAAGGTGGTGCCGACCGATGCTCGGAACGCCAGCTGGTCCATCGCCTGCCACTTCAGGGCCAGCTTCGGGTTGGTCGTGGAGCCCGTCTGGCCGCCGTAGTCCTCGAAGCGGACCGCCAACTGGGCGTTCAGGGTGTCGGTGATCGGCAGGTTGGTCTCGGCGAACAGCGCGTAGACCGAGTCCTCCAGCGAGGTCGGACGGCTCTGCCCCAGGAAGATGTAGGGACCGGTGGGGAAGGCGCAGTTGGTCTGCCCGACCACCGGGCACGGCGTGACCCGTGCGTCCTGGAAGTCGCTCATGGGCCGGGAGTCGAACTCGGTGGTGCGGTATTGGGCGCCGGCCGCCCAGCCGACCGGGCCGCCACCCAGGTTGATCGGCAGCTCGCCGTTGAAGACCACGTCGGCGACGAACAGGCTCTGCCGCTGACGGGTGACCTGGGTGTCGAACAGCCAGGCCACGAGGTCGCGGTCATTGGCGTTAGCGGCCACGAACCCGGGGTTGCTCAGTCCCAGCGCCGGGTTGCCCGGATAGGCGTTCGAGAACGGATTGAAGTACTGGCATCCGTTCGCCCCGGCGGTCGTGCCCGTGCAGTTGGCGCCGCCCAGGCCGTTGAGCGCCCGCTGCAGCCGATCGATCAGGATGTCCGTCGTTCGCTGGGTATTGCGGGTCTGCGAGTAGGTCACCGCGACGTCGTAGCCGACGCCCCCGAGGATCTCGCCGGTAACCCCGCCCGAGATCCGGTAGATGTCGTACTCGCGCGAGCCGATCTGGCCGCCGCCCGTCGCCGGGTTGCCGCCCGCTCCCAGAGGCCGGAACAAGGTCAGCGAAACGTTCGTCGTCGCCGCGATCGCGGCCGGCGAGAGACCGGCCTGCTGCAGGGCGGTGAGCACGCCCGGGTTCGAGCGCGGGACCGTGAACACCCCCACGCTTCCGGGCCCGTTCGGCCCCGAGGTGGGAGGATAGGACGGCGAGAAGCGGATGTTGGGGATGCTGGTCTTGGCGTAGTGCGCCTCGACGTGGAAGCGCGTGGTCTCGTTGAGGTCGTAGTTCGCCTCGCCGTAGACCTGGTAGCGGTCTTCGTCCTCGATCAGGTTATCGAAGGGAACGTAGGTGAAATAGCAGGCCGGCGTCGTGCCCGAGAATCCTGCGAAGCCGCCGAGCGCCGTGCAGTTGGCGTCCCGCTGCACGCCGGCGACCGGCGTGGCGCCGTTGCGGGGCAGGAACGACGGCGGCTGCCCCAGAACGGAATAGCCGGCCGGGTTGACGGTGTACGGCTGGTTCGCCCAGTCGCGTTCGGTGCTGCGCAGCTCGGAGCGATGCTGGTAACCGGCGCTGATCAGGATGTTGCCGGTGTCGCCGGCCCAGCCCCAGAGCACCCCGGCGTTGTAGTCGCCGTCGGATCCCGGCACGTAGCGGTAGTCGGCGCTCGCCTCGAGGCCGGAGAAGTTCTTGCGGGTGATGAAATTGACTACGCCCCCGATGGCGTCGGACCCGTAGGTGGCCGCGGCGCCTTCCTTCAGCACCTCCACGCGGCCGATGGCGCCCACAGGAAGCAGGTTGGTGTCCACGCCGCCGCTTCCGGAGCCGGCGGAGGGCACGGTGCGGCGGCCGTTCAGGAGCACGAGGGTTCGCAGACTGCCAAGGCCGCGAAGGTTCACGGTGCCCGCACCGACCTGGCCTTGGGCGGAGGTGGAGAACTGGTTGGTGTCCCCCAGCACGGGGCCGCTTACGGGGAGGCTCTTGATCAGGTCCACGGTGCTCGGCGAGCCGCGCCGCTGCAGTTCGTCGACCCCGATCACCTCCACCGGCAGGGCAGCGTCCTCGGGCGTGCCGCGGATGAAGGAGCCGGTGACCACCACCTCCTCCACCTGGGACTCCTGGGCCGCAGCCTGCGGCGCGCAGGCGAGCGAGAGGGCGACGGCCAGCGCGGAGCCGCCACAGAAAAATTGGGCTTTCAACATGCAGTCCTTCCCTAGGCGCGAAGCCCCGACGATCCAGGCCGACGGTTTAAAGCTCGCGAGCAGAGCGATTTCTGCGCCCGGGGGCACGGGTCCGAAAGGCGAAATCGCGGATCTGTCGAAACGCGTCGAGATGGTGCGTCACATCTGCAACACTTTGAACAATAACGATATTTCTATTCGGTACGCACAGAAACATACTGCGCATTCGAATAAATACGGTCACGTATCGACGTTGTTCGAGTTCTTCAGAAAAGTCAGCCTCCTGAGTTTCGCATAACAGACTCGCGGTCCCCGGCCTTGTTCGAAAACACGCCATGTCGCCGCACGAAAACGCCGCCGGCCCGAGCCGGCGGCGTAGCCGTCGAGAGACCTGTCGGAGCCGTCAGAAGCGCTTCTTCAGGCTCACCTTGTAGGTCCGCCCCAGCGCGCTGCCGGTGAACGGATCGTAGTTCAGGTCGAGTCGGGCGAAGGACGGATCCTGGTCGAACAGGTTATCCACCGACAGGGTGGCCGTGGTGTCCCACGGCAGCTGCACCCGGTAGTCGAGCTCGGCCAGCCACGTTTCCTCGATCTTCTTGCCGGCGCCGGAGATCGTGGTGCGCTGGTCGGTGTAGGAGTCGATGTAGTTGAGGGTGAAGCGCAGGTTGTGCGGCCCCCTGGCGTATTCGACGAACGCCTGCCCCTTCCACTCCGGCAGAGATGTGGCCGCCAGCTGGTAGTTGAGGAAGCCGGCCGCGTCGTACGCCGCCTCCACGACCACGCCCTCCACCTCGAAGTCCTCGAACTTGTACTCCATGGTGTAGGTCGCCGAGCCGCCGACGCGCACCTCGCCGCCCAGCAGACTGCCGACCTCGAAGTCGGCGAGGAAATCGATACCCGAGGTCTTGATCGAAGGCCCGTTCACCACCTGGGTCCGCACCCGGGCGATGGTGGCCGTCGAGCAGGCGCCCTGGAAGGTGAAGCGCGAGCGCAGGCCTGCGTAGGTGGGATCGGCGCATCGGGTCGTGGCGCCGCCGGGGAACATGGTGTTGACGATGGAGCCGGAGGGCTCGCCCACGATCGGGTTGTCGAAGTCGAAGCGCCAGTAGTCGATCGTCGCCTTGAACCGCCCGAGGTTGAAGATCGCTCCGACGCTGTAGGTGTCGGCCGTCTCGGGATCGAGGTTCGGATTGCCGAAGAAGTCGATGGCCCGGAAGGAGCCGGCGATGAAGCTCAGCGCCGTCACGCTGGAGTTGGAGAGCGAGGTGAGCGGCGGCCCGCGGAATGTGCTGCCCACCGACGCCCGCACCGCGCCCCAGTCGGTGATCTGCCAGCGGCCGGTGGCCTTGTAGTTGGTGGTGGAGCCCACCGCCTCGTAGTCCTCGTAGCGGATGGCGAGCTGCAGTTGCAGGGCGTCGGTGATCGGCACGGCCAGTTCGCCGAAGCCGGCCCAGACGTTCCGGGCCAGGTCCTGCTCCTCCCCGGTCCCGAGGAACACCAGCGGGCCGTTGCGGATGGCGCATTGGGTGGTGCCCGTCACGGGCGTGTCGATGCAGGGGCTGACCTCGATGTTGCTCAGGTCGCTGTACTGGGACTCGAACATGTCGCGCCGGAACTGGACGCCGGCCGCCCAGGCGACCGGCCCGCCGCCGAGCTCGATCCCGGTCTCGCCGTTGAACACCGCATCGCCCACCAGCAGGCGCGCGGTCTGCTTGGTGCCCACCTGCGGGAAGAACCAGCGGATCAGGTCCGGATTGTTGGCCAGGGCGGCGTTGAAGCCGGGATTGGTCGCCCCGCTGACGGCGCTGGACTGCACCGCGTTGGAGAACGGGTTGAAGAAGTAGCACCCCAGGGCGTTGTTGCCGGCGTTGGTGGTGAAGTTCGCCGTCTCCGCAGCCGTGCAGCCGCCCGTGGTGTCGCCGGCCAGGCTGCCGAAGCCGCGGAGCGCCAGCTGCAGGCGCGAGACCACGGTGTCATAGCCCGTCCGCCGGCCGGTCTCCTGGCCATAGGTAAGCGCGAAGTCGTAGCCGACGCCTGCCCACGGCAGGTCCCCGCGCAGGCCGCCGGACACGCGGAAGGCCTCGTACTGGCGCAGGCCCTCGGACGCTCCCTCGTTGCCCTCGAAGATCGGGTTGCCCCCGAACGAGAGCGGCCGGTAGAGCACGCCCGGCAGGTGGGCGCCCGTGGCCGCGGCGGGGAAGCTGGGGTTCGCCGCGCGGAAGGCGACCAGGCCCGGGTTGTTGGCCGGCACGAACCAGCCGAGCAGCACCGCCGGCGTCAGGGAGCCGACCGTGGGGTTGGTGGACGCGGTCGGCGTCTGCAGGGTCAGGTAGGACGGCGAGGTCTTCCAGTTCGGCATGTCGGTCTTGGCGTAGAGCACCTCGGCATGCAGCCGGTGGCCCTCGGCAAGCTCGGCGTTGGCTTCGCCGTAGATCTGGTAGCGGTCCTCCTCCTCAACGATGTTGTCGTACTCGGTGTAATGGAAGCGGCACGAGGGGATCGCGCCAGGCACCACGATGCCACCGAGCGGGGCGCAGCCCGGATCGGTGATGCCCGGAAGCAGGGGGACCCAGGCGCCCGTACCGAGCTGGGTGATAGGCACCACGCCCGTCACGCTGCTGCCGCCCGACCAGCCGCCTTCCGGATTGTCCGCGAACGGCCGCACGGCCCAATCGCGGTCGGTCACCTTCAGTTCGGAGCGGTGCTGCCAGCCGGCGCTGAGCAGGATGTTGCCGTTCTCGAAGGTCATGCCCCACAGCGCGCTGAGGTCGTAATTGCCCTTCGAGCCGTCGAGGAAGCTGTAGCTGCCGCCCACCTCGAGGCCGTCGAGGTTTGTGCGGGTGATGAAGTTCACGACGCCGCCGATGGCGTCGGAACCATAGAGGGCGGCGGCCCCCTCCTTCAGAACCTCGACCCGGCCGATGGCCGCTTGGGGCAGGGTGTTGGTGTCGACGATGCCGGCCCCCGCCTGGCCGAACGGGTTGATGGCCATCCGCCGGCCGTTCAGCAGCACCAGGGTACGCTGGGCGCCGAGGCCCCGCAGGTTGATCGAGCCCGAGCCCTCGGAGCCCTGGGCGCGGGTGTCGAACTGGTTGGTGTCACCCAGCACGCCGCTCGACACCGACAGTTGCTTGATCATCTCGAGCGTGGACGGCGACCCCTGCTTCTCGAGGTCCTCCTGGCTGATCACGTCCACCGGCAGGGCCGCGTCTTCGGGCGTCCCGCGGATGAAGGAGCCGGTGACCACCACCTCGCCGACCTCGGTACCGCCCTGCTGGGTGGCGGCCTGGGTGGCCTGGGCGGCCGCCGGACCGGCCATGGCGAAGGTGGCCATCGCGGCCAAGGCGGACGCGCTGCAGAAGAAGCTGCTTTTGGTCATGAGTATCCTCCCCCTCGGCGCTCTCTCCGCCCGAGGTGGGGTCGCGGAGCGCCTGAGCTCCGCCATAACGACGCATTTGTTGCAGCCGCGCTACACGAATTCCACCGTTCGCCTAACGCGGCTCTCCGAGAGCGGCGCCCGCGCAACACCCTGTTGCGCAAGGGATTCCGCCGGCCGCGAGGGCGCCGTGACGTCAAGCTTTGCAAGGGAGATCGAGCCGCAGCGGCCGGACCTGGAGCCTGGAACTGGCGAAGAGGAGGATGGTGGACGCGACAGGGATCGAACCTGTGACCCCCTCGATGTCAACGAGGTGCTCTCCCGCTGAGCTACGCGTCCGTACCGGCCGTCTCGGGAAGGCGGGGATATAACGGGGCGCCTGCGCTCGCGCAAGCGGCCGGACTCAGGCCGCGATCATCCGCTCCACCTCGGAGACGATCTCGCGCAGGTGGATGGGCTTCGAAAGCACCTTCGATCCGGGCGGCGCCTGCTCTCCGGCGGCCAGCGCCACGGCGGCGAAGCCGGTGATGAACATGATGCGCAGGCCGGGGTGCCGGGCGGCCGCCTGGCGGGCGACCTCGATGCCATCCATGCCGGGCATGACGATGTCGGTCAGCAGCAGGTCCCAGTCCTGGTCGAGGATGGCCGCGGCCTCGTCGCCGTCGGCGCAGGCCACCACGTCGTAGCCGGCCCGCTCCAGGGCGCGGGCGAGGAAGCCGCGCAGGGAATCGTCGTCTTCGGCAAGCAGGATGCGGGGCATGGGCTCGGGGCCTGGCGGTCGGAGTTCGGTCAGGAAGCCGAAAGCATAGCGCGCCAAGCGTAAACTCGCGATGAACCCTTTGACCGATCCCACCGGCTGAGCGTTCTATGGGCGAGATGAACGCCTGGGAGCCCATCGCCGCCGAGCCTGCGACCGCGCGCCCCGTGGCCTTCGACGTGCGCCGCGCCGGCGCGGACGGCGGGGCGCCGCCCACGCCGCTGGTCTTCGCCTCGCCCCACTCCGGGCGGCTCTATCCCGACGACATGATGGCCGCCGCGGCTCTGGACGCCCTCGCCATCCGTCGCTCCGAGGACGCCTTCGTCGACGACCTGATCGCCGCCGCGCCGGGTCTGGGGGCCTCGGTCATCACCGCCCGCTTCGCCCGCGCCTACATCGACCTGAACCGCGAGGCCTTCGAGCTCGATCCGGGCATGTTCGCCGACGAACTGCCGGAGTTCGCCCGGGCCCGCACGGCCCGGGTCGCGGCAGGCCTCGGCGCCATCGCCCGGGTGGTCTCCGAGGGCCAGGAGATCTACGCACGGAAGCTGACCTTCGCCGAGGCCAGGACCCGGATCGAGGGCGCGCATCGGCCCTATCACGCCGCGCTCGCCGGGCTGATCGCCGAGGCGCGGGCGGCGCACGGCTTCGCCATCCTGATCGACTGGCACTCCATGCCCGCCGCCGCCGCCAAGGCCGGCGGCCGCGACCGGCCCTGCGACATCGTGCTGGGCGACCGTTTCGGCGCCGCCTGCGCCGGCCTGCTTACGGCGCGGGTGGAGCGCGAGCTGGAGGCGATGGGCTACCGCGTCGCCCGCAACACACCCTACGCCGGGGGCTACACCACTGAGCACTACGGGCGGCCGGCCCGACGCACCCACGCCCTGCAGATCGAGATCAACCGCGCCCTTTACCTCGACGAGGCCCGGCTCTCTCCCACCGCCGGCTTCGACCGGCTCCGAGGCCATCTGGAGGCGCTGACGCGCGCGCTCGCCGCCGCCGACTGGAGCGCGCTCCGCGCCGGCTGAGGCCAAAAAAAAGCCGCGCCAAGCGGCGCGGCCAGTTCATTAGGGAGGAAACGCCCAGGAAGGGCAGAGGCGTCAGCGACGCCTCACATCCCCCATATACGGTGCAGCGCACAAAAAGGCAAGCAAGCACTGTCAAGATACCGCTATCACATTCCGTTACAGGAAATTTCCTCAATAATTTCCGTCTATTGAATTTTCGCTGCGGCGCGGGCATATTTAGGTGCACCGCAAAACAGCTTGGCCATGGGACCCGACCGGTCCGGGGCAGGCCGTCGCGCCTGTGAACTGTGGCTGGCGGTGAGGCCCCGCCTCGCCTACAAGCCCGCCTTCCTCGAATATGAAGACCGCCCACTCCATGTCGCTGCGCAACATCGCCATCATCGCTCACGTCGACCACGGCAAGACCACGCTCGTGGACCAGCTGCTCGCCCAGTCCGGCGTGTTCCGAGCCAATGAGGCGACCGTCGAGCGCGCCATGGATTCCAACGACCAGGAGCGCGAACGCGGGATCACCATCCTGGCGAAGTGCACCAGCGTGCTCTGGCACGGCAAGGCCGGCGAGACCCGGATCAACATCATCGACACCCCCGGGCACGCCGACTTCGGCGGCGAGGTGGAGCGGATCCTGGGCATGGTGGACGGCTGCGTCCTGCTCGTGGACGCCGAGGAAGGCGTCATGCCGCAGACCAAGTTCGTGCTGGGCAAGGCGCTGAAGATGGGCCTGCGGCCGATCCTCTGCCTGAACAAGGTGGACCGTCCGCACGCCGACCCGGACCGCGTGCTGAACGACGCCTTCGACCTCTTCGCCGCCATGGGCGCGACGGACGAGCAGCTCGATTTCCCGCACATCTACGCCTCGGGCAAGAACGGGTGGGCGACCCTCGACCTTTCCAAGCCCAACGACAACCTGGCCCCGCTGTTCGACCTGATCGTCGACCACGTGCCGCCGCCCGCCGCCGAGGCGCGCAAGGACGAGCCGTTCCGCATGCTGAGCGTGCTGATCGAGAGCGACCCGTTCCTCGGCCGCCTGCTGACCGGCCGCATCGAGGCCGGCAAGGCCGTGCCCGGCCTGGCGATCCACGCCCTGTCGCGCGACGGCAAGGAGATCGAGCGCGGCCGCATCACCAAGGTGCTGGCCTTCCGCGGCCTGAAGCGCCAGCCGGTGGACGAGGGCGCCGAGGCCGGCGACATCGTCGCCATCGCGGGCCTCTCCAAGGCCACCGTGGCGGACACCCTGTGCGCCATGGAGGTCACCGAGGCCCTCCCCGCCCAGCCGATCGACCCACCCACCATCTCCATGACCGTGTCGGTCAACGACAGCCCGCTGGCCGGCCGCGAAGGCGACAAGGTGCAGAGCCGGGTGATCGCCGCGCGCCTGCTGAAGGAGGCGGAATCCAACGTCGCCATCCGCGTCACCGAGACGCCGGACAAGGACGCCTACGAGGTGGCCGGTCGCGGCGAACTGCAGCTCGGCGTGCTGATCGAGGGCATGCGCCGCGAGGGCTTCGAGGTCTCCATCAGCCGCCCGCGGGTGGTGTTCCAGACGGATCCGGAAACCGGCGAGCGGCTGGAGCCGATCGAGGACGTGATGATCGACGTGGACGACGAGTTCACCGGCATCGTCATCGAGAAGCTGTCGGCCCGGAAGGCCGAGCTGAAGGACATGGGCCCCTCGGGCGCGGGCAAGACCCGCATCAGCCTGATGAGCCCGTCGCGCTCGCTGATCGGCTACCAGGGCGAGTTCCTGACCGACACCCGCGGCTCCGGCGTGCTGAACCGGGTGTTCAGCCACTACGAGCCGTACAAGGGTCCGATCGACGCCGGCCGCAAGGGCGTGCTGGTCTCCAACTCCGACGGCGAGACGGCGGCCTACGCCCTGTGGAACCTGGAAGAGCGCGGCACCATGTTCGTCGGCGCCGGCGAGAAGACCTACCAGGGCATGATCATCGGCGAGAACTCCCGGTCCGACGACCTGGACGTCAACCCGATGAAGGCCAAGCAGCTCACCAACGTCCGGGCGTCGGGCAAGGACGAGGCCGTGCGCCTCACCCCGCCGCGCCGCCTCACCCTCGAACAGGCCATCGCCTACATCGAGGAGGACGAGCTGGTGGAGGTGACGCCCAAGTCCATCCGCCTGCGCAAGAAGGTGCTGAACCCCTCCTTCCGCAAGAAGCGCGTCCGCGAGGACTAGACGCCGGCGCCACGAGCGTGACACGTGGGGGCGCTAGAGGTGTCCCCATGACCGACACGTTCGCCAAGCCGCCCCGCCACTATCCCACGCCCGCCGCCAAGTGCGCCGACCTGGTCGTGCACGTGGTGGGCCTGACGCTCTCGCTGGTGGGCGGGATCGTGCTGCTGGCGCTCGCGGTCTCGGCCGGGCGGATCGGCGCCATCGTCGGATGCGCCATCTATGCGGCCGGCGTGGTGGCCATGCTGGCCTTCTCCACCGCCTACAATTTCGCCCACCACCGCTACCGGCCGACGCTCCGCCGGCTCGACCACGCCGGCATCTTCCTGATGATCGCCGGCTCCTACACCCCCTTCACGCTCAGCCTGCCCGGCGCCTGGGGCTGGGGGATGACCGCCGCGGTCTGGTCGATCGCCACCCTGGGCGCGCTCGGAAAGCTGTTCCTGAAGAACCTCGACCGGAAGTTCTGGGTCGGCGTCTACCTGGCGCTCGGCTGGCTGGTGGTCGTGGCGCTGGGGCCGATGATCGACAGCCTCGCCTGGTACGCGCTCGCCCTCTTGGCCACCGGCGGAGTGCTCTACTCCACGGGCGTGATCTTCTACGTCAACAAGCGCCTGAAGTTCGCCCGGGCCATCTGGCATGGCCATGTGGTGGCGGCGGCGGCCGCACACTGGGCGGCGGTGCTGCTGGGCGTGGTGTTGGCCACCCAGCCCTGATCCGGGGCGGCAGGACCAGGCCGTTTATCCCGAACACCTCGGCCACCAGGCAGGCCGCCGCGCCGAGCGCGCCCGGCGGCTTGTCACACGTCAGTCGGGCCAGCCGCGCGTCCAGCCCCTGGTAGTTGTCGGCCTGGGCGCAGGCGAAGGCCTCCAGCACCAGGGCCTCGTCGGCGGTTGGCGGCGCCGCAGACGGCGGAGCCACCGCGATCCGCCGCCGGCCATGGATCCTGAGCTGCTGCACGAAGGCCTCCAGCGCCCGGAAGGCCGCCGGACCGGCGCAGCCGCAGGCCCGCTCGAACGAGGGCCGCAGGTCGACGCAGGCGGCGTCCGCCGCCATCACCCGCAGCCCGCAGAGCAGCAGCCGCTCGCCGCAGGTCAGCCCCGAATCGAAGTCGTCCATCGCCAGCTCCATCTGAGGCGCTGACGCTATTGCAGTTGCGAGTCATTCGCAACTTCTTCCTCCCCTGTGAAGCGGGGCGGTAAGGGCCGCTCCATCCACACGTCGCAGCGGGCGTATTCGGTGTCGGAAGGCTCGAGCTCGCGGAAGCCCATGGCCCGGTAGAGGGCGATCGCCGGCGCCAGGCCGGAGTTGGTCTCGAGGTAGAGGCGCGGGGCGCCCAGCCGCGTCGCCTCGTCGATGCAGCGCTGCATGAGGCTGCGGCCGAGGCCGGAGCCGCGCAGGCCCTCGGCCACCGTCATCTTGGCCACCTCATAGCCGCCGTCGGCCATCTTCAGCAGCGCGACGCAGCCCGCCGGTCGGCCTCCGTCCAGGGCCATGAAGATCTTCCCGCCCTTGGCGAGGATCTGGCCCTGCGGGTCCTCGAGGACCTCGCGGTCCTTGGCCTCGATCGTGAAATGCCGGGCGATCCAGGCCTCGTTGAGGGTGCGGAAGGCCTCGGCGTGCTCGGGGCGGAACTCGACGATCTCCATGGACGTGCGCCTTCGGAATTGGTCATGAAGAGAAGATCATGGCGAACCCGATCTTCTCAAGCCTGCCGACCACCATCTTCGAGGAGATGTCGGGCCTAGCGCGCACCTTGGGCGCGGTGAACCTCGGCCAGGGCTTCCCGGACGACCCGGGGCCGGAGCCGATCCGCGCCAGGGCCGCCGACGCCGTCCTGAACGGCTACAACCAGTACCCGCCCATGGCCGGCCTGCCGGAGCTGCGCCAGGCGGTCGCCGCCCACTACGCCCGCACCCAGGGCCTGGACCTCGACTGGGAGACCGAGGTTGCCGTGACGTCCGGTGCGACGGAGGCGCTGGCGGCGTCGTTCCTGGGGCTCATCGAGCCGGGCGACGAGGTGATCGTCTTCCAGCCCCTCTACGACGCCTACGTTCCCCTGATCCGCCGGGCCGGCGGCATCCCCCGGTTCGTGCGCCTGGAGCCGCCCGGCTGGCGCTTCGACCGCACGAGCCTGGAAGCCGCGATCACGCCCCGCACCCGCTACGTGGTGCTGAACAACCCGATCAACCCGGCCGGCGTGGTGCTCCCGGCCGAGGACCTGGCCCTGCTCGCCGAGCTCTGCGTCGCCCACGACCTGACCGCCATCTGCGACGAGGTCTGGGAGCAGGTGGTGTTCGACGGCGCCGTCCACCGGCCGCTGATGGCCTTCCCGGGGATGCGGGACCGGTGCGTGAAGATCGGCTCGGCGGGCAAGATGTTCGGCCTGACCGGCTGGAAGGTGGGCTTCCTCTGCGCCGCGCCGGAGCTCACCCGCACGCTCGCCCGCACCCACCAGTTCCTCACCTTCACCACCCCGCCCAACCTGCAGGCGGCCGTCGCCTGGGGCCTGGAGAATTCCGCCGGCTGGTTCGCCGACATGCCCCGCGACCTCGAGCGCTCCCGCGATCGCCTGACCGAGGGGCTGCGGCGCGAGGGCTTCGTCGTGCTGTCCAGCCAGGGCACCTACTTCCTCAACCTCGACCTGCCCGGCTCGGGAATCCACGAGCCGGACCGCGCCTTCGCCCTGCGGGCCGTGAAGGAGGCCGGCGTCGCCTCCATCCCCGTCTCGGCCCTTTACGAGGAGGCGCCGGTGACCGGCATCCTGCGCCTGTGCTTCTCCAAGCGCGACGCGACCCTGGACGCCGGCGTCGAGCGGCTGGCCCGGGCCCGCGAGCTCTCGATCAGCGCCGGGCGCGGTAGCGCGCAGGCGTCGCGCCGAACGCCCGCTTGAAGGCGGCGATGAAGGCCGAGGGGCTCTGGTAGCCGGCCTCCAGAGCCGTCTCCGTCACCGAGGCGCCGGCGCTCAGCGCCACCACCGCCTGCTGCATCCGCGCCCGGCTCCGCCAGGCCTCCAGCGGAAGGCCGGTCTCCGCCAGGAACAGCCGCTGCAGGGTGCGGAGCGACGCCCCGGCGCCGCGGGAGAGATCCGCCAGCGTCTCCTCACGCCCTGGCTCGGCCAGGATGCGCGCGGCGAACCCGCGCGCGCGGGGATCGCGCGGCAGGGGCAACTCCAGGGGCGCGGTCTCGCCGGCCGCCAAGAGGTCGGTCAGCAGCCCCTCCAGCCGCTCGTGCTGCGGTCGGCCAGCGTCCAGCATGCCGAGCTTCACAATGTGCAGGATCAGCTCGCGCAGCAGCGGCGCGACCTCGATGGCCCGGCAGGCGGCGAGCGCCGGGCGGCCGTCCGGCGGCGCCAGGTAGAGGGTGCGCATAGCGACCGTCCCGCGCATCTCGATGGCGTGGGGCGTGCCGCCCGGCAGCCAGATTGCCCGCGTCGGCGGCACCAGCCAGGCGGCGTCCGGCGTCTGCACCACCATGACGCCGCTCGCCGCATAGACCAGCTGGGCCCAGGGATGGGTGTGGGTGTCGAGCCGCGCGCGGTCGCCGTAGGTCACCGCAAGGCCCCGCACCGGGAAGCCGTCGGGATCGCGGAGGGTTTGGCGCGCCTGCGACATGGATTGTCAGGATAGCGCAAGCGCGACGCACGGCGAACGGCCAAGCTCCAGGGCATAGGAGAACGCCGCCATGCCCGCGACCCTGCGCCATTTCGCCATCAACGCCGACGACGTGCCCCGCGCCCGGACCTTCTACGAGACGGTGTTCGGCTGGACCTTCCAGCCCTGGGGCCCACCCGGCTTCTACCAGGTGCGCGACGCCGGGAAGGGCTTCCGCGGCGCGCTGCAGGGCCGGCGCGACGTCGGCGGCCACCGGATGCCCGGGATGGAGATCACCTTCGGGGTGGACGACATCGACGCTACCGTCGCCTCCATCGAGGCGGCCGGCGGCAAGGTGATCATGCCGCCCTTCCACATCGAGACGGTCGGCAAGCTGATCTTCTTCCAGGACACCGAAGGCAACATCGCCGGCGCCATGCAGTACGAGGCGACGCAATGGCCGGAATGAGCGTGCTGTCCGACCCGGCGCTGGAGGCGCGGATCGAGGCCCTGCAGGCCGAAAGCCGCGCCCAGGAGCCGGCCGTCTTCGGCTACTTCGCCGAGCGGGCGCAGAAGGGCGACCTCTCCTGGGACGCTCTCGACGCCGACGCGAACCGCTTCATGGCCGACAAGCTGATCGCGCTCGAGCCGATCAAGGCCGAGTTCGCCTACCTGCTCTGCCGCTCGCTCCGCGCCACGCGCGTCGTGGAGGTGGGCACCTCCTACGGCGTTTCGACCCACTACCTGGCCGCCGCGGTGCGCGACAACGGCGGCGGGACGGTGATCGCCACGGAGTACGAGCCGGCCAAGGCCGCCCGCGCCCGGGCGAACTTCGAGGCCGCGGGCCTTTCGGGCCTCATCGACCTGCGCGAGGGCGACCTGCGCGAGACGCTGAAGGTGATCGACGGGCCGGTGGACTTCGTCCTGATGGACATCTGGACCGAGATGGCGCGGCCGGCGATCGAGCTGATCGGCCCGCGCTTGCGGCCCGGCGCGGTGGTCCTGGCCGACAATACCGACCAGTTCCGCCACGCCTACCGCCACTTCTTCGACTACGTGGCCGACCCCGCCAACCGCCTGCGCACCCTCACCCTGCCCTTCGACGGCGGCCTGGAGATGGTCGTCAGGGTCTAGGTCAGCAGGTGCTCCCGCCGTCCACGACGATCGTCTGGCCGGTCGTCCAGGCGCCGGCGCGCGAGGCGAGGTAGATGGCCGCGCCGGCCAGGTCGTCGGGCTCGCCCAGGCGGCGCAGCGGCGTGCCGGAACTGGCGCGCTTTTCGCCCTCCGGCGTGTCCCAGAGCGCCTTGGCGAAGTCGGTCTTCACCAGGCCCGGCGCGATGCAGTTCACCCGGATGTTGTCCGGCCCCAGCTCCTGGGCGAGGTTGCGGGCGAGCTGCATGTCGGCCGCCTTGGAGATGCAGTAGGCGCCGATGGTCGTCGAGCCGCGCAGGCCGCCGATCGACGAGACGACGATGATCGACCCGTCCTTCCGCTCGCGCATCTCCGGCGCGACCATCGAGATCAGCCAGTTGTTGGCCACGATGTTGTTGTTGAGGATCTTGTTGAAGGCGTCGTCGGTGATGTCGAGCTGGCTGCCGTAGAACGGGTTCGAGGCGGCGTTGCAGACCAGGATGTCGATCTTGCCGAAGGCCTTGCGGGTCTCGTCCACCAGCCGCTGAAGGTCCTCCTTCGAGGAGATATTGGCCGGCACGGCGATGGCGTGGCCGGGGCTCTTCTCGTTGATCAGCGCGGCCACCTCCTCGCAGGGGCCCGGCTTGCGCGAGGAGATCACCACCTTGGCGCCCTGCTCGGCCATGCGCTCGGCGATGGCGCGGCCGATCCCGCGCGAGGAGCCGGTGATCACCGCCACCTTGCCCGTCAGGTCGAAGAGGCCGCCCGCCAGAACCTTCGGCTTGTCCATCACCTCGCCCATGGCGCGCTCCTCTTGAAACAGTTGTTTGACTTGGCGGCCATTTGCGACGTCGCGCGCGGCAGCGTCAAGCCGGTCGACTTCCTGAGCAGCGATCACCTATCCTCATGGCCAACGCGCCCCACCGGTCGGCGAGGAGCGCGGAATCAGGGGGGAAGACATGCGCCTATCGCGCCTGGCCGCGGCTGCGGCCGCCATGTTGAGCTTGTCCGCCGGAGGCGCGGCGCTGGCCCAGACGCCCCTGCCCCATCCCGGCCAGGCGCTCTACCGGACGCAGTGCGCCGCCTGCCACGACAACCCGGAAGCCACCCGCTCGCCGGCGCGGAGCACCCTGGAGGCGATGAGCTACCAGGCGCTCAACTACGCGCTCACCCAGGGCAAGATGAAGGTGCAGGGCGCCGCCCTGACCGACGAGACCCGCGGCCAGCTGATCAACTACCTGACCGGCCGCTCCACCGTCACGACCGACGCCTGGACGGGCGCCATGATGTGCCAGGGCGCGCGGGCGAAGGTGGACCTGAAGGGCCCCGCCACCGTCGCCACCTTCGGCTTCGACCCCCGCCAGACCCGCACACTCACCCCACGCCAGGCCGGCCTCAGCAAGGCGAAGCTCGGCAGGCTGGAGCTCGCCTGGGCGGTGGGCTTCCCGGACGTGACCATGATGCGGTCCCAGGCGGCCGTGGTCGGGAACAACCTCTTCCTGCCCGTAGCCGAGGCCGCGGCCCTCTACAGCCTCGACGTCAGCGACCCGGCCAAGCCCTGCGTCCAGTGGATCTACCGCACCCCCGGCGGGGCGCCGCTCAGGACCAGCGCGGCCTATGGCGTGATCGCCGACGGCCGGCCGGTGCTGGCCTTCTCCGGCCTGGATTCGACCGTCCACGTGGTGGACGCGCGCACCGGCAAGGCGCTCTGGACGAAGAACGTCGGGGTCTATTCCTACTCGCTCACCACCGGCACGCCCCGCGTGCTGAAGGACCGGATCATCGTGCCGGTTTCACAGTACGAGATCATGCAGGCCGCCGACAACGCGGTGACCTGCTGCACCAACCACGGCTTCGTGGTCTCGCTCGATCCGGCCACCGGAAGCCAGCAGTGGCGCTACGACACCATGCCGGACGCGCAGCCCGTCCGCGACCGCGGCGACGGCAAGCCGCTGATGGGGCCGTCCGGCGCGCCGATCTGGAACTCGCCGCTCGTGGACGAGAAGCGCGGCCTGGTCTTCTTCGGCACCGGCGAGGCCAATTCGCCGCCCGCCCACCGCAACACCGACGCCCTGATCGCCATCCGGCTGAAGGACGGGACCGAGGCCTGGAGCATGCAGGCCACCGAAAACGACATCTTCAACGCCGGCTGCGGGCCGAACCCTCCGCCCACCCGGCTGAACTGCGTGAAGGAGACGGTCTATCGCGACGTGGATTTCGGCGCCTCGCTGATCCTGGCGAAGCTATCGGGCGGCCGCGAGCTGGTCCTGGCCGGCCAGAAGTCCGGCACGGTCTGGGCGCTCGATCCCGACACCGGCAAGGTGGTCTGGCGGCGCGACATCGGCACGGGCGCGCCCAACGGCGGCATCCACTGGGGCATCGCCTTCGACCGGGACACCGTCTACGTGCCGGTCGCCCAGATCGGCCGGCCGCTGCCCGGCGGCGCGCCGATCGATCCGAAGCTGCAGCCCGGCATGTACGCCGTGGACGCCAATACGGGCGAGATCCGCTGGCACTATTCGGCCACGCCGGATTGTGAGGGCGAGCGGGGAAAGAAGGCGCCCCGCTGCGAGCGGCTCTACGGCTTCTCCGGCGCGCCCACGGTGATCGACGGCGCCGTGGTCCAGGGCAGCCTGGACGGGCGGCTGTTCGTGCTGGACGCGGGCACGGGCCAGGAGCTCTGGCGCTACGACACCCTGCGCGACTTCGAGACCGTGAACGGCGTGAAGGGCCGCGGCGGCTCCATCGACGCGGCCTCGATCGTCGCCGCCAATGGGCTGCTGTTCGTGAACTCCGGCTACGGCATGTTCGGCCAGGCGCCAGGGAACAGCTTCCTCGCGTTCCGGCCCAGGCCCTAGCGGCAGACGCTCCACCGGCCGTGGTCGAGGTGCAGGTGGTCGCGGTGGGCGGCGTTGTAGTCGGGGCTGAGCACCGCCCGGAACCAGGGGCAGGCGCCGTCGCGCACCCGGCGCAGGAACCGGCCGCGGGCGTCCTCGTCCCGGAAGTCGCCCAGCACCGTGATCCGCGCGCCCTCCGTGGTGCGGAAGCTCGCCACATCGATGGCGTTGGCGAACGCGTGCTCGGACCGCCGGCCCTCCTCACGGCCGTAGATGTTGCGGCAGGCGTAGGTCCCGTAGTGCTCCACGCGACCGATGCGGGTCTGCAGCAGGTCCCGCGCCGCCGGCTGCACCACGTGGCGGGTCCACATGGCGTAGCCCAGGGCCACCGGGCAGGTGACCACCGGCGCTGCCGGCGAGAGCGGGACGGCGGTCCCGTCGCGGAGGCGCACCGTGTTCTCCGTAGCGCACTCCCCGAGGTCGCGGTCCGGCTCCTCCGTGAAGGTGACGCGGCCTTCCGCCAGGGCCGCGCGGCAGAGGGCGGGATCGGCGGCGGCGCGCATGAACTGGGTGTGGGTGGCCAGGCCCACCGGCCGGTTCAGGCTGAACGGCTTCCACGGCAGGTCCTGCGGCGGCGCCCAGGCGTTGACGAACACCAGCACGGCGAGCCCCGCCAGCGCCAGGTCGACGAGCGTCGTCCAGAGGCCGGCGAGCGCCAGCATCTCGGGCGAAACGGGCTTCAGCTTGGGCGGACGGAACGGCACAGCGGCGGAACGGGTGGGCGGACGCCCGGTTCAGCCGCTTCCCAACCTCGCGGGAAGCCCTAAGGTCGCGCTTCCTCGGGAGGGATCATCGCATGCGTCTTGTGGGCCGTATCGCGCTCGTCGTGTTCGCGCTGGTTCTCGTGCTGGTGGGCGTGATCCTCGTGCGCACCCTCACCTACAGGCCGCCCGTCACCGCCGACGTCTCGTCCGTGCGGATCGCCGCCCCCGTAGCCGTAGACGTGGCCGGCGCCGCGCAGCGGCTGGCCGCCGCGATCCGCATCCGGACCGTCAGCCACCAGGACCCGGCGCAGGACCAGCCGGGCGAGTGGGACCGCCTGCACGCCTTCCTCCAGGCCTCCTATCCCGCCGCCCACGTCGCCCTGCGCCGCGAGGTCGTAGCCGGCCACACCCTGATCTACACCTGGGCCGGGACGGATGCGTCGCTGGCGCCCATCGTGCTGATGGCCCACCAGGACGTGGTGCCGGTGACGCCGGGCACGGAGCGGGACTGGAAGCACGCCCCCTTCGCCGGCGACATCGCCGAGGGCGCTGTCTGGGGCCGGGGCGCGATCGACGACAAGGGCTCCCTGATAACCCTCTTCGAAGGCGTCGAGACCCTGGCCGCCGGCGGCTTCCGCCCGCGCCGCACCGTGATCCTGGTCAGCGGCCACGACGAGGAGGTGCGCGGACAGGGGGCCCGCGCCGCCGCCGCCCTGCTCAAGTCCCGGGGAATCCGCGCCCAGTTCGTGCTGGACGAGGGGCTGGCGGTGATCACCGACAACCCGGTCACCAACGGCAAGCTCGCCCTGATCGGCACGGCGGAGAAGGGCTACGGCACCCTGGTGGTCACGGCCAAGGCGCCCGGCGGCCACTCCTCCGCCCCGCCGAAGGACGCTGGCGGCGTGGTGACGCTCGCCCGCGCCGTCACCGCCATCGCCGACCGCCCGTTCCCGATGGCGTTCCGCGGGCCCGGCGCGGACATGCTGCAGGTGCTGGCCCCGGACGCGGCGTTCCCCGTCCGGATGGCGGTGGCCAACGACTGGCTGTTCGCGCCCATGCTGGCGGGCCAGGTGGGCGCGACGCCCTCGGGGGCGGCGCTGCTGCACACCACCATCGCGCCGACCATGCTGAAGGGCAGTCCCAAGGAGAACGTCCTGCCGCAGGACGCCACCGCCTGGATCAACTACCGCATCGCGCCCGGCGACACCTCGGCGACCGTCATGGCCCGGGCGAAGGAGGCCGTGGGCGACCTGCCGGTGACGCTGGCCTGGGCGAAGGCGCCGGACGAGCCCTCGCCGGTCTCCTCGATGCGTTCCGACGCCTGGAAGGTGGTCGCCGCCGTGGCGGGCGAGGTGACGAAGGCGCCCGTCGCCCCATCCCTGGTCACCGCGGGCACCGACAGCCGCTACCTGCAGCCGGTGGCCCAGGACGTCTACCGCTTCCAGCCCATGGACCTGTCGCTGAAGGACGTCGGCATGATCCACGGGACCAACGAGCACCTGACGCTGAAGAACCTCGAGCAGGCGGTGCAGTTCTACGCCCGGCTGATCGCGACGGCGGCTCAATGATGCCCCGCCCCTTCTCATATAGCCTGACGCTTGCCCTCGTGACCGCCTGCGTCCCGAACGAGCCTCTGGCGACCACTGTCTCCAGAGCGACGCCCGTTCCCCCAAACTGCTCTGCCTCCTGGGAGGAGTTCCACTGTCCGGGCCAGCCGGTAGCACAGCTCTTTTGCACTGACGGCCCGCGATGGTTGTTTGCGGACGGCTCGAGTCGAGCCGTCCAACTCTCCGACTTCCCCAAGGCTTATGCGATCGTCAGCGAAAAGCCGTCCCGCCCGACTTGCCCGAAGGCGCGTCGACCAATAAGTCCGAGGGACTAGCCGCTGCCCCGCGGCGAGACGAATGGCAGATCTCGCAATGCGACGGTCTGCCTGCACCTACGAGGTATCTATGCGCCACCAGTGGACCGGCCGGCTTGACGACGAAGACGGCGACGACGAGGACAAGGGCCGGCTGCCCGACATGCCGATGACGGCGGGGCCCGTCCAGAACGCGCTGTTCAAGTCTCGCACGGTGCTCGTGTTCGGCGAGATCGACATGCGGCTGGCCGAGCGGGTCACCGCCCAGCTCACCGCGCTCGCCGCCGACAGCGACAAGCCGATCCGGATGATCATCAACTCGCCGGGTGGCCACGTCGAAAGCGGCGACACCATCCACGACATGATCCGCTTCGTCGAAGCGCCGGTGAAGGTGGTCGGCACGGGCTGGGTGGCCAGCGCCGGCGCGCACATCTTCCTCGGGGCGAAGAAGGAAAACCGGCTCTGCCTGCCGAACACCCGCTTCCTGCTGCACCAGCCGGCCGGCGGCATGCGCGGCCAGGCCTCGGACATTCAGATCGAGGCCGAGCAGATCATCAAGATGCGCGACCGCGTGAACCGGATGATCTCCGAGGAGACCGGCCAGCCGGTCGAGCGGATCATCAAGGACACCCAGCGGAACTACTGGCTGAGCGCGGAGGAGGCCGTCGATTACGGCATCGTCTCCAAGATCATCAGCCACGCCTCCGAGGCCTGACGTGTCCGAGCCGTGGTGGAAGGGCGCGGTCCTCTACCACGTCTACGTCCGGTCCTTCTTCGACAGCGACGGCGACGGCCATGGCGACCTTGCGGGCGTCATGGCCCGCCTGGACTACATCGAGAGCCTCGGGGTGGACGGCATCTGGCTGTCGCCGATCCACCCGTCGCCGAACCGCGACTGGGGCTACGACATCGCCGACTTCCAGGGCGTGCAGGCCGACTACGGCAGCCCCGAGGACTTCCGGCGCCTGCTGGACGCCGCGCACGCCCGGGGGCTGAAGGTCGTCCTCGACGAGGTGCTCAGCCATACCTCGGACGAGCATCCCTGGTTCCTGGAGAGCCTGACCGGCGGCCGGGACGGCCCCAAGGCGGACTGGTATGTCTGGGCCGCCCCGAAGGAAGACGGCACGGCGCCGAACAACTGGCTCTCGGTGTTCGGCGGCCCGGCCTGGGCCTACCAGCCCAAGCGGCGCCAGCACTACCACCACAAGTTCCTGCGCCAGCAGCCGAAGCTGAACTGGCGCAACGAGGCCGCCCGCGAGGCGGCGCTCTCGGTGCTCGACTTCTGGCTGGAGAAGGGCGTCGACGGCTTCCGGCTCGACGTCGCCGGCACCTACCTCCACGACGCGGCGCTGACCGACAACCCGCCGGTGCCGGTCGAGGAGCGAACGGGCCTGCACTGGGGTCACGCGGGCAACCTGCAGCGCCACCTGCACGACTCCAACCTGCCCGAGAACGTCGAGATGCTGGAGCTCATCCGCCGTCGGGTGGAGGCGCATGACGGCAGGAACGGTGGCGAGCGCTTCGTGTTCGGCGAGTTCTCGGAGGAGGAGGCCCGCTGCGGCGCCTACTGCACACCGGACGAGGGCCTGCACTCCGGCTACACCTTCGTGATGCTGCTGGCCCGGAAGCTGACGCCGGCTTTCGTGCGCGAGCACTGCGCCACCCTGGCCGACTATCCCTTCCACTGGCCGACGATCAGCTTCTCCAACCATGACGTGCCGCGCACCGTCAGCCGGTTCGGAGGCAAACACGCCTCGCCTGAACTCGCGAAGATGCTGTTCGCCCTGCTGGTCAGCCTGAAGGGCACGACCCTGATCTACCAGGGCGAGGAGCTCGGCCTGCCGCAGGCCACGCTTCCCCGTGACCAGCTGCGCGATCCTGTGGGCGACCTCTACTGGCCCTACGACAGCGGCCGTGACGGCTGCCGCACGCCCATGCCCTGGGCCCCCGGCCCAAACCTCGGCTTCACCAACGGGGAGCCCTGGCTGCCGGCCGCCCGTGAGCACGAAGGCCTGACGGTCGCCGAACAGGAGCAGGATCCGGATTCGGCGCTGACCTTCGCCCGGTCGATGATCGCCTTCCGGCGGAGCTCGGCGGCCATGCGGCTGGGCGAGCTGTCCTTCCTCGACGCGCCGGAGCCCGTGCTGGCCTTCGTCCGGCGCTTCGGCGACGACGCCGTGGCCTGCATCTTCAACCTGGGCGCCCAGCCCGCCGTGGTCGCCGACGCCGCGTTCGCGAACGCCGAGGTCCTGCCCCTGGGCGGCGAGGCGGAGCTCCGCGCCGGCTCGCTGGGCCTCTCCCCCTACGCCGCCGCCTTCCTGAAGCTCGCCTAGGTCCCGGCTTCCACCGGGACGTGCGGACGGCTAGGAACGGTCCATGCCTGACGGCGAGACCAAGGCGGCGCGCACCGGGGGCCGGTTCGGCCAGGGGTTCCTGACCGACATCTGGTACTTCGCCGCGCTCACCTCGGAGCTGAAGCCGGGCCGCCTCACCCGCCACGAAATCCTGGGCGAGCCGGTGCTGCTGGGCCGCTCCAGGGCGGGGCGCCTCTTCGCGTTGCGCGACATCTGCCCCCACCGGGCTGCGCCGCTGTCGGCCGGCCGCTTCCGCACGGAGCCCTCCGGCGCCGAGACGGTGGAGTGCCCCTACCACGGCTGGAGGTTCGGCCAGGACGGCGCCTGCGCGGCCATCCCCTCGCTGGTGGCAGACCAGGCGATGGATGTCTCCCGCATCCGCGTGCGGTCCTACCCGGTCGCCGAGAGCCAGGGGCTGGTCTTCGTCTGGATGGGCGCCGACCCCGGGGCCGAGCCGGCAGAGCCGCCGCCGGTGTTCCCCGGCGTCGTCGGCGGGCCGCCGAAGATTGTCGACAGGATGACCTTCGACGCCCACGTGGACCATGCGGTGGTGGGCCTCATGGACCCGGCCCACGGCCCCTACGTGCACCAGCAGTGGTGGTGGCGCTCGGCGGGCAGCCAGCATGAGAAGGCCAAGCGCTTCGAGCCCCGCGAGGCGGGCTTCGCCATGGTCCGCCACGAGCCCTCGAAGAACTCCCGCGCCTACGCCGTCCTGGGCGGACAACCGCTGACCGAAATCACCTTCCGACTGCCGGGCCTGCGCTGGGAGCACATCTCCGTCGGCCGCCGGCAGGTGCTGTCGCTGACGTGCCTGACGCCGGTGAACGCCACGACGACCAAGATCACCCAGCTCGGCTGGTCGGACCATCCGGCCTTCCTGCTGCTGCGGCCCTTCATCCGGGCCGGCGCGCGGACCTTCCTGCGCCAGGACGGCGAGATGGTGAACCTGCAGAACCAGGGCCTGAAGTACGACCCGCCCCTGATGTGGATCGAGGACGCCGACCGCCAGGCCAAGTGGTACCAGCAGCTCAAGCGCGAATGGGCCGCGAGCCGCCGGGAGGGCCGGCCGTTCCGCAATCCGGTGGAGCCGACCGTCCTTCGCTGGCGGAGCTAGGTCTTGGCCGGCGCCGTCGCCTGCGGCGCTTCCATGAACACCACCTTTGTCCCCTTGGAGACCGCCGAGGCGAGCTGGCGGGCGTCCCAGTTGGTCAGCCGCACGCAGCCGTGGCTGGCGGTCTTGCCCACCAGGCGGGGCTCCGGCGCGCCGTGGATCCCGTAGGTGTCCTTCGTGAGGTCGATCCAGACCGCGCCCACGGGATTGTTCGGCCCGGGCTTGATGGTCAGCTTGCCGGCCGACTTGTCGCCGAAGTTCAGCTTCGAGGGGTCGTAGTTCCAGGTGGGGTCCAGGGCCACGGCGTTGACCGCCCATTCCCCGGCCGGCGTCGGCATGTCGGAGGAGCCGATCGTCGCCGGATAGGAGGCGATCAGCCGCCCGTCCTGGGCGTAGGCGCGGACCTGTCGCTTGGCCTTGTCCACCTGCACCAGGGTGACGGCGGCGGGCAGGGTCTCCGGCCCGGGCGCGGCCACCAGGATCCTCGTCCCGGCCACGCCGAAGTCGGCGTCGGGGTTCAGCGCCTTCAGCAGCGCCTCGTCCATGTGGAACTTCTCGGCCAGCAGCTCGGCGGGGCTGGTGTAGGCCAGCCGGTCCAGCGCGGCCATCTCCTTGTAGTCCGTGGGGATTTTCTCGACGAACGGCCCCTTCACGTCGGCCTCGGTGATCACATAGTCGGTCATGACCGGACCTGAGTCGGCCGCCAGCCGCTCGAATACCTGCTGGTCCAGCTTGCCGTCGGCCGGCAGGCCGTTGGCGGTCTCGTAGTGCAGCACCGCGTCCTTCAGGTTGTCGCCGTCCGCGCCGTCGATGACGCCGGGCGAGAAGTGGGCGCGCGACAGCAGCACCTGGGTGCGGATCAGAAGGGCGCGCATCTGGTCGGGCGTGAGCTGCGTCCCCCACTCGGCCTTGTCGATGGCCTGGCCCACGGGCGAGGAGGAAGGCGCGACCGCCGGGATCGTCAGGGGCGCGGGGTGGACGTCGGGCGCCGGCAGGGCGGCCTCGCGGCCGCCCGGAGCGGGCTCCGAACAGGCGGCGAGAAAGAGCGCAGACGCGCCCAGCAGGAGCGCGACCTTTGCGACGGGCATCTTGGACCTCAGCTTCACGATGCGCATTTGTTACGCGTCGTGAGGATCAAGGTTTCAGAGGCTCTGCGGTTCCTGGGCGCGCTCGCCGCGGCAGTGGTCCTGCTTGTCCTGCTCGTGTGGCGGGTAACCGGGGAGGAGCCGGAGGCGCCGCCGCGCCGCACGGGCCCCGCGGTGGCCGCCGCCCCCGCGCCGCTGACGCCGCCGGCCGCGCCCGACTGTGGCCTCGCCCGGGGATGGGAGCGCGCGGCGCAGCAGAACGCCCGCAGCCTCAAGACCCTGCAGTGGGCGCCCTTCCGCCGGCCCGAGACCGGCTGGGAGATCTACGTCCCGCTGATCCAGACCACGATCCGCACGCCGTGCGCGCCCGACACGCCGGGATTCGCCGCCGCCTTCGCCGCCTGGCAGGGCGACCAGCGGATCTTCCCCAACGGGGTGATGAGCCCCGAGGCCTTCCAGCACCTGAAGGGCCTGGCGCAGGAGAAGCGGGCCTTCGTCCGCCTGTCCTCGCGCGGCGTCTGCCCCAGCCCGCCCCCGGAGGCGCGGCTGACGGCCGGCCGCCCCGCCGAAGGCTACGGCGGCAAGCACGTTGAGCTCAGGCCCGGCGCCTTCGCGGCCTACCGGGCCATGGTCGACGCCGCCAAGGCGGAGGTCCCGGAGATCGCCCGGGACCAGCGCAACCTGACCATCTTCTCCGCCTACCGCAGCCCGGCCTACGACGCCGCCCGCTGCGCCAGGGACGGCAACTGCAACGGCATCGTCCGCGCCCGCTGCTCGCCGCACCGAACGGGCCTGGCCATGGACCTCTACGTCGGCCAGGCCCCCGGCTACGGGCCCGATTCCACCGCCGACCCGAACCGGCTCCACATGACCCGGACGCCGGCCTACCGCTGGCTGGTGGCCAACGCCCACCGCTTCGGCTTCGTGAACTACCCCTTCGAACCCTGGCACTGGGAGTGGACCGGCGAGACGCCCTGAGGCTACCGTCCCGGCCATGGCCAGCTTCACCACCCCCGACGGCGTCACCCTCGCCTACGACGACATCCAGCCGCCCGGCGGGGCGGAGCGGACCATCCTCCTGCTCCACGGCTTCGCGTCCAACCGCGGCGAGGGTTGGCGCCGGACCGGCTGGTACGGCGCCTTCGAACGGCGGCGGATGCGGGTGATCGGCCTCGACCAGCGCGGCCACGGCGAGAGCGCCAAGCTCTACGACCCCCAGGACTACGGCCGCGAAAAGCTGGCCGGCGACGTCCTGTCGCTGATGGACCACCTGGGCGTCCAGCGCTGCGACCTGTTCGGCTACTCCATGGGTACGCGCACCGCCCTGCAGGCGGCCATCCTCGCGCCGGGCCGGTTCTCCAACCTGATCCTCGGCGGGGTCGGCGGGCGGCTGCTGCAGCCTTCCACGGATCGCGGGAGCATCATGGCCGACGCCATGCTGGCCGAGGACCCGGCGACGATCACCCAGCCCTTCCTGCGCAGTTTCCGCCAGTTCGCCGACGAGCAGGGGGAGGATCGCCGGGCGCTCGCCGCCTTCGTGCAGGCCGAGAACCCGCCGCTCGACGAGGCCGCCATGGCCGCCCTGCCGATGCCCGTGCTGGTCGTGGCCGGCCAACGGGATGAGGGCGCCGGCGACCCCGAGGATCTGGCGCGGATCTTCCCGCTGGGCAAAGGCGTGTCCCTGCCCGGCTGCGACCACTTCTCGGCCATTCCGCACGGGCTGACCAAGGCGACGGTCTTCGACTTCCTCGATGGCCTGCTGGACGACCCGTACGAGGGGCGGTTCTAGCCTCGGGCGAAGGAGTAGGCGCCGCCCTTCTCGAGCGCCGCCTTGTAGGCCGGTCTCGCCTGGAAGCGTCCCACCCAGGCGGCGAGGTTCGGGTGCGCCGCCAGCCGGCCGAAGGCGCCGGCGACCTCGCCCACGAAGCTCATCTGGATGTCCGCGGCCGAGAGCTCGACCCCGAGCAGCCAGTCGCGCCCGGCCAGAGCCTGGTCGACATAGCCCAGGTGGTTGGCGATCTCGCTGTCGATCCGCGGCTGGAGCGGCGCGGCCGCCTCGCCCAGCCGCCCGACGTAGAGCTGCAGCATCAGCGGCAGCATGGCCGAGCCCTCGGCGTAGTGCAGCCACTGCAGGTAGGTCTCGTGGGCGTCGGTCCCGGCCGCCGGCGCCAGACGCCCGCCGCCGTGGCGGCGAACGAGATAGTCGATGATCGCGCCGGACTCGTGGACCGTCCGCTCCCCGTCGGTGATCACCGGCGACTTGCCGAGCGGATGCACCGCCTTCAGCTCCGGCGGCGCGAGCCGGGTCGTGGCGTCACGGGCGTAGCGCCTGATCTCGTAGGCGACGCCGAGCTCCTCGAGCAGCCACAGGACGCGCTGCGAGCGCGAGTCGTTGAGATGGTGGACGACGATCATGGCGTCTCCCTCGAAAGGCCGGCAGCAAAGCCCCCTGACGCGACGCAAGGCAAGCATCGCCTATAAGGGGGCCATGAGCCTCGTCCTGCCCGATCTGACCGACCTCCTGGACCTCGCCGCGCGCGAGGCCGACGCCCTCGTCACCGAGCTGCGCGACGCCGTGGCCGCCCGGGTCCGTCGCGACGGCCGCCTGGACCGCGCCGCCCTCGACGCCGGACAGCACGGCGCCCACGGCCTGGCCTGGGCCGCCGCCTACGCCGAGACGCTGCGCCAGACGGCCGCCTGGGCCCGGGCGCTGGGCCCCCGGCTCGGCGAGGCCGACGCCCTGCCGGCCCAGATCCTCGCCTTCGAGTACCTCAGTCAGCTCGCGGGCGGCCTGCCGATGAACCAGGGGGAGATGTTCCGGCCCGGCGACCTGGGCGTTGCGGCCGACCGTCTGCAGTCCGTCATCGAGCGGTTGCGGCCCGGCGCGTCGCAGGCGGTGCGCGCCCGCATCGTCGCCCTGCTGGACCAGGCGCGCGGGCAGCCCTCGCTGGAGGCCAGCGGCCTCGACGAGACGCTGGAGGCGGTTCGGGACCAGTTCCACGCCTTCGCCGCCGAGAAGATCGCGCCCCACGCCCACGGCTGGCATCTCCGCGACGAGCTGATCCCGCTCTCGCTGCTGCAGGAACTGGGCGACCTCGGCGTCTTCGGCCTCACCGCGCCGGAGGCGTGGGGCGGTTCCGGACTCGGCAAGGTGGCCATGTGCGTGGTCTCGGAGGCGTTGTCCCGCGGCTGGATCGGGACCGGGTCGCTGGGCACCCGCTCCGAGATCGCGGCCGAGCTGATCCTGGCCCACGGCACGGAGGACCAGAAGGCGCGCTTCCTGCCCGGCATCGCCTCGGGCGCGATCATCCCCACCGCCGTGTTCACCGAGCCGGAAGCCGGCTCGGACCTGGGCAGCCTGCGCACCCGCGCCGTGCGCGATGGCGAGGTCTGGCGGGTCACCGGGGCCAAAACCTGGATCACCCACGCCGCCCGCGCCGACCTGATGACCCTGCTGGTCCGCACCGACCCGGCCTCGAAGGACCACCGGGGCCTCTCCATGTTCCTCGCCGAGAAGCCGCGCGGAAGCGAGGCTGATCCCTTCCCCGCGCCGGGCATGGGCGGCGGCGAGATCGGCGTCATCGGCTATCGCGGGATGAAGGAGTACGAGATCGCCTTCGACGGCTTCGCCGTGCCCCACGCCAACCTGCTGGGGGGCCATGAGGGGCAGGGCTTCGTCCAGCTGATGGCGACCTTCGAGAGCGCCCGCATCCAGACCGCCGCCCGGGCGATCGGGGTCGCCCAGAACGCCCTGGACCTCGCCCTCGACTATGCATTGGCGAGGCGCCAGTTCGGCGAGCCCCTCGCGGCCTTCCCGCGGGTGGCCAACAAGCTGGCGATGATGGCGGCGGAGATCCTCGGCGCGCGCCGCCTCGCCTGGTTCGCCGCCGAGGCCAAGGACCAGGGGCGCCGCTGCGACCTGGAGGCGGGCATGGCCAAGCTGGTCGCCGCGCGGGTGGCCTGGGCGGCGGCCGACAACGCGGTGCAGATCCACGGGGGGGCGGGGTTCGCCATCGAGCAGCCGGTGAGCCGCGTGCTCGCCGACGCGCGCATCCTCAACATCTTCGAGGGGGCCGGCGAGATCCAGGCCCAGGTGATCGCGCGGCGCCTGCTGGAGGGCGCCAACTGAGCCGCGACTACCGCGGGCGGAAACCCTCGCAGATCAGTCCGATCTGGCGGTCCATGGCCTCGGTCATGGCCCGGGCGTCGGCCGCCCTGGTGATGGCCAGGCGCCAGGTCCAGGCATAGGCCGCCATCAGCAGGTCGATGATCTCCTGCGGGTCGGCGGCAGGGTCGACGTCGCCCGCCTCGACGCCCTTGGCGAGACAGTCGCGGATAACGTCCTGCAGCCGCGGAGTATGGCCGTAGGGCCGGGCCGTGGGCGGCAGGGTCCAGTCGTAGGCGGCCGCGATGTGCGCCAGGAACAGGCGCGCGCGGGGGGCCTCGAAGGCGAAGTGGATGGCGAACATCGACCGGAGCCGGTCGGCGGTGGAGCCCCGCAGGTGCGGGACCACCCGGTCGAGCTCGGCGTAGAGCGGCTCCAGGCGGTCCTGCATGACCTGGCTGAGGATCTCGCCCTTGGAGGCGAAGGTGGTGAACACGCTGCCGACGGAGACGCCCGCGTGGCGGGCGATCTCCCGGATCGTGGTCCCCTGGTAGCCGGAGGTGTCGAACAGCTCCCGCGCCGCGTTCAGAACGCGGTTGCGGGTCGCCTCACGCTGGCTGGCGCGGGCGCCCGAGGCGCCCGGCTGCGGTCCGACATCTGCCTTCATCCATGGCCCCCCGGCCCAGGCCGCGATTAGCCGCGGCGTGCGCCCGCCAGCAGGATGCGGATCTGATCGCGCGCGCGCGCCTGGAGCGCATCCAGGCTCCAGCCCTGGAAGATGGCCTGCGGGAAGTTCGACAGATAGGCGTCGAACAGCATCTGGGTGCGCAGCTTCACCTCCGACTCCTGGCCGAGTTCGCCGCGGGCGACCGCAGCCTCGAGCTGTTCGGAGATCAGGTCCTGGAGGGCCTGCACCGGCGCGGCGCTGCGGATCGCCGGGCCGTCCTGCGGGGCCCAGGAGACGCAGAAGGCGGCGCGGGCCAGCGGCAGCTGCGACTTGTAGAAGGCGTAGCCGGCGCTGAACATCTTCAGCAGGGCGTCCTCCACCGTGCGGCCGCGGCCGGCGGCCTCGCGCATGGCGTCGCTGAGCGCGATCATGTCGGCCATCATGATCTCCCGGAAGAGATCGGACTTGTCGGTGAAGTTGGCGAACACTGCGCCCGTGGACATGCCCGCGGCGGCGGCGATGTCGCGGATGGTGGCGCCTTCATAGCCCTGCTCGCTGAACAGGCGGCGCGCGGCGGCCAGCACCTTGGCGCGCGTCTGCTGCTTCGCGAGCGCGCGGCGGGTGGGCACCTTCACCTTCGTTTCGGCGGCGGGCTGGAGGGGAGAAACGTGCTTCATCTCATGACCTTCGGAAGAGCGCGGGGGAGGCGCTCGTTTGACTGCTCAGTGGTGATGGCGCGGGCTCCGGGGGGCCGGAACGTCGCGAAGTCGGCTGCCATCTAGCCGGGGCCGTCCCTCGGCGCCCCGCCGCGGCGCGTCCTGGCGGGGAAGTGGATTGAACATGTTCAGTATCCCCGTTCCGCGATACGGGGAGAACGCTACAATCAATGCAGGAGACCTGATCCGCCAGAACGACCTTGGGGCCGAAAGACGAGCTTTGAGTCTGACCATCCCTTTCGAGTGTGGCTGATTTGCGACGAAACCAACGAATCCGGATCGTTGAACATGATCAATCCGGACGCAGTCAAGCTTCAATTGCAGCGATATCCGTAAATCACCGTTCTCGGTGGCCGAACAGGCGTCGGCGGCCTAAATTGGGGCGATGGACCTGTTCGACTACCTGATCCCGGCGGCGCTGCTCGCCGTCGCCACCGTGCTGGCCTTCGGCATCTACGCCCTCTTCCGCGGCGGGGATTTCGGCCGTTCCTACTCGAACAAGCTGATGCGCCTGCGGGTCGTCATGCAGGCCGTCGCCATCGCCGTCCTGATGGGCGCGGTGTGGTGGCGCGCGAGCCACTGAGCGACAAATGGTCACGCTGAACCGGATCTACACCCGCACCGGCGACGACGGCCGCACCCGCCTGGCCACGGGTGAGCCGGTGAGCAAGGCCGGCCCGCGGGTCGAGGCCTACGGCGCGGTGGACGAGACCAACGCCTGCATCGGCCTCGCCCGGCTGCACACGGCCCAGGCAGCCGAACTCGACCCCATGCTGGCGCGCATCCAGAACGAGCTCTTCGACCTGGGCGCGGACCTCTCCACCCCGCCCCGCGAGGACGAGGCCGCGACCCTGCGGATCCTCGACACCCAGGTCGCGCGGCTGGAGCGGGAGATCGACGAACTGAACGGCGTCCTGCCGCCGCTGCAGTCCTTCATCCTGCCGGGCGGCACGCCCGCAGCCGCGGCCCTGCACCTGGCGCGCACCGTCTGCCGCCGCGCCGAGCGCGAGGCCGTCAGGCTGATGGAGGCCGGCGAGCCGGTCAGCGGCCCGGCCATGCGCTACCTGAACCGGCTGTCGGACTTCCTGTTCGTGGCGGCGCGCTTCGCCAACGACCGCGGCGCGTCCGAGGTGTTCTGGAAGTCCGGGGCGACCCGCTAGGGGTTCTGGACCGGGGCGGGCGGGCGGCCGATGGCGGCGCGGGCGGCGGCCTCGGCCTCCTTGTCCTGGATCGTGCGGCCGGTGATGTCGGAGATCAGCACCGGCTGGGCGCAGACGCGCTGGCCGTGGTCCCACCACTTGTGGGCCTCCTCGCACTTCTTCATCGGCATCACCCAGCCGACCTGCCAGACGAGCACGCCGACCGACAGGACGGCGAAGACTCCCAGGAAGATCAGTTTCAGGCGGTTGATGGTGCGGGTCATGGCGGGCTCTCTAAGCGCAGGCGCGGCGTCTGGCTAGCGGCGGGTTCCGACGGAAATGCGGCGCCTGCGAAGTCGAGGCGGTTTGCAAAGTGCGCCGGAACCGTTATTGCCCCCTGCGACCGATTTTTCCGCAATGCAAATTTTGAGGCGTAGGCCATGAAGGTATTGGTCACCGTCAAGCGGGTGATTGATTACAACGTCAAGGCGCGGGTGAAGCCGGACCAGTCCGGCGTGGATCTCGCCAACGTGAAGATGTCGATGAACCCCTTCGACGAAATTGGCGTCGAAGAGGCGGTTCGCCTGAAGGAGAAGGGCGTGGCCACCGAGGTGGTCGCCGTCTCCGTGGGCCCGACCCAGGCGCAGGAGACGCTGCGCACGGCGCTCGCCATGGGCGCCGACCGCGCGATCCTCGTGAACGCCGGCGACCAGGACCTCGAGCCGCTGGCCGTGGCCAAGGTGCTCAAGGCGGTCATCGCCGAGGAGAGCCCGGACCTGGTGATCATGGGCAAGCAGGCCATCGACGGCGACAACTCGGCGACCGGCCAGATGCTCGCCGCCATCCTCGACTGGCCGCAGGCGACCTTCGCCTCGGCGGTGGAAGTGGCCGGCGGCAAGGCCAAGGTGACCCGCGAGGTCGACGGCGGCCTGCAGACCCTCGAGGTCGACCTGCCCGCCATCGTCACGGCGGACCTGCGCCTCAACGAGCCGCGCTATGCCTCGCTGCCCAACATCATGAAGGCCAAGAAGAAGCCGCTCGACGTGAAGGAGTTGGCTTCGGTCGGCGCCGACATCGCGCCGCGCCTGAAGGTCGTGAAGGTCACCGAGCCGCCGAAGCGCGCCGGCGGCATCAAGGTTGAGACCGCGGCCGACCTGGTCATGAAGCTGAAGAACGAAGCGGGGGTGCTCTAATGGCCGTTCTCGTCATCGCCGATCACGACAACGCGTCCCTGCGCGACAACACCCACAAGGTCGTCACCGCCGCCCAGAAGCTGTCGGGCGACATCGACATCCTGGTGGCCGGCCAGGGCGTGGGCGAGGTGGCCAAGGCCGCCGCGTCGATCCAGGGCGTGCGCAAGGTGCTGGTCGCCGAGAGCGCCGAGCTCGGCCAGGGTCTGGCCGAGGCCTTCGAGGCCCTCGTCGTGCCGCTCGCCGCGGGCTACGACGCCATCCTGACGCCGGCGACCTCGCAGGGCCGCAACATCAGCCCGCGCATCGCCGCGAAGCTGGACGTGGCCCAGATCTCCGACGCCGTCGAGATCGTCGACGCCAACACCTTCGTGCGCCCGATCTACGCCGGCAACGCGCTGGAGACCGTGCAGTCGTCCGACGCCAAGAAGGTCGTCACCGTCCGCCCGACCGTCTTCAAGGCGGCGGCGGAAGGCGGTTCGGCCACCGTCGAGACGATCTCGGCTCCGGCCGCGCCGGCCAAGGCCAAGTTCGTCGACCAGCAGATCGTGAAGTCGGCCCGTCCCGAGCTGGGCGGCGCCAAGATCGTGGTCTCCGGCGGCCGCGCCCTGGGCTCGGCGGAAGAGTTCCAGAAGGTCATCGAGCCGCTCGCCGACAAGCTCGGCGCGGCGGTCGGCGCCTCCCGCGCCGCGGTGGACGCCGGCTATGCGCCGAACGACTACCAGGTCGGACAGACCGGCAAGGTCGTCGCCCCCGAGCTCTACGTGGCCGTTGGCATCTCCGGGGCCATCCAGCACCTGGCGGGCATGAAGGACTCCAAGGTGATCGTCGCGATCAACAAGGATCCCGACGCCCCGATCTTCGCCGTCGCCGACTACGGCCTGGTGGCGGACTACAAGGCCGCCGTGCCGGAGCTGATGAGCGAGCTGACCAAGGTCGGCAAGTAGTCGCAGCGGACGCACGCGCCGAAACGACAAGGGCGGCTCCTCGCGGAGCCGCCCTTTTTCGTGCGCGGGAGCGCGGCGGCCGGGAGACGGCGCCGATACACGCCCTGCGCGATTAGTGACTGGCGGAAGCGCCAACCATGCAACCCACGGAAGATCCAGCCGGGCGCGAGCGCCACACTCCATGGCGAAGGCTACGCTGCGTCGCAGCAAAGGCCTTGTCTGCGCCGCAATAGGCGATGTTAATAGCGGCCCCATACCGCGGGTGCGAAGGAATGCGCCCCGCCTGCGAGGCTTAAAGCTCAATGGTTCAAATCAGATCGGTCGGCGTCATCGGCGCGGGCCAGATGGGTTCCGGCATCGCCCACGTCTGCGCGCTCGGCGGCTACGACGTCCTGCTGCACGACGTCAGCGAGGACCGGGTCAAGGCGGGATTGGCGGCCATCGAGAAGAACATGACCCGCCAGGTCGCCCGCGGCATCATCGACCACGAGGCGATGGACGCGGCGCTGAAGCGCATCAAGGCCGCCCCGGAGCTGCAGAGCATCGGCGGCGCGGACCTGGCCATCGAGGCGGCCACCGAGGACGAGGAGGTCAAGAAGACCATCTTCAAGGCGCTCTCGCCGCACCTCGGCAAGGACACCCTGCTGGCCTCCAACACCTCGTCGATCTCGATCACCCGGCTGGCCAGCGCCACCGACCGGCCCGAGCGGTTCATCGGCCTGCACTTCATGAACCCGGTGCCGCTGATGAAGCTCGTGGAGATCATCCGCGGAATCGCCACCGGCCCCGACACCTACGAGACCGCCGTCGCCTTCGCGCAGTCGCTGGGCAAGACCACCTCCAACGCCGAGGACTTCCCCGCCTTCATCGTCAACCGGATCCTGGTGCCGATGATCAACGAGGCGATCTACACCCTCTACGAGGGCGTAGGCACGGTGGAGGCCATCGACACGGCCATGAAGCTGGGCGCCAACCATCCCATGGGTCCGCTGGAGTTGGGCGACTTCATCGGCCTCGACACCGTGCTCTCGATCATGAACGTGCTGCACGAGGGCCTGGCGGACTCCAAGTACCGCCCCTGCCCGCTGCTGGTGAAGTACGTCGAGGCCGGCTGGCTCGGCCGCAAGGCCGGCCGCGGCTTCTACGACTACCGCGGCGAGCACCCGATCCCGACGCGCTGATCTGTTCGGCTACTCCGCCGCCAGGCGGAGGGCCGGGCGCTCGGGATTGGAGAACTCCATCACTCCGTCCTCGAGCTTCGCGTAGCGCAGGGTCATGAGGTCCATGGCGTAGTTCTGGTGGAGCTTCCAGGGCGCCCTGGTCCCCTGCTTCGGGAACTTGTCCATCGCCCGGGTCACGTAGCCCGAGGAGAAGTCCAGCCACGGCGCCGTGCCGATGCCGGGGTCGGTGTTGCGCGGCGTCGCCTGGCGCAGGCCGGTCTTCCTCATGTGGTTCAGGAGGCGCGTGACGTACTCGCATGTCAGGTCGCACTTCAGGGTCCAGGAGGCGTTGGTGTAGCCGAAGGCCGAGGCCAGGTTCGGCACGCCCTCGTACATCATGCCCTTGTAGGACAGGGTCTTGCCCGGCTCGACCTTGCGGCCGTCGACGGTCAGCTCCAGCCCGTTCATGACCTGCAGATTGAGCCCCGTGGCGCTGACGATGACGTCGGCCTTCAGCGCCTTGCCGGACTTCAGGCGGATCCCGTCCTCCGTGAAGGTCTCGATGTGGTCGGTCACCACCGAGGCGGTCCCGGCCTTGATCGCCTGGAACATGTCGGAGTCGGGCACCAGGCAGAGCCGCTGGTCCCAGGGGTTGTAGGTCGGGGTGAAGTGGGTCTCGACGTCGTAGTCGGGCCCGAGCTCGGCGCGGACCATGTCGATGATCCGCTGCTTCACGGCGGCGGGCTTCTTCCGCGCCATGTTGAAGAAGTACATGCCGAACAGGACGTTGCGCCAGCGGACGATGTCATAGGCGAGCTTGCCGGGCAGGCGCGCGCGCAGCCAGTTGGCCATGCGGTCCTCGGCCGGGCGGCTGACCACATAGGTGGGCGAGCGTTGCAGCATGGTGACGTGGCCGGCGGTGCGGGCCATCTCCGGCACCAGAGTCACCGCCGTAGCGCCCGAGCCGATGACCACCACCTGCTTGCCGGCGTAGTCGAGGTCCGAGGGCCAGTGCTGCGGATGGACGAACCGGCCGCGGAACCGCCCGCGGCCCGGGAACTCGGGCGTGTAGCCCGCCTCGTAGGAATAGTATCCGCCGCAGAGGAACAGGAAGCTGCAGGTGAAGCGGCGGACCTGCCCTTCGCTCTCGGCCTCCACCGTCCACAGCGCATCCTCGGTGGACCATGAGGCGCGCTTCACCTGGTGGCGGAAGCGGATGTGGCGGTCGATGCCGTGCTCGGCGGCGGTCTCGCGCACATAGTTCAGGATCGACGGCCCGTCGGCGATGGCCTTGGCCTCTGTCCACGGTTTGAAGGCGTAGCCCAGGGTGTACATGTCGCTGTCCGAGCGGATACCGGGATAGCGGAACAGGTCCCAGGTGCCGCCGATCGCCTCGCGGCCCTCGAGGATCACATAGGAACGGTCCGGCGCCTCGTTCTGCAGGTGCCAGCCGGCGCCCACGCCCGACAGGCCCGCGCCCACGATCACCACGTCGAAATGCTCGGCCATCATTCGTCCCCGAAGTCCTCCGTCTCGCGCGCGGAGGTCACCTGAACATTGATCACATAAGTCCCGGCCGAACGCCACTCCGCCCGCGGCCGGACCCGCCCCGCTGCGACGGTTAATCCATTCGACTTCATCGGATTCGGCGTCGGATACTCGCGGGTGATTCGGATGGGACCATGCGACGGCTCACCCCTGCCCTCCTGGGCGCGACCTATCTCTGCGTCTCCCTGACCGTCGCGCTTTCGCTGTGGCGGAACGGCGAGGGCTGGGGCTCGGGCGTCTCGGCCTTCGTGGCCACCATCGGCCTGTGCATGGCGCTGCACGGCATCATCGCCCGGATCATCGAGAACACCGCCATCCGCGCCGAGATGGACGCGGTCCGCGAGGCCCACAAGATCCTCATCGACCAGGTCGAGCGGCTGGACGCCCGCGTCGCCGAGGTCGCCGAGACCGCGGCCGCCGACGCCCACAAGTCCGACGAGATCCTGGACGAGGTGCACCTGCTGGAGAGCCTCGTGGAGCGGATGCAGCAGCGGCTGGAGGAGCGTCCCGCCCCGGCCGGGCCCTCGCCGCTCGCCGCCCGCCTGGGGCACAACTCCGACCACCGCGCCGCCGGCCTGCTGATGGATACGGTCCGCGAGGCCCTGACCGAGAACCGCGTGGACCTCTACCTGCAGCCGGTGGTGGGTCTGCCGCAGCGCAAGACCGTGTTCTACGAGAGCTTCTCGCGCCTGCGCGACGAGACCGGCCGGGTGATGATGCCGGCGGAATACCTGACCGTCGCCGAACCCGGCGGGCTGGTCACCGCCATCGACAACCTGCTGCTGTTCCGCTGCGTGCAGATCGTGCGCCGCCTGGCCGCCAAGGACCGCCGCATCGGCATCTTCTGCAACATCTCCATGGCGAGCCTCGCCGACGAGAGCTTCTTCCCGCAGTTCCTCGACCTCCTGAAGGACAACCGCGACCTCGCTGGCGCCCTGATCTTCGAGATCGGCCAGGGGGCCTTCGACACCCGCGGCCCGATCGAGGCCCGCAACATGAGCAAGCTGGCCGAGCTCGGTTTCCGTTTCAGCCTCGACAAGGTGACCAACCTCGACCTCGATCTGCAGGACCTGGCGCGGGCCGACGTGAAGTTCATCAAGGTCGGCGCCGAGATGCTTCTGGACGAACTCACCGAGGTGGACGGCCGGCTGGTGCTGCGCAGCCTGCCCGACCTCGCCGCGGAGGACTTCGCGGCGCTCAACCGCCGCTACGGCGTCGAGATCATCGCCGAGAAGGTGGAGAGCGAGCGACAGGTGGTCGACATCCTGGAACTCGACATCGCCTACGGCCAGGGCCACCTGTTCGGGGAGCCCCGCGCCATCCGGGACTCGGTCCTCGCCGAGGCCACGCCGCCGGCGCCCGCACTGCGCCCGCCGCTCGCCCACCCGCTGGCGCGCCGCGTCGTGGGCGGGCGGTACTGACGCGCCGCCGCGTCTTCGGGCTTTGCGCCGCCGCCGTCTTGGGCTAGCCCCGCCCGGCCATGACCGCCGCCGCCCAGCCCGCCTTCGCCTCCGGCCTCGCCGAGATCTCCGACCGCTACGACGTGGTGCTCTGCGACATCTGGGGCGTGATCCACAACGGCCGCGAGGCCTTCCCGGCCGCCTGCGAGGCGCTGACGCGGTTCAACGCCGGGCGCGGGCCGGTCGTGCTGATCTCCAACGCGCCGCGCCCCCATCCTCCGGTGATCGAGCAGCTGATGGGCTTCGGCGTGCCCCGGAAGGCCTTCGCCGAGGTGGTCACCTCCGGCGACGCGACCCGCGTGCTGCTGGCCGAGCGCGCTCCGGGCCCGACCTGGAAGATCGGCCCCGACCGCGACTGGCCGCTGTACGAGGGCCTGGGTCTTCGGGAGGCGGCCCTGGACGAGGCGGCCTTCATCTCCTGCACCGGGCCGTTCGACGACGAGAACGACGTCCCGGAGGATTACCGTGAGGACTTCTGCCGGGCGATCGAACGGGGCCTGGAGATGATCTGCGCCAATCCGGACATCGTCGTGCAGCGCGGCGACAAGCTGATCTACTGCGGCGGGGCGCTCGCCCAACTCTACGAGGCGCTCGACGGGCGGGTGCTGATGGCCGGCAAGCCGCACCCGGCGATCTACGACCTCGCGCTGGCCAAGGCCGCCGAGCGGCTGGGCCGTCCGGCGGACCGGTCCCGTGTGCTCTGCATCGGCGACGGCCTGGGCACCGACATCCGCGGGGCCAATGCGCAGAAGCTGGACGCGGCCTTCATCGCCAACGGCATCCACGGCGAGGAGACGGTGCGCGACGGCAGGCTCCAGCCGAAGGTCGTGGAGCACCTGCTGTCCATCGAGGGCCTCACCGCCACCTGGGCCATGGCCGACCTGGTCTGGTGAGGCGCGGCGTTCCTAGGTAAGGATCGGAAGAAGGGGAGCGGCGGGCGTGCAGGGTTTCTATTTCGACGAGCTGACCGTAGGCCAGACCGCGGAGCTGACCCATGTGGTGGGCGCTGCCGACATCGAGGCCTTCGCCGAGGTGAGTCACGACACCAACCCCGTGCACCTGGACGAGGCCTATGCGAAGACCACCACCTTCGGCGGTCGGATCGCCCACGGCATGCTGGGCGCCGCCTATATCTCCGCCGTCCTCGGGACGAAGCTGCCGGGGCCGGGAGCCATCTACCTGTCGCAGTCCCTGCGCTTCCGCCGGCCGGTAAAGATTGGCGACCCGGTCACCGCCCGGGTGACCGTGAAGGCGCTGGACGAGAAGCGCGGCCACGCCACGCTGGAGACGGTTTGCCAGGTGAACGGCAAGACGGTGATCGACGGCGAGGCCGTGGTCATGGTCGCCCGCCGGTCCGCATGAGCCGCGTCCGGGTCATCCGCGGCTGGAAGGACCTGCCCGCCGCCGACCGCGGGGCGGCGGTGGCCATGGGCAGCTTCGACGGCGTCCATCGTGGCCACCAGAAGGTCATCGCCCTGGCGGCCCGGGCGGCGGGCGACCTGGGGGCCCCGCTGGGGGTCATCACCTTCGACCCGCACCCCCGGACCTATTTCCGGCCCGACGAGCCGGCCTTCCGGCTGATGCGCTTCGACCAGCTGGCCCGAGCCCTGGAGGCCCTGGGGGTGGACACCGTCTACGTCCTGCCCTGGGACGCGGAGCTCGCCAACATGACCGACCGCGAGTTCGCGACGAAGGTGCTGCACGAGGGCCTGGGCGCCCGGCACGTGGCGGTGGGCTTCGACAACTCCTTCGGCAAGGGCCGCACCGGCACGCCCCAGACCATGCGCCAGTACGGCGAGGAGCTCGGCTTCGGCGTCTCGGTGGCCGAGCCGGTGGCCGGCGGGAGCGGCGACAAGTTCTCGTCCACCGCGGTGCGCGAGGCCCTGCGCCAGGGCCGCCCCGAGGAGGCCGCGGAGATCCTCGGCCGGCCCTTCGCCATCGAGGGTGTTGTGCAGCGCGGCCGCCAGCTCGGCCGCAAGTTGGGCTTCCCCACCGCCAACGTGCCGCTCGCCGACTATGTGACGCCGAGGTTCGGCGTCTACGCCACCCGCACACGGCTGCAGGACGGCCGGCGCGTCCCGGGCGTGGCCAACATCGGCGTGAACCCCACCGTCGACGGCATCACCGCGCCCCTGCTGGAGGTCTGGCTCTTCGACTTCGACGAGGACCTCTACGACCAGGTCATCGAGACCGACCTGATCGCCTTCCTCCGCCCCGAGGAGAAGTTCGCCGGCCTCGAGGAGATGACCGCCCAGGTCATGAGGGACGCCCGGGCCGCCCGCGACCTGCTGATCCCGGACTTCGACTGAGCGTCTCCCCTCCGATCCGCACGCCCCCCGGCCCGATCCGTCGACTTCGGCGCGGAACGGGCGAGATCACCGGCTTCTATCCGCCGCCCTACTCTGTTAGAGCCTGCCGCCGATGACCCAGGTTCGGACGAGCGTGCGAATTAACCGCCCGGCGTGACGCCGCCGGACGATCTCCAGCGCGCGCCGGGTTACCTCCCGCACCCCTTGATCCCGAGCCAGCCGGAACAGAGTTCAATGGCCGACGACGCCGAAAAGCCTGCTCGCGACTACCGCGAGACCGTCTTCCTTCCCGAGACGCCCTTCCCCATGCGCGCCGGGCTCCCGCAGAAGGAGCCGCAGATCCTGGCGAAATGGGACGAGGCCCGGCTCTACCACGCCATCCGCGCCGAGCGGCAGCGGGCGGGCGCCGAACTGTTCGTGCTGCACGACGGCCCGCCCTACGCCAACGGCGCGATCCACATCGGCCATGCCCTGCAGAAGACGCTGAAGGACTTCGTGGTCCGCTCGCGCTTCCTGCTGGGATACGACGTCGACTTCGTGCCGGGCTGGGACTGCCACGGCCTTCCGATCGAGTGGAAGATCGAGGAGGAGCTGCGCGCCAAGGGCCGGCGCAAGGACGAGGTCTCCAAGGCCGAGTTCCGCCAGCGCTGCCGCGAGTACGCCGCCCACTGGATCGAGGTGCAGAAGGCCGGGTTCAAGCGGCTCGGCGTCCTGGGTGACTGGGAGAACCGCTACGCGACCATGGACTACGGCTCCGAAGCCGCCATCGTCGCCGAGTTCCACAAGTTCGTGGCGTCCGGCCAGCTCTACCGCGGCTCAAAGCCGGTGATGTGGAGCCCCGTGGAGCGCACGGCGCTCGCCGACGCCGAGGTCGAGTACCACGACCACGTCTCGCCCACGATCTGGGTGAAGTTCCCGGTGGTCGAGGGCTCCGACGCGGTCCGCCACGCCTGCGTGGTGATCTGGACGACCACGCCCTGGACCATCCCGGCCAACCGGGCGGTCAGCTACAACCCCGACATCGCCTACGCCGTCTACCAGGTGGACGCGATGGAGCAGGACCTGGCCTTCGAGCCCTGGGCCAAGCCGGGCGACCGGCTGATCCTGGCCGAGAAGCTGGCCGACGAGGTGATGAAGGCGGCCAAGGTCGCCGCGTACCGCAAGGTCGAGTCCGTGGACTGCCAGGGCATGGTGCTGGAACATCCGCTGGCGGCGCTGGACGGCCACTACGGCTTCCAGGTGCCCATGCTGGCGGGCGACCACGTCACCGACGACGCCGGCGCCGGCTTCGTGCACACCGCGCCCGGCCACGGCGCCGACGACTACCTGGTCTGGCTGGCCCACGGCCACCGCGAGATCCCCGAGACCGTCGATCCGGACGGCGCCTACTATCCGCACGTGGCCCTGTTCGGCGGCCTCAAGGTGCTGGAGACCGAGGGCAAGAAGGCGGGCAAGTTCGGCCCGGCCAACGACGCGGTGATCTCCAAGCTGATCGAGGCCGGCCGCCTGCTGGCCCGCGGCCGGCTCGAGCACTCCTACCCGCACTCCTGGCGCTCGAAGGCGCCGGTGATCTTCCGCAACACCCCGCAATGGTTCATCCGCATGGACGAGCCGGTGCAGACCAAGGAACTCGGCGGCCGCACCCTGCGCGAGGCGGCGCTGGAATCCATCGAGGCCACCGCCTTCTATCCGGCCCAGGGCAAGAACCGCATCCGCGCCATGGTGGAGAGCCGGCCGGACTGGCTGATCAGCCGCCAGCGGGCCTGGGGCGCGCCGCTCGCCATGTTCGTGGACAAGGACACCGGCCAGCCGCTGCACGACCCCGACGTCGACCGCCGCATCGTGGACGCCATCCGCGCCGAGGGCGCCGACGCCTGGTTCAACCGCCCGGCGTCCGACTTCCTGGGCAACCACGACGCCGAGCGCTACGAGAAGGTCGAGGACATCCTCGACGTCTGGTTCGATTCCGGCTCGACCCACGCCTTCACCCTGGAGGGCCGGGCCCACACCAGGTGGCCGGCGGACCTCTATCTGGAAGGCTCCGACCAGCACCGCGGCTGGTTCCAGTCGTCGCTACTGGAGAGTTCCGGCACGCGTGGCCGCGCGCCCTACGACGCCATCCTCACCCACGGCTTCACCATGGACGAGGCCGGCGAGAAGATGTCCAAGTCGAAGGGCAACGTCGTCGATCCCGAGCAGGTGATCCGCGAGTCGGGCGCCGAGATCATCCGCCTGTGGGCGGCGATGATCGACTATTCGGACGACAGCCGGATCGGCAAGACGGTCCTGCAGACCACCTCCGACGCCTACCGCAAGCTCCGCAACACCCTCCGCTACATGCTGGGCGCGCTGTCGGACTACACGCCCGACGAGGCGGTGGACTACGCCGACATGCCCTCGCTCGAGCGGTTCGTCCTGCACCGGCTGCATGAGCTGGATGGCCAGGTACGCGCGGCCTACGAGGGCTACGTCTTCCAGGACGTGATCCGGCCGCTGCTCGACTTCTGCCAGAACGACCTGTCGGCCATCTTCTTCGATATCCGACGCGACAGCCTCTACTGCGACCGCCCCGACGCGCTCCGCCGCCGCGCGGCTCGCACGGTGATGGACGCGGCCTTCGAGCGGCTGACGGCGTGGCTCGCGCCGCTGATCCCCTTCACCATGGAAGAGGCCTGGGCGACCCGGTTCCCGAACGGCCATTCCAACGCCCTGCGGGTGATCCCCGAGACGCCTGCGGAATGGAAGAACGAGGCCGAGGCCATCCGCTGGGGCGCGCTCCTCAAGACCAAGGCCATGGTCAACGCCAAGCTGGAGCAGGCCCGCGTCGCCAAGGAGATCGGCGCCAACCTCGAGGCCCGGGCGGTGCTCTACTACGACCCGGCGAAGCACGGCGAGGCGGGGGGCGCGGACGTCCGCGTCGACGGGCTGTCGCCCGAGCAGATGTTCTCCGAGGTCTTTGTCACCAGCGACACGCGGATCGTCCACGAGCCGCCGCCGGCCGGGGCGGAACGCCATGCGGAGGATCCCGCGGTCGCCGCTCTCGTGGAGCGCGCGCCGGGCCAGAAGTGCGCCCGCTGCTGGCGCGTGCTTCCGGAAGTGTCGGCGCCGAAGTACCTCTGCGTGCGCTGCGACGACGCGGTCGCGGCCTGGGACGAGGCGCACGGCAAGGTGGACGCATGAAGGTGACCAAGCTCGGCTGGACCGCCTACGCCATCGCGGCGGTCAGCGTCCTCTTGGACCAGCTCTCGAAGTACTGGATCCTCTACGTCTTCGAGCTGCCGGCGCGGGGCAGCGTGCCCGTGGCCGGGCCGCTGAGCCTGACCATGGTCTGGAACCAGGGCGTCAGCTTCGGCCTCCTGCGCGCCGACCAGGACCTCACCCGCTGGGCGCTGGCGGCCTTCGCCATCGGCGTCTCGGTCGTGCTGGCGCTCTGGGTGCGCAAGGCCGGGCGGCCGATCCTCGCGTATGCGCTGGGCCTGATCATGGGCGGGGCGATCGGCAACGTCATCGACCGCATCCGGTTCGGGGCGGTGGCGGACTTCATCGACGTCTCGGCGCTCTACTTCCCCTGGGTGTTCAACGTCGCCGACGCGGCCATCAACATCGGCATCGCCCTCCTTCTTATCGACATGATCCGGGGCGAAAAGCGGGGAACGTCCGCCAACCCGACCGAGGATGCGGCCTGAAAGCGCGTTGGCGCCGAACGGTGTCTTGCGGTATCCACCCTGTTCGGCCGGGGGCGGCCCTGAGGAGCTTCTGATTTCATGAGCGTCAACCGAGTGATCGTGGCCACCGCCATCCTCGCGGCGGCCGGCCTCGCCGGGTGCCAGTCGACCTCCAAGGCGCTGGGCATGGCCAAGGTGACCCCCGACGAGTTCCGCGTGGTGACCAAGGCGCCGCTGGTGGTGCCGCCCGACTACGCCCTGCGCCCGCCGGCGCCCGGCGAGCCCCGCCCGCAGGAGCTGCAGCCGGAAAGCGCCGCGCGCACCGCCCTGCTTGGCCAGCGCGAGGCCCAGATCCGCTCCGACGGCGAGAAGCTGCTGGTCGCCAAGGCCGGCGCCGAGAAGGCCGATCCGCTTATCCGCTACGTGGTCGACGACGAGTTCGGCGACGTGGCCCACAAGGACAAGAGCTTCGCCGACCGGGTGATGTTCTGGCGCTCGGACAAGACCGAGCAGCCGGCCGGAGCGGCGGTGGACAACACCCCTACCCCCGTCGACGCCCAGTCCGAGGAAGAGCGCGTGAAGTCGCTCACCGGCGGCAAGACCGTGGTCATCGAACGCGCCGGCTCGCGCCGGTTCAAGCTGCCGGGGCTTTGATCGGCTGACGTTTCCGTCTCCCGCAAGGGGGAAGGATCTCACTCCTGCACCACCTCCCCGGGGGTGGTGACCTTCAGCCCCTGGCCGCGCAGGCGGTCCAGCACACCCCGCTCGGCCAGCAGCGGGCGCAGCGGCACGAGGGCGATGGCGTGTCCCGGCGCCTTCAGGGCCGAGGCGATGGCCGCCGCGGTGTCGGCCTTCATCCGCTCGTCGAACTGCCGCCCGCCGGGCACCGCCACCAGGCAGCGCTCGTAGGTGCGCTCGTTCTCCAGCGCCCCAGGCACGTCGCCCACCGCCCAGGCCCGGGCGGCGGCGAGCGTAACGCCCGGTCCGGCCTCCGCCTGGGCCAGTACCTCGTCGAAGCAGACTCGGCCTGCCTCCGGCGGCGTGCGGATGATCGCCCCCAGTAGCGGCCCGATGTCGTAGGTCTTCTCCACCACCGGCACGCCGGCGCGCCGGGCGAGCAGTTCGACCAGCTTGGCCGGGTCCGTAGTGGTCAGCTCCGAGCGCTCCCGGTAGTCGGCGGCGAGCTGCACGCCCGCGGCCAGCGCATTGCCGGTCGGATAGTGGCGCGCGTCGTGGCCCAGCCGGCTGCGCACGGCCACGAACCGCGCGCGGGTCGCCGGGTCAAGCCGGGCCTCGAAGGGCCCGCCGGAGCGCAGGCGCAGCAGGTTGAAGCCCGCCCCCAGGATCCCCGAGGTCTTCGCGCGGATGTTGGTGAAGGGCAGGATCACGGCGTTTGCGCCCGAGAGCCGCTTTTCGAAGATCGCCCGGTCCCACGGCATCCGCTTGGGCGCCAGGCTCGGCACGCCCAGCACATAGACTGTGGTGTCGGCGTCGGAGACGGTCCACCAGGCCGGGCCCGGCAGGCGGCCGGTGACCACCAGTTCCTCCACCAAGGTCGCATCGGGATCGACCAGCGGCGGGGCGGGCGCCGGTGTCTGCGCCTGGACGGGGCCCGCCGCCAGGGCGAGGGCGAGGACAGCCAGCTTCAAGGCCCGCATGGGTGTTTCCCTTCGACGCGCCCCAGCCCCGGCGGAATCGTCCTATATTGCGGGGTCCGCGAAAGCCTTGCCATGCCGATCCGCCGCCTGCCGCCAGACCTCATCAACCGCATCGCCGCCGGCGAGGTGGTGGAGCGGCCTGCGAGCGCGGTCAAGGAGCTGGTGGAGAACGCGCTGGACGCCGGATCGAGCCGCATCGAGGTGCAGGCCGACGGCGGCGGGCTGACCCGCATCCTGGTCGCCGACGACGGCAATGGCCTGCCGCCCGAGGAGCTGCCGCTGGCGGTGGAGCGGCACGCCACCTCCAAGCTCGCGCCCGGCGAGGACGGCGACTACGACCTGCTGAAGATCCTGACGCTGGGCTTCCGCGGCGAGGCCCTGCCCTCCATCGGCTCGGTGGCGCGGCTGTCGATCACCAGCCGCGCGAAGGGCCTGGCCGACGCCCACGCCATCTTCGTCGAGGGCGGCGCGGTGGGCGCGGTGTCCCCCGCCGCCTTCCCCGGCCCGCACGGCGCCCGGGTGGAGGTGCGCGACCTGTTCTACGCCACGCCGGCCCGGCTGAAGTTCATGAAGTCGGAGCGGTCCGAGGCCCTGGCCATCACCGAGGAACTGAAGCGCCAGGCCATGGCGCACGAGGCGGTGAGCTTCGCCCTCGACCTCGACGGCCGCCGCACCCTGCGCCTGCCGGCGGAGACCAGGGGGCCCGACGGGCGACTGGCGCGCCTCTCGGCCATCATGGGCCGGGACTTCTCGGACAATGCGCTCGGGATCGACCATGAGCGCGAGGGCGTGCGGCTGACCGGCTTCGCGGGCCTGCCCACCTACAACCGGGGCAACGCCGCCCACCAGTACCTGTTCGTCAACGGCCGCCCGGTGCGCGACCGGCTGCTGCAGGGCGCCCTGCGCGCGGCCTACGCCGACTTCCTGGCCCGCGACCGCCACCCGCTGGCCGCCCTCTACGTCGAGCTCGACCCGCACTACGTGGACGTTAACGTCCACCCGGCCAAGGCCGAGGTGCGGTTCCGCGATCCGGGCCTGGTGCGCGGCCTGATCGTCGGCGGCCTGCGCCACGCCCTGGCCGCCGCCGGGCACCGGGCCTCCACCACCGTCTCCATGGCCGCCCTGGGCGGCTTCCGGCCGCAGGAGGCGCCGCCGCAGCCGCCCGGCGGCTTCTCGGCCTGGCGCCAGGGCGGCTGGACCCCGTCCCCGCTCGCCGCAGCCGTCCAGGCCATCCCGGGGCTTTCGGAGATCTCCGCCCGCGCCGAGCCCCAATGGGACTCCCCGTGGGCGCCGGAGCCCGGCCCCGGTCTCGCCGAGCCGCCGACGGCGGCTCCGGTGTTCGATCCGGTGGACTATCCCCTGGGCGCGGCCCGGGCGCAGGTGCATGAGACCTACATCGTCGCCCAGACGCGCGACGGCGTGGTCATCGTCGACCAGCACGCCGCCCACGAGCGGCTGGTCTACGAGCGCATGAAGGTCGAGATGGCTGAGGGCGGCGTCGCCCGCCAGGCCCTGCTGCTGCCCGAGGTGGTGGAGCTGGACCCGGCCGAGGCCGAGCGGGTCACGGCCCGCGCCGATGAACTGGCCGCGCTCGGCCTTGTCGTGGAGCCGTTCGGGCCGGGCGCGGTCCTGGTGCGCGAAACGCCGGCCCTGCTGGGCGAGACGGACGTGCATGGCCTGGTCCGCGACATCGCCGACGACCTCGCCGAGAACGGCCAGGCCCTGGCGCTCAAGGAGCGGCTGGATGAGGTCTGCGGGACCATGGCGTGCCACGGAAGCGTCCGCGCGGGCCGCCGGCTCACCGCGCCGGAGATGAACGCCCTTCTGCGCCAGATGGAGGCCACGCCCCACTCGGGCCAGTGCAACCACGGCCGCCCCACCTATGTTGAGCTGAAGCTGGCCGACATCGAGCGCCTGTTCGGCCGGCGCTAGCCGCCCGCAACAGGAGGCCCCCATGGAAACCCACCGCGGTCGCCTGATCGACCACCTGCACCTGCGCACCCGGGACCTAGAAGCCTCGAAGCGCTTCTACAGGGCCGCGCTCGAAGCCCTCGGCCTGCCGATCACCGAAGGAGACGACTACTTCTTCTGCGACGAGCTCTGGGTCGACGTCGGCGAGCAGCCGAGCCACGTCCACTTCGCCTTCCAGGCGAAGGACCGCGCGGCCGTGGAGCGGTTCCACGCCGCCTGCCTCGCCAACGGCGGACGCGACAACGGCGGACCGGGCGAACGGGACTACCATCCCGGCTACTACGCCGCCTTCGCCTTCGATCCCGACGGCAACAACGTCGAGGCGGTCTACCACGGCCCCCACGAGCGGTCGGCCGAGAGCGTGCACATCACCTGGTGAACCGCAGGAAGACGACGCGCGCGGCGCCGTAGTCGCGCGCGTCGAGCTCCTCGAAGCCGTCGACGCTGAACGGCGGCTCGGAGGCGCCGCGCTCGAACACCACCGTGGCCTCCGGGGCCAGCCAGCCGCCTTCGGCGAGTTTCGCAAGGGCCGTCTCGCCCAGGCCCTTCGCATAGGGCGGGTCGAGGAAAGCGAGGTCGAAGGCCGGTCCGTCGGCGCCCGGCCGCTGGCCGAGGTTGGTGGCGTCGCGCCGGTGCACGCGCGTCCGCCCGAACAGGCCCATGCCATCGACGTTCTCGCGGATCGCTCCGCGCGCCGTCTCGTCGGTCTCCACGAACAGGCAGAAGGCGGCGCCGCGCGACAGGGCCTCGAAGCCCAGCGCGCCCGAGCCGGCGAACAGGTCGATGACCCGGGCGTCGCGCACCCCCTTCGACCAGGGAGCGTGCTCCAGGATGTTGAAGATCGCCTGGCGGGCGCGGTCCGATGTCGGCCGCGTCGCCTGGCCGGCGGGCGCGACCAGCGTCTTGCCGCGGAACTCTCCGGAAACGATGCGCATGGGGACCTAGCCGCGCCGCTTCGGGCCGCCGGGCTTCTTCGGCGAGTGGGAGGCCTTGGGCTTCGGCTTGGCCCAACCGGCCTTGAAGACCTTCTTCTTCGGCCCCTCGCCCTCGCCGACCGGGCGGGCGCGCTTGGGCGCGGCGGGGCGACCGGGGCCGGCGGGACGCTCGCCCTTGGACGCCGGGCGGCCGCCGCGCGGTCCGGCCGGGCGGGCGCGCGGCTCGTCCAGCCGGCGCGGCCCGCGCTCGATCAGCGTTCCTTCCGGCGGCGGCTTGCCGCGTCGGCTGGGCGTCGGCGTGGCGGCCTTCTGGAACTGCGGACGGTCGCCCTTGGGCATGTTCTCGGGGGCGATGTGCTCGGCGAGCTGCTCGCGGATCACCCGAGGGCCCACCTCCTCGATCTCACCCAGCGCCAGGGTCCCCAGGACGAACGGGCCGTAGGCCAGCCGGATCAGCCGGTTCACCTTCAGCCCCAGCGCCTCCAGCACCCGGCGGACCTCGCGGTTCTTGCCTTCCGAGAGGGTGACGGTGATCCAGAGGTTGGCGCCCTGCGGCCCTTCCTTGGCCTTGTCGAGCTTCGCGTCGATGGAGCCGTAGCGGACGCCCTCGACGGTGATGCCGTCCTTCAGCTTGTCCAGCCGCTCCTGGGTGATGCGGCCGTGCGCCCGGGCGCGGTAGCGGCGCAGGACGCCGGCCTGCGGCAGCTCGAGCGCGCGGGCCAGCTCGCCGTCGTTGGTCAGCAGCAGCAGCCCTTCGGAGTTGATGTCCAGCCGGCCCACCGAGATCAGCCGCGGCAGGCCCTCCGGCAGCGCCCCGAACACCGTCGGCCGCCCCTGCGGGTCCTTGTGGCTGGTCAGCAGCCCCACGGGCTTGTGGTAGCGGAACAAGCGGGTCGGCTCGGCCTCGCCGACCACCGCCCCGTCGAGCGTGAGTATGTCGCCCGGCTCCACCTTGACGGCCGGCGAGGTCAGGACCTGGCCGTTCAGGGCGATGCGGCCCTCGGCGATCAGCCGCTCCACGTCCCGGCGCGAGCCGACGCCGGCGCGGGCCAACGCCTTGGCGATGCGTTCGCCGCCGGCCTTCGAAGCGGGCGTGCGGGCTTGACCGGCGGGCTGGCCGTGGGTTCGGTGCGGATCGTGGACCATGACATCGCGACAATGCGCATCGCGCTCGAAGCCGCGCAAGCGGCAGCCGACGCCGGCGAGACGCCGGTGGGCGCCGTCGTCGTCGATCCGGCGACCGGGGAGGTGGTCGCCACGGGCGCCAACCAGCCGATCGGCAGCCACGATCCCACCGCCCACGCCGAGATCGTCGCCCTGCGCCGGGCGGCGGAGAAGCTCGGCAACTACCGGCTGACCGGCCTCACCCTGGTGGTCACCCTGGAGCCCTGCGCCATGTGCGCCGGAGCGATCAGCCACGCCCGGATCGGTCGCCTCGTGTTCGGCGCCGAGGATCCCAAGGGCGGGGCGATTGTCCACGGCCCGCGCTTCTTCGACCAGCCCACCTGCCACTGGCGGCCCGCGGTGGAGGGCGGCGTACTGGCGGAGGAGAGCTCGGCCATGCTCAAGGCCTTCTTCCGCGCCCGAAGGAAGGGAGCCGCCGGATGATCCTCGCCGGGCTCGCCGCCGTTGTCCTGATGGCCGACGCTGCGGCCGACGTGGCGAAGCTCGGCTGGATGGCTGGCTCCTGGATCCACGAGAAGGACGGCGTGGTCGTCCGCGAGACCTGGCTGGCGCCGAGGGATGGGGCCATGGCCGGCGCCGCCCAGACCAACCGGCCGGGCCGCAAGCCCTCCATCGAGTTCACCCGCATCACGGCAGAGCCCGCGGGCGCCACCTTCACCGCCCTGGTGGGAAACCAGCCGCCGACCGCCTTCGTCCTCAGGCCCGGGCCGGACGGCGAGGCGGTGTTCGAGAACCTTGCCCACGACTTCCCCCAGCGGGTGATCTACCGCCGCTGCGGCGTGGACCTCTGCGCGCGCGTGGAGGGGACGGTGAAGGGGAAGCTGGAAGCCCAGGAGTGGCGCTACACGCGCATCGCCCCCTGAGCCTTGCCCTTGCCCCGCCCCTTGCCAGGGCGGCGCGCGCGGCGGGATGATCCTCCCATACTTAGACCATAGGGGAAGATCGTGATGGGACTGCTCGACGGGAAGGTGGCGATCATCACCGGCGCCGGGAACGGCCTGGGCGAAGCCTATGCGAAGCTGTTTGCGCGCGAGGGCGCGAGCGTGGTGGTCAACGACCTGGGCGGCGCGCGCGACGGCACGGGCGCGGACCGCTCCGCGGCGCAGAAGGTGGTGGACGCGATCCAGGCCGAGGGCGGCCGCGCCGTGGCCAACGGCGACGACGTCTCCACCGTCCAGGGCGGGGAGAACATCCTGGCCACCGCGCTGGACAGCTTCGGCCGGGCGGACATCCTGGTCTGCAACGCCGGCATCCTGCGCGACCGGAGCTTCGCCAACACCTCCGAGGCGGACTGGGACGCGGTCATCAAGGTCCACCTGAAGGGGACCTACTGCACGGCCCTGCCGGTCTGGAAGTGGATGAAGGACAACGGCGGCGGGGCGATGGTGCTGACCTCGTCCACCTCGGGCCTCTACGGCAACTTCGGCCAGACCAACTACGGGGCGGCCAAGGCCGGAATCTACGGGATGGTGCGGGTGATGAGCATCGAGGGCCGCAAGTACAACATCCGCGTCATGGGCCTGGCGCCGGGCGCCTACACCCGGATGACCTCGGACCTGCCTGGCCGCCAGGGCAAGGAGCCGGATCCGCTCAGCCTGCCGGAGAACGTGGCCCCGGGCGTGCTCTACATGGTCAGCGACCTCGCCGCCGAGCACTCCGGCAAGATCCTCGGCGTCTCCGCGCGCGGCGTCCGCGAGATCAAGATGGTCGAGACCGAGGGCTTCCAGCCCGGCCGGCCCTACACCGCCCAGGAGGTCGCCGCCGCCGCCGACCGGGTGTTCTTCACCGAGCCGGAGAACGTCCACCGCATCGGCGCGGCCGTACCTGCCTAGACGAAGGCGCCGAGCCGCTCGTCGAGGCGCGCGCGCACGGCCGGCCATTCGCTGTCGAGGATCGAGAAGATCACCGTGTCGCGGATGCGGCCCGTCCAGGTCAGCCGGTCCTGTCGGAGGATTCCCTCCTGCACCGCGCCGAGCTTCAGCACGGCGGCGCGGGAACGGGCGTTGATCGCGTCCACCTTGAACTGCACGCGCCGGGCTCCGGACGCGAAGGCGTGGGCGAGCAGCAGGCGCTTGGCCGCCGGGTTGACGGGGCCACCGCGCAACGTCGGATGGTAGTAGGTCGCGCCGATCTCCAGGATCTGGTTCGCCCCGTCGATCCCCAGGTAGCAGGTCATGCCCCTGCAGCCGCCCTCCGCCAACACGGCGAAGTTCAGGCAGCCGGGCGCGGGCGTCGCGAACATCCGGTCCCACGCCGGGTCGAAGTGCTCGCCGGCCATGCTGAACGGGTAGAGTCGGTTCCAGGTGTCGGGATCGGCGTCGCAAGCCTCCCGAAGCCCCGGCTTGTGGGCCTCCGTCAGGGGCTCCAGCCGCACGAACCGGTCTTCCAGCACCTTGGGTTCCAGATTCATCGCCCGACCTCGAAGATTTTTCGGCCGCCGCCCTTGTACGGCCCGATTGCGCACATACCTGAGGGATCGCCCATCCTGGGCGTTTCCTCCCTATGACTTCCCCACCCGGGACCTCGCGGTCCCGGGTGTTTTTTTGCCTTCAGCCGCCGCGCAGGAAGAGCTGCGCCGCCTGGAGGAGGTAGAGCCCGCCGACGCCGGTGACGATCCACCGCGTCCAGCGCTTGAAGTTCACGTCGCTCATCCGATCGAGGATGCGGCCGCCGAGCGCGGTGCCCAGCATCGACAGCGGGATCGCCACGGCGAACACCCACAGCGGCGGTACGCCCGAGCCGGCCACGCCTGCGAGCGGCGCGCCGTAGACCACGATCTTGGCCAGGTGGGCGAACACCTGGGTGGCGGCCTTGGTGGCGACGATGGCGTGGCGGCTGAGCTCGGTGCGCACGAAGAAGATGTCGAGCAGCGGCCCGGCGACGCCGGCCGAGAGGTTGAGCCCAGTAACGGCAAGGCCGGACAGGAAGGCCTGCGCAGGCTTCGCCGCGTCCAGGTTGATCCAGCGCTGCGGCAGCCAGGTCAGGAGCGGGATCAGGCCCAGCAGCAGGAACAGAAGCGGCTTGGAGGGTGCCAGCGCGACCAGCGCCACCGCTATCCCCGCGATCAGGGAAGCCAGCGCGTACCAGCCGACGATGTCCCAGCGCACGTGGCGGCGGTGGAGCACGGCGCGCCAGCCGTTGGCGACGAGCTGCAGGACGCCGTGGGTGACGAAGGCGGCGCTAACCGGCAGGACGAGGGCGAGCGCCCCCATGAGCAGCAGGCCGCCCGCCATGCCGAACACGCCCGAGAGCGTGGCGGTGGCGAAGGCCATGGCCGCCACGAAGGCGGCGGTGAGGATGGGCATCTTTGGGGTCCTCCGGACGTGGAGCCCGCCCCGCGGGGGAGGCACAGGCTCCCCCGGGCGGCGGACCTCCGGCGCATCGTGCGCGGAGCGGAACGGGCGCTGCGAGCCTCGGGGGGCGAGCGCCTTTCAGAAGCGGGTGGCGGGGGCTGGTGGCCGTCATGGGACGGCCCTGGCTTACACCGGGTCGGCGTCCAGGGCCAAGCTTCGGCGCCGGCGGGCGCCCCAGTCGGGCGCGAGCGCCGCGGCGACCAGCAGGGCTGCCGAGAGCGCCAGCAGGCCCGCGCCGTAGGCCCCCGTGCGCTCCTTCAGGAAGCCCATGATCGAAGGGCCCAGGTAGCCGGCGAGATTGCCCACCGAATTGATCAGGGCGATGCCCCCCGCCGCCGCCGTGGCGCGCAGGAAGCGGGTCGGCAGGGCCCAGAAGGCCGGCGCGGCGCAGTTCACCCCGATCGCGCCGAGCGCCAGCCCCGCGAACTGCAGCGCCGGGCTCCCGCCCTGGGCGGCCAGCAGGAAGCCGGAGGAGGCCAGCACCGCGGGCAGGACGAAGTGCCAGAGCCGCTCGCCCGTGCGGTCGGCGTGGCGGCCCCAGAGCACCATGGCCACCGCGGCGACCAGGTAGGGCCCGGCGGTGAGGAAGCCGGTCTGGGCGTTGGTCAGGCCGCCGAAGCCCTTGACGATCTGCGGCATCCAGAAGCCCAGGCCGTAGTTGCCGGTGACGAGGCCGAAGTAGACCAGGGCGAAGCGCCAGACCTTGGGGCTCGCGACCGCCCCCTTCAGCGCGTGCACGTGGTCGTCGGACGGCAGGTGGTCGCGGTCCAGGGCGGCCTGCAGCGTCGCCTTCTCCTCGGGGGTCAGCCAGTGCGCCAGGGCCGGCCGGTCGGTGAGCCACATCCACACCACCACGCCCAGGATGACCGCCGGCAGGCCCTCCAGCAGGAACATGGTCCGCCAGCCCGCCAGGCCGAATACCGAGACGTCCAGGAGAGCCGTGGAGATGGGCGCGCCGATGACGCTGGAGATCGGGATGGCCAGCATGAAGGCGGCGATGATCCGTCCCCGCTCGGCCCAGGGGAACCAGTAGGTGAGATAGAGGATCATGCCCGGGAAGAAGCCCGCCTCGGCGACCCCCAGCAGGAAGCGGACGACGTAGAAGGAGACGGGGCCGTCGATGAAGGCCATGCCGGACGACAGGACGCCCCAGCTGACCATGATCCGGGCGATCCAGCGCCGGGCGCCGACCTTCTCCATGATCAGGTTCGAGGGCACCTCGAAGAAGAAGTAGCCGATGAAGAAGATGCCGGCGCCCGCGCCATAGGCCGCGGCGGACAGGCCGATGTCGGCGTTCATGGTGAGCGCTGCGTAGCCGACGTTCACCCGGTCGAGGTAGGCCACGAAATAGAGCAGGCCGATGAACGGCAGGAGCCGGAAGGTGACCTTCCGAAGCACGCTCGCCTGGTCGGCGGCGGCGGCGGCCGGGCTCATGCGACATCCCTCCCAACTCACTTATGGGAGCGATAACAGCACAGCCGCAGGGCCGCGCCTACCGCCGTTCTGCGACGGCAGGCGCGGGACGCGTCGTCAGTTGCGGAACACCGCCGACATGGAGCTGTCGTGCGGTCCTTCGCGGAACTGCTGCAGCTCGTTGCGGCCGACCACCATGTGGTGGACCTCGTCCGGGCCGTCGGCGATCCGCAGGGTGCGGGTGTTGGCGTACATCCGGGCCAGCGGCGTGTGCTGCGACACGCCCAGCGCCCCGTGCATCTGGATCGCCTGGTCGATGATCTTGCAGACCCGCTCGGGGACCATGGCCTTGACCATGTGGATCCACACCCGGGCCTCGCGGTTGCCCAGCACGTCCATGGCCTTGGCGGCCTTCAGCACCATCAGGCGCATGGCCTCGATCTCGATGCGTGCGCGGCTGACGATCTCGAGGTTGCCGCCGAGCTGGATGATCGGCTTGCCGAACGCCACGCGGCTCATGCCGCGGGTGACCATCAGGTCCAGCGCCTTCTCGGCCGAGCCGATGGCGCGCATGCAGTGGTGGATGCGGCCGGGGCCCAGGCGCAGCTGGCTGATCTCGAAGCCGCGGCCCTCGCCCAGCAGCATGTTGGAGGCCGGCACGCGCGCGTTGTTGAAGCGGATGTGCATGTGGCCGTGCGGGGCGTCGTAGTCGCCGAACACCTGCTGGCCGCCGACGATCTCGACGCCCTCGCAGGGCAGCGGCACCAGGATCTGCGACTGCTGCAGGTGCGGCGGGTCGTTCTCGCCGCCGGTCTTGACCATGGTGATCATGATCTTGCAGCGCGGGTCGCCGGCGCCGGAGATGTAGTGCTTCTCGCCGGTGAGGATGTACTCGTCGCCCACGCGAACGGCGCGGGTGTCGATGTTCTTGGCGTCGGAGCTGGCGGTGTTCAGCTCGGTCATGCAGTAGGCCGAGCGGATCTTCCCCTCCAGCAGGGGCTTCAGCCACTGCTCCTTCTGCTCCGGCGTGCCGACGCGCTCCAGGACCTCCATGTTGCCGGTGTCGGGCGCGGCGCAGTTCATGATCTCGGACGCCAGCCGGTTCTTGCCCAGCTCGACGGCGATGTAGGCGTAATCGAGGTTCGACAGGCCCTCGCCGGTCTCGGCGTTGGGCAGGAAGAAGTTCCACAGACCCTGGGCCTTGGCCTTGTCCTTGGCGGCTTCCAGCACTTCCAGCTGGCCGGGCGCGTAGTCCCAGACGTTCGGGCGTCCTTCGCCCAGGCGGTGGAATTCCTCGGCGGCCGGCTCGACCACCTCGCGGATGAATGCCTTCACCTGGTTGTAGAGCGGCACCGCCTTGTCGGACATCCGCAGGTCATTGAGCTCGTCCTGGGGGCTCAGGCCGAAGCTGGAGTTCGCGCGTTCCGCGGCGACGTTGTTCATGGGTCACTCCTCCCAGAGTGCTGGAGCCGATCATCAGGTCCGGGGACCATGGGCGCAGATCGGGAGAAAATCAAACAACTGTTCGGCCGCGCTTGCGGATACGCGCCGGCGGAGACCGCCGGCGCGCGGGGCCGTCAGGCCAGGCGCTGCGCCCGCCGCAGGCCCATGAACTGCAGGTCGGCGATGACCGCGACGGCGGCGGCCTGGGCGATCACGAAGCCGTAGCCCAGGGACGTCGGCTGCGCCCAACCGAGCATCAGCACCAGCGCGCTTTCCACAATCCACAGGACATTGACCCCGATCAGGGTCCAGACCACCGCCCGCGGAAGGGCCGGCCGGGTGGCGAGGAAGGCCAGCAGGGCCGCCCAGACCAGCAGGAATCCGCCGGCGGGCCGGGTGAGCTCGGGCTGCAGGCCCGTGAGCGCCGCCAGCGGCTGAGCGGCGAAGGCCATCAGCGCGCCAGATGCGGCGCAGGCGGCGGCGTCGACGGCGATGACGCGGCGCAGGAAGGACGACTGGACGGCGGACATGGCGGGCTCCTCATCTCCCCGCGGCCCGGGAGCGGGCGGCGGCGAGGGAGAGCATTCCCCGCCCGAGGAGGCGGGTCGATTACCTGTCAGGTCATGAGTAGAGCGGCGGCGCCTTGGCGGACAGCACCAGGGCGATCGCCAGCGCAAGCACGGCCAGGGCCGGAAGGAGCTTCAGCCACCATCCCATGTCCCTGAGATAGGAAGCGGCGCCCGGCGGTTCCAGTTAAGCTTTGGACAGGCTGCGCCGGGGGCCCCGGCCCGCCTATCTCACCGGCACGTGGTCTGCGTGCGGGCAGACGGCGGCGAGCAGGGCCTCGTTCTCGGCGCCGGTGGCCTTCTTCGGCGTCTCGTCGCGCCACCTGGCGGGGATCTCGAAGCTCGTCGAGGGCTTGTAGGCGGCCACGGTGATCAGGTTCTTCTTGCCACAGTCGATGGCGTAGACGTAGCCGACGCCGTCGGGCTTGCCGGGACCCGAGGGGCCGAGCTTGGCCTCCGGCTTGGAGACCGCCTGCATGACGACGAGGCGGCCCGAGGCCTTGTCCTTGTAGGTGTAGTCGGCGTCGTAGGACCACTGGGTGCCATTCGGCCCGTCGGTGAACTTGGTCCAGGTCTCGGCGGACGCGGCGGTGGCGGCGAAGGCGGTCGCGGCGGCGAGCCCGATGACGCAGCGCATGGGTGGTCACTCCAACAAGCGTTTCAATCCCTTCGCCGACCCTAGCGGGCGGCGCGCCGCGCCACCAAGGGAAATCCGGCCAGGAACTCAGGCCGCGCGCCGCCGCCGCCGATGGAGCCAGGCCTCGGCCTCGCCCATGTAGTCGCGGGTCACCGGCACGGCGTCGATCCGCTTGGCGAGCTGAAGCTGGAAGACCATGTGGCCGCGGTAGCGGAAGGCGAGCTCGCTGACCGCCAGGTAGAATTCCCACATCCGGCAGAACCGCTCGTCGTACATTCTCGCGGCCTCCTCGCGGCGCACCGCGAAACGCTCGCGCCAGGCCTTCAGCGTCTCGGCGTAGTGCAGGCGCAGCACCTCCACGTCCGTGACCATGAGGCCGGACCGCTCGACCGCAGCCAGCGTCTCCGACAGCGCCGGGATGTAGCCGCCGGGAAAGATGTACTTGGCGATCCACGGCTGGGTGAACGCCGGCCCCTCCGCGCGCCCGATGGAATGGATCACGGCCACGCCGTCGTCCTTCATGAGCCGGGCCACCTGGTCGAAATAGGCCTGGAAGTTGGGCCGGCCCACATGTTCGAACATGCCGACCGAGACAATCCGGTCGTAGGGGCCCGCCACGTCGCGGTAGTCGGTGAGCGAGAAGCGCGCCCGCTCGGCCAGGCCCTGGGCCTCCGCCCGCCGGGTGGCGGTGGCAAACTGCTCGGTGGACAGCGTGACCCCCTCCACCTCCGCGCCGGTCTCCTCGGCCAGCGTCAGGGCCAGGCCGCCCCAGCCGCAGCCGATGTCGAGCACCCGGTGGCCCGGCCGCAGGAGGAGCTTGGCGGCGAGGTGGCGCTTCTTGGCGAGCTGGGCCTCCTCCAGGCTCGCATGGGGGTCCGGGAAATAGGCGCAGGAGTACTGCAGGTCCGGGTCGAGGAAGAGCCGGTAGAGGTCCACCGAGAGGTCGTAGTGGTGGGCGACGTTGCGCCGGGCGGCGGCGCGGGCGTTGGCCTGCAGCCGGCGGTCCAGCCACCAGCGGGCGATTGGCCCCGCGCGCTTCAGCGGCCGGCGCCAGGCGTTGCGGCCGATCAGGTCGATGAAGTCCCAGACGTCGCCACGCTCGAGGACCAGCCCGCCCTCCATGTAGGCCTCGCCGACGGCCAGCGCCGGCTTCAGCGCAATCCGCGCGGCCCAGAGCCTGGAGGTGATGGCGACGACCACCGGCCGCCCCGTCCCGTCCCCCAGCACGAGCTTGCCGCCGCCGGGCAGGCGGACGGTCAGGTCGCCCTCACGGATCGTCCTGCGCAGGAAGGCTTGCAGAGCCATCACCGCACCCCTCGCGTGTCCCTGGTGCAGTCAGAAACCCACGATCCACGGCCAAGGTTCCGCGAACGCAGATTGGAAGCGCTGGTTCCGCAGGGTTTTTCCGCCTTCCGCTTGACTCCGGAGGGCGGCTTTCTTACGTCCCAGCCCGGCGTTAGCACTCAGGGGCCGCGACTGCTAGCAGCGCCCCTCCAGCGTTCACGTCACCACAAATTCCAACCGTCTCGACGGAGATAAGAACATGGCGTTTCGTCCTTTGGGTGACCGGGTCCTCGTCCGGCGTGTCGAGGAAGAAGAGAAGACCCGGGGCGGGATCATCATCCCCGACACCGCCAAGGAGAAGCCGCAGGAAGGCGAAGTCATCGCCGTGGGCCCGGGCGCCCGCGACGAGTCCGGCAAGGTCCAGCCGCTGGACGTCAAGGCCGGCGACCGCATCCTGTTCGGCAAGTGGTCGGGCACCGAGGTCAAGCTCGAGGGCCAGGACCTGCTGATCATGAAGGAAAGCGACATCCTGGGCGTTCTGGAGCCCGAGAAGGCCGCCAAGGCCGCCTAAGCGCTCACATCCAGGCATCTTAGAAAAAGGGACAGCAACATGGCTGCCAAAGACGTCTATTTCTCCTCCGACGCGCGCGACCGCATGCTGCGCGGCGTCAACATCCTCGCCAACGCGGTGAAGGTGACCCTGGGCCCCAAGGGGCGCAACGTGGTCATCGAGAAGTCCTTCGGCGCCCCGCGCTCCACCAAGGACGGCGTGTCGGTCGCCAAGGAAATCGAGCTTTCCGACAAGTTCGAGAACCTCGGCGCCCAACTGATCCGCGAAGTCGCCTCCAAGACCAACGACAAGGCCGGTGACGGCACCACGACCGCCACGGTCCTGGCCCAGGCGATCGTCGTCGAGGGCCTGAAGTCGGTGGCCGCCGGCATGAACCCGATGGACCTGAAGCGCGGCGTCGACAAGGCGGTCGCCAAGGTCATCGAGGAGATCAAGGGCAACGCCAAGAAGGTCTCGGCCAACTCCGAGATCGCCCAGGTCGGCACCATCTCCGCTAACGGCGACCTGGAAGTGGGCGAGATGATCGCCCGCGCCATGGAGAAGGTCGGCAACGAGGGTGTCATCACCGTCGAAGAAGCCAAGACCGCCGAGACCGAGCTCGACGTGGTCGAGGGCATGCAGTTCGACCGCGGCTACCTCTCTCCGTACTTCATCACGAATGCGGAGAAGATGGAGGCCGACCTCGAGGAGCCGCTGATCCTGCTCTTCGAGAAGAAGCTCTCCTCGCTGCAGCCCCTGCTGCCGGTCCTCGAGGCCGTCGTGCAGTCGGGCCGCCCGCTGCTGATCATCGCGGAAGACGTGGAAGGCGAAGCGCTGGCGACCCTCGTGGTCAACAAGCTGCGCGGCGGCCTGCGCGTCGCGGCGGTGAAGGCTCCGGGCTTCGGCGACCGCCGCAAGGCCATGCTGGAAGACATCGCCATCCTGACCGGCGGCCAGCTGATCTCCGAAGACCTCGGCATCAAGCTCGAGAACGTGTCGCTCGACATGCTCGGCCGCGCCAAGAAGGTCACCATCACCAAGGACGACACCACGATCGTCGACGGCTCGGGTGACAAGGCCGGCATCGAAGGCCGCGTGGCCCAGATCAAGAAGCAGATCGAGGACACCACCTCCGACTACGACAAGGAAAAGCTGCAAGAGCGTCTCGCCAAGCTGGCGGGCGGTGTTGCGGTGATCCGCGTCGGCGGCGCCACCGAAGTCGAGGTGAAGGAGAAGAAGGACCGCGTCGACGACGCCCTGAACGCCACCCGCGCCGCGGTGGAAGAAGGCATCGTCCCCGGCGGCGGCGTCGCGCTCCTGAAGGCCTCGAAGGTTCTCGACGGCTTCAAGGGCGACAACGACGACCAGGAAGCCGGCGTGGCCATCGTGCGCCGGGCGCTGCAGGCCCCGATCCGTCAGATCGCCGAGAACGCCGGCGTGGAAGGCTCGATCGTGGTCGGCAAGGTGCTCGAGAACGCCTCGCCCACCTTCGGCTTCAACGCCCAGACGGAAGAGTACGTCGACCTCGTGCAGGCCGGCGTGATCGACCCGGCGAAGGTCGTCCGCACGGCCCTGCAGGACGCCGCCTCGGTGGCTGGCCTGCTGATCACCACGGAAGCCGCAATCGTCGAGGCCCCCAAGAAGGGTGGCGCCGGCGCCGGCGGCATGCCGGGCGGTGGCATGGGCGGCATGGGCGACATGGACTTCTAGTCCACGCCTACCGACCGAGATGGGGGGCGGGGCCGCGAGGCTCCGCCCTTTTTCTTTGGGCGGTCAGTCCGCGCGCCGGCCCTTGGCGCGGGCGAGGGCGACGGCGCCCGGGAAGACGATGGCGAAGACCACCGCCAGTCCCAGGAGCATGCCGAGCGGACCCAGACGCGCGAGCCAGGGGGCGGCGAGAAGCAGCAGGCCGGTGGGGACCGCCACGAGCAGCAGCAGCGCGAGCCAGCCCTGCCAGGCCACGGGCGTGGCGCTGAAGCGACCCGCGGTGACCTCGTACTTGAACCAGAGGTTCTTCTGCGGCCCCGCCATGGTCTAGTCCCGCCGCGCGTCGCCCAGCACCATGTAGCCGACCCAGCTCGTCACGCCCGTGACGATGGCGGCCAGTATGCCGGCCACCAGGCCGTCCACGTGGAAGCCCGACAGAAGCCAGGCCACGAGGCCGATCATCGCGGCGTTCACCACCAGCAGGAACAGGCCCAGGGTCAGGATGGTGATCGGCAGGGTCAGCACGAAGACCACCGGCCGGACGAAGGCGTTGACGATCCCCAGCAGTACGGCCGCGAGGACCAGGGTGCCGGTGTCGTCCACCCTCACCCCAGGCACGAACCTGGACGCGAGCCACAGCCCGAGCGCCGCGAAGATGGCGCGCACGATGAACTTGGCCAGCATGAGACCCCTCCCGTTGCACTCGCACTAGAGCCGCGTTTCGCCCCGGTCGCAACCTGGGCCCGAATGCGAAGCCGCCCTTGCAACCGCGGTGGACGCCATTCGGCGAGCTGTTGTAGATGAGCGCGCCGACTCGCCACGGCCAAGCTTGCGGCGGGGGGCTCAAGAAAAAAGGGGGGCTGCGCGTGGGAAAACCGCAGTGGAAGGCGCTCGACGAGCGGCTGGATATCGTGGCGCGCACGTCGTGGGAGGTGCTGGCCGTCCGGGTGGCGGCGGCGGTCGCGGCGACCCTCCTGTCCATCGAACCCTTCGGTCTCGCCTGGAGCCTCGGCTGGCTCGCCTGTTTCGCGCTCACGGAGGCCGGCGCCCGCCTCGCCTCCCGAAGGGCCGCGCGGGGCGGCCGCCTGCCGTCTTCCGCCCGCCTCGGCTACGTCGTCTGGATGGGGCTGGCTGGCCTGGTCTGGTGTTCGCTCGCGGTCCGCGGCTGGGTCTCCGGCGAGGAGGCCCTGCGCCTGGCCGCGGTGGCCATCCTTGTCACCGTGCTGGTCCACGCCCAGGGCTTCTCCTCACACACCCCCGCCGCCCTGGCGGTCATGGGCGTTCCGGCCGCCCTCCTCTGGATGCTCCTGCCGACCGTGTTCGGCGGCTATGCGCTCGACCACCTGCTGATCGTCGGCTTCGGCTTCGCCATGGCCCTCGCCTATGTGGCCGCCGCCGCCCGCGCCACCGCCCAGAACGCCGCCGCCCTGGCCGACGCGGAGCGCCGCGCCGTCGACGCCAACGAGGCCAAGTCCGCCTTCCTCAGCATGGTCACCCACGAACTGCGCACCCCGATGAACGGCGTGCTGGGCATGGCCCGGGCGCTTCAGCAGACCGAACTCAACGCCCGTCAGCGGGACTATGTGGAGACCATCGTCCGGTCCGGCGACGACCTGCTCGCCATCCTCAACGACGTGCTCGACCACTCCAAGATCGAGGCAGGGCGCCTCGATCTGGAGGTCGCCCCGTTCAACCTCAAGGCGGTCAGCCAGCAGTCCCTGCAGCTCTGGACCGAGGCCGCCGCCGCCAAGGATCTGGAGCTGGTCTGCGACATCGACCCCGCGCTCCCCCACCACGTCCAGGGCGACGAGACCCGGGTCCGCCAGATCATCCTCAACCTCTTGTCCAACGCCCTGAAGTTCACCGAGCACGGGCGTGTCAGCCTGACCGTGCGCCCGGCGCCCGCCGCCGACGGCGAGGGCGCGGTGGAGATCCTGGTCGCCGACACCGGGCCGGGCATGACCGCCGAGCAGGTCTCGCGCCTGTTCCGCCCCTACAGCCAGGCCGACGCATCCACGGCGCGAAAGTTCGGCGGCACGGGCCTGGGCCTCTCCATCTGCCGGCGGCTGAGCTCCATGATGGGCGGCGACATCGGCGTGGAAAGCGAGCCGGGCCGCGGCTCGACCTTCCGCGTCTGGCTGCCGCTGCCGGCGGCGGAGAGCCGGCCAGTGGACACCCAGGAAGCGGCCTCCACCGAGTTGCCGCCGCTGCGCGTACTGGTCACGGACGACAACCCGATCAACCTGGCCGTCGCCCGAGCCCTGCTGGAATCCGCCGGCGCCTCCGTGGAAACCGCCGTCCACGGCGCCGACGCCCTGGAGCGCCTGCAGGTCGAGCTCTTCGATCTGGTCCTGATGGACGTCCGCATGCCGGTGATGGACGGGATCGAGGCGGTGCGGCGAATCCGTGAAGGGGCCGCGGGACCGGCAGGAATCCCGATCATCGCGCTCACCGCAGACGACTCCCCCGGCGAAGAGGAACGGCTGAAGTCGCTCGGCTTCGACGCGCTCCAGGGCAAGCCGATCCAGCCCGCCCACCTGTTCGCCGCCATCGAGCGGACCCTGGAGGCCCGGCGGGTCGCCCTCGACGTCGCCTGAGGGGGCGATTACGGCGATCACTCTTCGCCGAACAACGATCTGTTTACCATAACGGGTCATTCTGCCGCAGGGACGCGCGCCGATTGTGCGGCGCTGAAAATCCGTCAAAGCGTGGAAAGGGTGCCGGCGTGGGCGACAGGCGCTGGAGGCTGCTGGACAATCGGCTGGACGTGGTGGCGCGCACCTCGTGGGAAATCCTCACGGTGCGCCTGCTGATCGGGGCCGGCGCCGCGGCGCTCGCGGCCCAGGCCTTCGGTCCGCTTTTCGGCGCCGTCTGGTTCGCAGCCTTCGCCGTCACCGAGGGCGCCACGCGGTTCGTCTCCCGCGCGGGCCTGAGCGGCGGGAGCCTCACCCCGGTCCAGCGTGCGGCCTATCTCGGCGGGATGTTCCTGGCGGGGCTCGTCTGGTGCTGGCTCGCCGTCCGCTGCTGGACCGCCGGCGACGAGGCCCTGCGGCTGACGGCCGTGGCGATCCTGGTGACCCTGATGATCCACGCGGCGGGCTTCTCGTTCCGCACGCCTGTCACCCTCGCCCTGCTAGGCGGCCCCGCCCTGGCGCTCTGGATCCTGCTGCCGGCGGTGTTCGGCGGCTATTCCGGCCGCGACGCCCTGATGCTCGGCTTCGGCTTCACCATGACCGTGGTCTACATGGCCGCCACGGCGCGTCTCAACGGCCGCACGGCCGAAGCCCTGGCCGACGCCGAGCGCCGTGCCGTCGAGGCCAGCGAGGCCAAGTCCGCCTTCCTCGGCATGGTCACCCACGAGATCCGCACCCCGATGAACGGCGTGCTCGGCGTGGCCCGGGCGCTCCAGCAGACCCGGCTCGACGCCCGCCAGCAGGATTATGTGGAAACCATCCTCCGGTCCGGCGATGGGCTCCTGACGATCCTTAACGACGTACTCGACCACTCCAAGATCGAGGCCGGGCGCCTCGACCTGGAGGTCGCCCCGTTCAACCTGCGGGTCGTGGGCCAGCAGTCCATCCGCCTCTGGACGGAGGCGGCCGCCGCCAAGGACCTGCAGCTCGACTGCGAGGTCGATCCCGACCTGCCCGCCCACGTGCTGGGCGACGAGGCCCGGGTGCGCCAGATCATCCTCAACCTCCTGTCCAACGCCCTGAAGTTCACCGAGCAGGGGCGCGTGGTCCTGGCGCTTCGCAGGGCCCCCGGCGCCGACGGCGAGGGCGGGGTGGAGATCGTGGTCCGCGACACGGGCCCGGGCATGACCGCCGAGCAGGTCTCGCGCCTGTTCCGGCCGTTCAGCCAGGCCGAGGTTTCCACGGCGCGGAAGTACGGCGGCACGGGCCTCGGCCTCTCCATCTGCCGCAAGCTGGCGTCCATGATGGGCGGCGACATCGACGTGGAGAGCGAGCCCGGCCGGGGCGCCGCCTTCCGCGTCTGGCTGCCGCTGCCGGCGGTCGAGGGCGGCCCCGTCGAGGTCCGCGAGACGGCCCCCCTGGAGCTGCCCCCGCTGCGCGTGCTGGTCACCGACGACAACCCGATCAACCTGGCCGTAGCCCGGGCCCTGCTGGAATCCGCCGGGGCGTCCGTGGACACCGCCGTGCACGGGGCCGACGCCCTCGAGCGCCTGCAGGTCGAGCTCTTCGACATCGTGCTGATGGATGTCCGGATGCCGGTGATGGACGGGATCGAGGCCGTGCGGCGGATCCGCGACGGCGCCGCGGGTCCCGCCGCCATCCCGGTGATCGCGCTGACCGCCGACGCCTCCCCGGGCGAGGAGGAGCGGCTGAAGGCGCTCGGCTTCGACGCGCTGCAGGGCAAGCCGATCCAGCCGGCCCAGCTGTTCGCCGCCATCGAGCGCGCGCTGGAGACCAAGCAGGCCGCGCGCGACGTCGCCTAGGCCTGCACCGATTCCAGGGCCGGAATGGTCTGCGAGAGCCGCCCCCCGATGCGGATCGGCTCGATCCGCCGCGCCAGGCCCGTGCGGTCGTCCGTCTCCACATAGACGCCGCACACCGTCGCCGGCCCCTCCGCGGGCTTGTAGCGGCCGCCGGAGATCCGCGTCGTGAACCGCCGCAGCGGCTCTTCCTTCTGGTTGCCGATCACGCTGTCGTAGTCGGCGCAGGCTCCGGCGTCGGTCTGGTAGGCCGTGCCCCCGGGCAGGACCTGGGCGTCGGCCGTGGGCACGTGGCTGTGGGTGCCCACCACCAGGCTCGCGCGCCCGTCGCAGAAGTGGCCCATGGCCATCTTCTCCGACGTCGCCTCGGCGTGGATGTCCACCACCACGGCGTCGGCGGCCATGCCGAGCGGGCAGGCCTCCAGCTCGGCGTCCACCGCGGCGAAGGGGTCGTCGAGGGCGTCCATGAACACCCGGCCCAGCAGGTTCACCACCAGGATCCGCTTGCCCGAATGGGTCTCGAAGAGCTGCGCCCCGCGGCCGGGGGCATCGGCGAGCTTCGGATAGTTCAGCGGCCGGATCAGGCGCGGTTCGCGGACGATGTAGGTCAGCGCCTCCTTCTGGTCCCACGAGTGGTTGCCGAGCGTCAGCGCGTCGGCGCCGGCGTCGAACAGTTCGCGGGCGGTGGACTCGGTGATGCCGAAGCCGGCGGCGGCGTTCTCGCCGTTGACGATCACGAACTCGAGGTCCAGGCGGCGGCGAAGCCCGGGAAGGTGCTCCGCGAGGCCCTCGCGGCCCGAGCGGCCCACCACGTCTCCAAAGAAGGCGAATTTCATGCAGCGTCCTTAGCCGACCTCGATGTAGTCCGTCTCGGTCAGGATCGCATCGAGCCGCTCGTCGTGGGGTTCGGCGGGCAGTTCCTCCACCTCCTGGCCCGAATAGGCGAGGCCAAGCACGAAAACGGGTTGGACGGCCCGAAGGTTCGCCAACGTCCGGTCGTAGTGGCCGGCCCCCTGCCCCAGACGGTGTCCGCGGCGGTCGAAGGCGAGCAGCGGCGCGATGACCAGGTCTGGAAGGACGGGCGCCGCGCCCGGTGGCGGGGCCGGGATGCCGAAGGCGTCCGGCTCGAGCGGCCTCTCGTCGTCCCAGGCGCGGAAGGCCAGCGGCGCGTCCCGGCTCTCGGCCACCGGCAGGGCGGCCGCCGCGCCGGTCTCGGACAGGCGGCGCATCAGGGGACGTGGGTCCATCTCCGAGCCCGTGGGCTGGTAGCCTGCGAAGGTGCGGAAGGCGGGCAGCCGGTCGAGCGGCAGCCGCAGGGCGGCGCGGGCGGCCGCGTCCGGCGTCCCGGCGGCCAGCCCGCGGCGGACCTGGCGCAGCAGGACCCGGAGCGTCGTCTTGTCGAGGGTCTTCACGCCCCGCTCATAGCAGGGAATGGGTGGCGGCGCCGCGAGAGCCGTGAAGGACTGTTTCATTCCCTCGACCTGGATAGACCAGGTGGGCGCCGTGTGCCCAAGACCACGGTCCGGGGCAGGGACAGCTCCCTATGAGTGAATTAAGGTCGCTGGAATATGTCGCCTTCGACGCGAGCCGCAGCAGACCCGCCGGCGTCTAAGGTAGTGCGCCCGGGCCCCGGTCTCAAGCGAGGCCTCAGGCCGCGACGTCGTCCACGGCCAGTTTCTCGATCCGCTTGGCGGCGTTCTCCAGCGCGGCGACCGCCCGGGTCTCCATCCGTGCGCGGTCCGACTGCAGCCGGGCGAGCTCGGCCTGCAGGCTGGCCAGCCGGTTGCGCGCGTCGGCCAGCTCGTCGGCCAGCAGCAGGGCGCCCATCAGGAACAGGCGGGTGTCGCCCAGCTGGCCCATGTCGGCGCTGACGTGCCGCACCTGCCGGTCGAACAGCCTGGCCAGCTCCATCAGGTGCTGCTCCTGGCCGTCCTCGCAGCCGACGGCGTAGGGCCGGCCGTTCACCTCGATCTGGATCTGGGCCATGGCTTCAGTGCTCCTGGGCGGCGCCGTTCAGGGCGGCGCGGATCTCGAGGATGGCGCGCCCCAGCGCCGCGGAGGCCTCGGCGCCGGCCGCCTCCAGTTCCTTCTCGCGGGCCCGGGCGTGGTCGAGCTCGGCAGCGAGCCGGGCGCGGTCCTGGTCGAACAGGCCGCCAGTGTCGGCGTCCTTCAGACGCTCGGCCAGGCGCTGCTCCAGCATGGCGACCGCCCGCTCCAGGCGCTTGGCCGCAAGTTCGAGCGCGCTTTCGCCCGCGTTCATGCCGTCCTCCCGAAAAGGTATGGCGACCTAATCTATAGACCTGTGTCGGGTTCCTTGTGAATCTACGGGTTTAGCTCGGGAAGCTCGCACAGGCTGTTTTCTTTCCGCTTCGCCCCGCGACGGCCCCGCGGCCCCGCTCGCCTTGACCCTCGCGCCAGCGCATGCCACCCCCCGCGCCATTCCCTCCGCCCAGGATTTCCGGACCTCGATGCCAGCGCCCCTGAAGATCATGGCCGACGCCATCCGCGTGCTCTCGATGGACGCCGTCGAGCAGGCCAACTCCGGCCACCCCGGCATGCCGATGGGCATGGCCGACGTGGCCACGGTGCTCTGGACGAAATTCCTGAAGTACGACTCCGCCCGGCCGGACTGGGCCGACCGCGACCGATTCGTGCTCTCCGCCGGCCACGGTTCGATGCTGCTCTATTCGCTCCTGCACCTGACGGGCGTGAAGGCGGTCACCCTCGACCAGATCAGGAACTTCCGGCAGCTCGGCTCCAATACCGCCGGCCACCCGGAGTGGGGTCATACGCCGGGCGTCGAGACCACCACCGGGCCGCTGGGCCAGGGGCTGGCCACCGCCGTCGGCATGGCCATGGCCGAGCGCAAGCTCGCCGCCCGCTTCGGCGAGGACCTCGTCGACCACCGGACCTGGGTCGTGGCCGGTGACGGCTGCCTGATGGAGGGCGTCAGCCACGAGGCGATCAGCCTGGCCGGACGGCTGAGGCTCGCCAAGCTCACGGTTCTCTGGGACGACAACGACATCACCATCGACGGCCACGTGGGCCTGTCGGACGCCACCGACCAGCTCGCCCGCTTCAAGGCCGCCGGCTGGGGGGTGAAGCGGATCGACGGCCACGACGAGGGCCAGATCCGCCGGGCGCTCGCCTGGGCGACCAAGCAGGACAAGCCCAGCCTGATCGCCTGCAAGACGATCATCGGCAAGGGCTCGCCGACCTTCGCGGGCACCCACGACGTGCACGGCAAGGCCCTGGGCAAGGACGAGGTGGTGAAGACCCGCGAGAACCTCGGCTGGCCGCACGAGCCCTTCGTGGTGCCCGACGAGGTCTACAAGCCCTGGCGCGCCGCCGGCCGCCGCGGCCGCAAGCTCCTGAAGGCCTGGGAGCAGCGCCTGGCCGCCTCCCCGCAGCGGGCCGAGTTCGAGCGGGCGATCTCCGGTGAGCTGCCGGCCCACGCCTTCGAGCGCCTGGACGCCCTGATGGCCGAGGCCGCGACCTCCAAACCCGCGGCCGCCACGCGCCAGCATTCCGGCGCCGTGCTGGAGAAGATCTTCGGCGAGATCCCCGAGCTGGTGGGCGGTTCCGCCGACCTGACCGGCTCGAACAACACCTTCGTCAAGAACACCCCGGTGTTCGACGCCCCGGACTACGCTGGCCGCTACGTGAACTACGGCGTTCGCGAGTTCGGCATGGCCGCGGCGATGAACGGCCTCGCCCTGCACGGCGGTGTGATCCCCTACGGCGGGACGTTCCTCGTCTTCACCGACTACAGCCGTCCGGCGATCCGCCTGGCCGCCCTGATGGGCGTCCGCGTTATCCACGTGGGCACCCATGACTCCATCGGCCTCGGCGAGGACGGCCCCACCCACCAGCCGGTGGAGCACCTGGCCGCCCTGCGGGCCATGCCGAACCTCAACGTCTTCCGCCCGGCCGACCTGATCGAGACCGCCGAGTGCTGGAAGCTGGCGCTGGACGCGAAGCGCACGCCGACGGTGATGGCGCTCTCCCGCCAGAAGACCGCCGCCGTGCGCGGCCAGGCCGGCGAGAACCTCTCCGCCCGCGGCGCCTACCAGCTCGCCGCCGCCGGCCACCCGGCCCAGGTGACCATCTTCGCCTCCGGCACCGAGGTCCCCGTGGCGCTCGCCGCCCGCGACCTGCTGGAGGCCGAGGGCGTGGGCGCCCGCGTGGTCTCCGTCCCCTGCTTCGAGCTCTTCGACGCCCAGCCGCGCGACTACCAGGAGGCCCTGATCGGCGAGACGCCGGTGCGCGTGGCCGTGGAGGCCGGCGTGCGCATGGGCTGGGACCGCTTCATCGGCTCGGACGGCGTCTTCGTCGGCATGACCGGCTTCGGCGCCAGCGCCCCCGACAAGGCCCTTTACAGGCACTTCGGCATCACCGCCGAGGCCGTGGCCGAAGCCGCCAAGGCGAAGCTGGACTGATGCGCCTCGGCACGCCGCTCTCGCCCACCGCCGTGCGGGTGATGCTGCTGGGCTCGGGCGAGCTCGGCAAGGAGGTGGCCATCGAGCTGCAGCGGCTGGGCTGCGAGGTGATCGCCGTCGACCGCTATCCCGACGCACCGGCCCAGCAGGTGGCGCACCGGTCCCACGTGATCGCCATGACCGACGGGGCGGCGCTGCGGGCGCTCGTCGAGGCCGAGCGGCCGCACCTGATCGTGCCGGAGATCGAGGCCATCGCCACCGACGAGCTGGTGAAGATCGAGGCCGAGGGCCTGGCGACCGTCATCCCCACCGCCCGCGCCGCCCAGCTCACCATGAACCGCGAGGGCATCCGCCGGCTCGCCGCCGAGGAGCTCGGCCTGCCCACCAGCGCCTACGCCTTCGCCTCCACGGAGGAGGAGCTCGCCAAGGCCGCGGCCGAGGTGACCGGCTTCCCCTGCTTCGTGAAGCCGGTGATGAGCAGTTCCGGCAAAGGCCAGTCCTACGTCGAGCATCCCGACCAGATCGCCCAGGCCTGGCGCTACGCGCTCGAGGGCGGCCGGGTCGAGCAGCCCCGCGTGATCGTCGAGGGCCGCGTGGACTTCGACTTCGAGATCACCCAGCTCACCGTGCGCAGCCTGGTCCACGGCGAGGTGGTGACCAGCTTCTGCGACCCCATCGGCCACCGGCAGGTGAAGGGCGACTATGTGGAGAGCTGGCAGCCGCAAGGGATGAGCCCGCCGGCGCTGAAGAAGGCCCGCGAGATCGCCCGCGGGGTGACCGAGGCCCTGGGCGGCCTGGGCATCTTCGGGGTCGAGCTGTTCGTGAAGGGCAACGACGTCTGGTTCTCGGAGGTCAGTCCCCGCCCGCACGACACCGGCCTCGTCACCCTCGTCAGCCAGCAGATGAGCGAGTTCAAGCTGCACGCCCGCGCCATCCTCGGCCTGCCGGTGGACACCCGGCTGAAGGAGCCAGGCGCCAGCGCGGTGATCTACGGCGGCATGGAAGCGAAGGGCGTCGCCTTCGAGGGCGTCGCCGAGGCGCTCGCCGTCCCGGGCGCGGACCTGCGCCTGTTCGGCAAGCCCGAGAGCTTCGAGCGCCGCCGCATGGGCGTCGCCGTCGCCCGCGGCGGCAACGTCGACGAGGCCCGCGAACGGGCCCGGCAGGCCGCCGGCAAGGTCAAGCCGGTCCGGGGCTGACCCCACACAACCTGTACGTCCTTCGCCGCCTGAGGCACCATCAGCAGGTGCGCAGCTGCGCGCGTGAAACCGATGGGGGGACGTGATGAAGAAGCTTGCCCTGGTCACCGCCTGCGCCGTGCTGGCGCTCGCGGCCGCGCCCGTCGCGGCCCAGCCCCAGGACGGCGGCGCGCCGCTGATCGCCCGCGCCAAGCTGTTCGGCAATCCCCAGAAGGCCGCCGGCCGGTTGAGCCCGGACGGCAAGTGGCTCTCGTGGACCGCGCCGCGCGACGGCGTGATGAACGTCTGGGTGGCCCCGGTCTCCGACCCGGCCCGGGCGAAGCCGATGACCGCGGAGAAGAAGCGGCCCGTCGCGGGCTATTTCTGGGCGCCGGATTCGGCCTCCATCCTGTTCGTCACAGACACCGGGGGCGACGAGAACTACAAGGTCTACGGCGTCGACGTGCAGACTGGCGTGCAGACGGCGCTGACCCCGTTCGACAAGACCCGGGCGACGATCGTCTCGGTGAGCCGCGACGTGAAGGACCGCATCCTCGTCGGCCTGAACAACCGCGACCCGCGCTGGCACGACGTCCACAGCCTCGACCTGAAGACCGGCAAGCTGACGCTCGTCTTCCAGAACCCGGGCTTCGGCGGCTTCGTCGCCGACGAGAAGCTGAACGTCCGCCTGGCCCTCAAGCCGCGCCCCGATGGCGGCCAGGAGGTCTACGCCATCGACGGCCAGACGGTGTCGGAGAAGCCGATCCAGGTGATCGAGCCCGCGGACGCCCTGACCACGGCCCCCGCCGGCTTCACCCGCGACGGCGCGACCCTCTACTGGATCGACAGCCGCGGCCGGAACACCGCCGCCCTGGTGGCGCAGGACCTGAAGACCGGACGGACCACGGTGATCGGCGAGGATCCCCGCGCCGACGTCAGCGGCGGCCTTGCCGATCCGGAGACCGGCAAGGTCCAGGCCTACGGGGTGAACTACCTGAAGAACGAATGGCGGCCGATCGATCCGGCGATCGAGCCCGACCTCGACTTCCTGAAGAGCCGGCTGAAGGGCCAGTTCTCCGTCACCTCGCGGACCGACGACGACAGCCTCTGGACGGTCGGCGAGGACCGGGTGACCGAGCCTACCGCCATGTGGCTCTACGATCGCAAGGCCAGGTCGCTGACCAAGCTCTACACCACCCGCCCGGAACTGGAGGGCGCGCCGCTGCAGCCGATGCATCCGGTGGAGATCAAGACCCGCGACGGCTTCACCCAGGTCTCCTACCTCACCCTGCCGCCGGGTTCGGACGCCGACGGCGACGGCCGGCCCGAGACGGCCGTCCCGATGGTGCTGGTGGTGCACGGCGGGCCCTGGGCCCGCGACTCCTTTGGCTACAACAGCCTGCACCAGTGGCTCGCCAACCGCGGCTATGCGGTGCTGTCGCCCAACTTCCGGGCCTCCACTGGCTTCGGCAAGGCGTGGATCAACGCCGGCGACCGCGAATGGGGCGGCAAGATGCACGACGACCTGCTGGACGCCGTCGACTGGGCGGTGAAGGCGGGCGTCGCCAGCAAGGACAAGGTGGCCATCCTCGGCGGCTCCTACGGCGGCTACGCCACCCTCGTGGGCCTGGCCTTCACGCCCGAGACCTTCGCCTGCGGGGTCGACATCGTCGGCCCCTCCAACCTGGCGACCCTGCTGTCGACCATCCCGCCCTACTGGGAGGCCGGCCGGGCGCAGTTCCACCGGGCCATCGGCAACCCGGGCACGCCCGAGGGCCAGGCCCTGCTGAAGGCGCGCTCGCCCCTGTTCAAGGCCGACCAGATCAGGCGGCCGCTGCTGATCGGCCAGGGGGCCAACGACCCGCGGGTGAAGCAGGCCGAGAGCGACCAGATCGTCGAGGCCATGAAGGCCAGGGGCACGCCGGTGACCTATGTCCTGTTCCCCGACGAGGGCCACGGCTTCGCCCGGCCGGAGAACAGCCTCGCCTTCTTCGCCACCAGCGAGCACTTCCTGGAACGGTGCCTGGGGGGCCGCGCGGAGCCGTTCGGCGAGGCGCTGAAGGGCTCGTCGCTCAAGGCCGTGCATGGGGCGGAGTTCTCGCCGGGCCTGAAGGCGGCGCTCGACGGCCAGCCGGGCGCCGGGCAGTGAGGCCGGTCCGCGGCTGATTTTCCAGGGCACGATCTGCGGTTTCGTGGATTGAGGCCCTGTTCGCAGAATGACAGCGGTGTCGGTCGCAAGGCGGCGCCAGAGTTGACCCTGCGAGGGGTTGACTTGGCTGTCAGCGACCGAAAGAACGCCCCGCAATCACGTCCCTAGGCCGCCCAGGAGGTCCCACCCATGCCCGTTCGCGTCGCCATCAACGGTTTCGGTCGCATTGGCCGCCTGGTCCTGCGCTCGATCGTCGAACATGGCCGCAAGGACATTGAGGTGGTGGCGATCAACGACCTGGGCCCGGTCGAGACCAACGCCCACCTGCTCCGCTATGACAGCGTGCACGGCCGCTTCCCGGCCGCGGTGAAGGTGGCCGGCGACACGATCGAGGTGGCCGGCTACGCCCCGATCAAGGTCACCGCGATCCGCAACCCCGCGGAACTGCCGCACAAGGATCTGGGCGTCGACATCGCGCTGGAGTGCACCGGCCTGTTCACCGCCCGCGACAAGGCCGCCGCCCACCTGGAGGCCGGCGCCAAGCGGGTGATCATCTCCGCGCCCGGAGATGGCGTGGACAAGACCATCGTCTACGGCGTGAACCACGAGACCCTGTCGGCCGAAGACACCATCATCTCCAACGCCTCGTGCACCACGAACTGCCTGGCGCCGGTGGCCAAGGTCCTGCAGGATCTCTGCGGGATCGAGCGTGGCTACATGACCACGATCCATTCCTACACGGGCGACCAGCCGACGCTGGACACCATGCACAAGGACCTCTACCGCGCCCGCGCCGCGGCCATGTCCATGATCCCGACCTCCACCGGCGCGGCCAAGGCGCTGGGCCTGGTGATCCCGGCGCTGACCGGCAAGCTGGACGGCTCCTCGATCCGCGTGCCGACCCCCAACGTCTCGGTGGTCGACCTGAAGTTCGTGCCGGGCCGCTCGGTGACCAAGGACGAGATCAACGCCGCCCTCGAGGCCGCCGCCAACGGCGCGCTGAAGGGCGTCCTGGCCGTCACCAACGAGCCGCTGGTCTCCATGGACTTCAACCACAACCCCGCCTCGTCCACCGTGGCGCTGCCGCAGACCCAGGTGATCGAGGGCCAGCTCGCCCGCGTGCTCTCCTGGTACGACAACGAGTGGGGCTTCTCGACCCGGATGAGCGACACCGCCGTCCACATGGCGAAGTACCTCTAAGACCGCGACGATGGCCTTCCGCACCCTCGACGACGCCGAACTCCAGGGCCGGCGCGCCCTGGTGCGCGTGGACTTCAACGTGCCCATGGCCGACGGCCGGGTGACCGACGACACCCGGCTGCGCGCGGCGCTGCCGACCATCGAGAAGCTCCGCAAGGGCGGCGCCAGGGTGGTCCTGCTGGCCCACTTCGACCGGCCGAAGGGCAAGCGCGTCCCGGAGATGAGCCTGAGGCCGGTGGTCGAGCCGCTGTCGAAGCTGCTCGGCGCGCCGGTGGCCTTCGCCGACGACTGTTCCGGCGAGGGGGCGAAGGCCGCGGTCGAGGCGCTGCCGCCCGGCGGCGTGCTGCTGCTGGAGAACGTCCGCTACGAGGCGGGCGAGGAGAAGAACGATCCGGCGTTCGCGCAGGCGCTGGCCGCCAACGGCGACCTCTACGTCAACGACGCCTTCTCCGCCGCCCACCGGGCGCACGCCTCCACCGAGGGCCTGGCGCGGCTCCTGCCGGCCTACGCGGGCGAGCAGATGCGGCGCGAGCTGGACGCCCTCGACATGGCGCTCGGCAAGCCGGAACGGCCGGTGATGGGCATCGTCGGGGGCGCAAAGGTCTCCACCAAGCTCGACCTGCTGAACAACCTGGTCGGCCGGCTGCAGTACCTCGCCATCGGCGGCGGCATGGCCAACACCTTCCAGTATGCGCAAGGGTTCGACGTCGGCGGCTCTCTCTGTGAAAAGGACATGGCCGACACCGCCCGCGAGATCCTGGAGAAGGCGCAGGCCGCCGGCTGCCGGATCATCCTGCCGGTCGACGTGGTCGTCGCCGAGGACCTGAAGCCCGGCGTCGCGAGCGAGGTCGTGAAGCTCTCCAAGGACGCGCCGCTCGGCGAGGCCCGCAAGATCTTCGACGCCGGCCCGGAGACCGTCACCGAGATCCTCGCGGCCATGCGCCAGTCGAAGACGCTGATCTGGAACGGTCCGCTCGGCGTGTTCGAGGTGCAACCCTTTGACAAGGCGACCGTTCAAGCTGCGCAGGAGGCCGCACGGCTCGCCGGGTCCGGCAAGCTCGTGGCGGTGGCGGGCGGGGGTGATACGGTCGCCGCCCTCAACGCGGCCGGCGTCGTGGACGATTTCACCTTCGTCTCAACGGCGGGCGGTGCGTTCTTGGAATGGATGGAAGGCAAGGAGCTGCCCGGAGTGGCGGCCCTGTCCCGATAACGAGTGGGGAAGTGATGAATCTCGCGGCTCTGAACGAAATCGCCGAGAAGATGGTGACGCCCGGCAAGGGCATCCTGGCGGCGGACGAAAGCACCGGCACGATCCAGAAGCGCTTCGACGCCATCGGCGTCGAGAACAACGAGCAGAACCGCCGCGACTATCGCGAGCTGCTGTTCCGCTCGACCGAGACCATGCGCGACCACATCTCGGGCGTGATCCTGTTCGAGGAGACCCTCTACCAGAACGCCGCCGACGGCACGCCGCTGGTGGACCTGATCACCCAGGCCGGCTCGGTCCCGGGCATCAAGGTCGACAAGGGGGCCAAGCCGCTCCCCGGCTTCCCGGGCGAGACCATCACCGAGGGCCTCGACGGCCTCGGCGACCGCCTGAAGAAGGACTATGAGCGCGGCGCCCGCTTCGCCAAGTGGCGCGCGGTGATCGACATCGCCGACGGCATCCCGACCTGGGGCGCGGTGAAGGCCAACGCCCACGCCCTGGCCCGCTACGCGGCCATCTGTCAGGCCAACCAGATCGTGCCGATCGTCGAGCCCGAGATCCTGATGGACGGCGCCCACGACATCGACCGCTGCGACGAGGTCACCCGCTGGGTGCTCTCCACCGTGTTCCAGGAGCTGTTCGAGCAGCGCGTGGCCCTGGAAGGCATGGTGCTGAAGCCGAACATGGTGGTCTGCGGCAAGAAGTGCACGAAGCGCGCCTCGGTGGACGAGGTGGCGCACCGCACGATCGCGGCCCTGAAGGCCACCGTGCCGTCGGCGGTGCCGGGCATCGCCTACCTGTCGGGCGGCCAGAGCGACGAGGAGGCTACGGCCCACCTCGACGCCATGAACAAGATCGGCGGCTTCCCCTGGAAGATGACCTTCTCCTACGGCCGGGCCCTGCAGGCCGCGCCGCAGAAGGCCTGGTCCGGCAAGTCCGAGAACGTCGCGGCCGCCCAGCGGGCCTTCGCCCACCGGGCGAAGATGAACGGCCTGGCCAGCGTCGGCCAGTGGGAAGGCGCGCTCGAAAAGGCCGCCTGAGCCGGCTCCCTCTCCCGCTCCGGCGGGAGAGGACCCTCACCGTAGGAACCGCGACGGCCCCGCAACGGTTGGCCGTCCATGCGCAAACACGCCGTCGTCCTGGGTCTGGCCTTCCTGGGGCTCGCCGCCTTCGCGGTGTTCGCCGGCTGGGCGTTCTTCGCCGCGTCGGAGATCGGCGGCGGCTGGGCGGAGCTGGGGCCCATCTGGCCCTATGTGGTTGGCGGCGTGGCCGTGGTGGCGGCTCTGGCCGGCTTCCTGATGTGGCTGGCCTTCTATTCCGCCAACCACGGCTACGACGACCGAATGGACGAGGACCGCTGGTAGGGCCTCAGTGCACGGTCGCGCGGTTGGCCGCCGGTTCGATCCGGCGCGCGCGCAGGGCATAGGCGCCGGCCGCGCCCAGCGAGGCCACCGTGGACGCCACCTGGCCGCCCAGCCGGCGCGGCCCGAACGCCATCCACACCGTGTTCAGCGCCTGGGCCATGGCCCACAGGGTCAGCGCCTGGGTCCGGGCGGGCCCGCGCGGCGAGCTCCAGATCCTGAGGCCCGACAGCGTCAGCGCCAGGAACAGCGGCGGCCACAGCACGCTGAACACCGTGCGCTGTGGCGCAGGCGCCGCAGGCTCCGGCGGGTTGGGGTCCTCGTAATCGGAATAGACTTCCGGATAGTCCTCGGCCGGCGAGAAGGCCCTGGCCAGCACCGCCGAGACCGCCACCGCGCCGGCTGTGAGCGCCAGGCCGGTCAGCACGTCCTGCGCCAGCGGACGCCCCCTCGCGGGCGCGTGGGCGTTCTCATGCATGCGGGCCTCCCTGACGTCCTCGCGACCTAATCCACGGGCGCCGGCTCGGTTCCGGTCAGCTGTCCGGGAGCTCGCCCATGGCGCTCTGCAGGTAGTTCTGCTCACCCAGGCTCTTCAAGAGGCCGAGCTGCGTCTCGAGGAAATCGATGTGGTCCTCGGTGTCCACCAGGATCTCGGTGAGGATCTCGCGGCTCACATAGTCCTGGGCCAGCTCGCACTGCTTCACCCCGTCGACGAGCACGGAGCGGCCGCCCACCTCGACCTCCAGGTCGGACGCCAGGCATTCGCCAACCGTCTCGCCGATCTTCAGCTTGTGCAGGTCCTGCAGGTTCGGCAGCCCGTCCAGGAACAGGATGCGCTTGATGAGCAGGTCGGCGTGCTTCATCTCGCCGATCGACTCGTCGTAGGTGATCTTGCCGAGACGTTTGAGGCCCCAGTTCTCGTACATCCGCGCGTGCAGGAAGTACTGGTTGACCGCGGTCAGCTCGTTGGTGAGCACCTGGTTCAGGAGCCGGATGATCGCCTTGTCGCCCTGCACGGTAAGCCTCCGCTGAAATCGTGAAGGGGCGGACCCTCGTCCGCGCTTCCCGCGAAGTCAAAACCTATGTTTGCGAGTGATTGTCGCTCGCCGGAACGCAGGTCCCGCGCGCCTACTCCGCCGCGTAGCGGAGCATCTCGCGCTCGGTCTCGAGCATCTCGCGCATGTCGCAGACGCAGCGGGCGCACTGGGGACGGCTGTCGCACGCCTTGAAGATCTCGGCCGGCCGGGATGCGCCGGCGGCGATCGCCGCGCGGACTTCTCGCTCACGGATGCCGTTGCAGTTGCAGACGTACATGGACCGCCCGTTTCTCGACTGGTTCGTTGACTTAACCCGAATGAGAACGCGTTTGCAAGTCATTCGCAATTACGTAGATCCCCGGATGCGGCGCCCTGTCGCAACCCTCCTTCCGGGCTTCCGTGCATTGATGCCATGGGAGACGCGTAGCCGGCCTGCCCGGTGCGACGTTCGAGGCCAGGCATGGAATTCGACGCACTGCTTCTGTCGAGGCTGCAGTTCGCCTTCACGATCGCGTTCCACATTATCTTCCCGAGCTTCACGATCGGGCTGGCCAGCTATCTCGCGGTGCTGGAAGGTCTGTGGCTGACGACGAAGAACGAGGTCTTCAAGACCCTCTACCTCTTCTGGATCAAGATCTTCGCCCTCTCCTTCGGCATGGGCGTCGTGTCCGGCGTGGTGATGAGCTACCAGCTCGGCACGAACTGGAGCGTCTTCTCCGCGGTCGCCTCGCCGGTGATCGGGCCGCTGCTGGCCTTCGAGGTGCTCACCGCCTTCTTCCTTGAGGCCAGCTTCCTGGGGGTGATGCTGTTCGGCTGGAAGAAGGTCGGCCCGGGCCTCCACTTCGCCGCCACCAGCCTGGTCGCCTTCGGCACCATCGTCTCGGCCTTCTGGATCATCTCGGCCAACAGCTGGATGCAGTACCCGCAAGGGTTCGAGCGCCTGGCCGACGGCACGCTCAGGGCCACGGACTACTGGCAGGTGGTGTTCACCGACACCTTCCCCGAGCGGCTGGCGCACATGCTGCTGGCCGCCTTCCTGACCACCGCCCTCGTGGTGGGCGGCGCCTCGGCCTGGCGGCTCCTGAAGAACCGCGAGGACAAGGAGTCCTGCATCGCCCTGAAGATGGCCATCGGCATGTTCGCCATCGTCGCCCCGCTGCAGCTCCTGGTGGGCGACCTGTCCGGCAAGGAGGTGCTTGAGGTGCAGCCCGCCAAGCTCGCCGCCATCGAGGCCTTCTGGGAGACCCGCACCGAACAGCCCTTCCACATCGCCGCCTGGCCCGACCGGGCGGCGGAGAAGAACCACTGGGAAATCTCGATCCCGAAGATCGGCAGCTGGATAACCGCCGGCCGTTCCGACGCTGAGATCAGGGGGCTCAAGTCCTTCGCGCCGGAGGACCGCCCGCCCGTCGCCATCGTCTTCTGGTCGTTCCGGGTGATGGTGGGGTTGGGCGTGGCCATGATCCTGCTCGGGCTGTGGGGCGCCTGGCTGATCTGGCGCGGGGGCGGGCCTGAGAAGCACCCGCTGTTCCTGAAGGCCGCGGTGGCCATGTCGCCCACCGGCTTCGTCGCCGTGATCGCCGGCTGGATCGTCGCCGAGGTGGGCCGCCAGCCCTGGGTGGTGACCGGCGTGCTCAGGACCCGCGACGCCGTCTCCCCGGTGGGCGCGGGCGAGGTCTCGGCCTCGCTGCTCGCCTTCATGGTGGTCTATGCCATCGTCTTCACCGTGGGCGCGCTCTACATCCTGCGGCTGATCGCCGAGGGCCCGAAGCCTGCGCCGGCCGAGGACACCGAGCCGCCGCTGAAGCCCCGGCCCCCGGGCTACGCCCTGGGCGCGGCCCCGGACGCCCCGGACCGGGAGGCCCGCCAATGAACCTCGACCTGCCGCTGATCTGGGCCGGCATCATCGCCGTGGCGGTGCTGATGTACGTCCTGCTGGACGGCTTCGACCTCGGCGTCGGCATCCTCTTCCCGTTCGCGGGCTCCCCGCAGGAGCGCGACGTGATGATGGACTCGGTGGCGCCCGTCTGGGACGGCAACGAGACCTGGCTGGTGCTGGGCGGCGGCGGCCTGTTCGCCGCCTTCCCCTACGCCTACGCGGCCCTGATGCCGGCGCTCTACGTCCCGATCCTCATGATGCTGATGGCGCTGATCCTGCGCGGCGTCGCCTTCGAATTCCGCCTCCGCGGCCGCCGGCGGGGCAAGGCGTTCTGGACCGTCGCCTTCGCCGTGGGCTCCATCACCGCCACCGTCGCGCAGGGCTTCGTGCTGGGCGGCTTCATCCAGGGGATCACCCTCGATGAGGCCGGGCGGTTCGCCGGGGGTCGGTTCGACTGGCTGACCCCCTACACCGTCCTCGTCGCCGTGGGGCTCGTGGCCGGCTACGCCCTGCTGGGGGCGACCTGGCTGATCTGGAAGACCGAGGACGAGCTGCACGGCCGCGCCCGCCTGTGGACCTGGGCCGCGGGCGCCACGACCGCCGCCATGCTGGCCGCCGTCAGCGTCGCCACCCTCTTCGTCCACCCGCGGATCGCCCTGCGCTGGGGGTTCGACGGCGGCGCGCTGGACATCGGCCGGCTGCTCCCGCTGTCCGCCATTCCGCTGCTGGGCGCCGTCGGCCTGGCCGTACTGGCGGTGGGGCTCGTGCGCCGCTCCCACGGCTGGCCCTTCCTTGGCGCCTTTGTGGTCTTCCTGTCGGGCTACCTCGGCCTCGCCGTGAGCTTCTTCCCCAACATCGTCCCCTACGACATGAGCTTCCGCGAAGCGGCCTCGGCCGACAACGCGCTCGGCTTCATGCTGGTGGGCGTTCTGATCCTGCTGCCGGCCATCCTCGGCTATACGGCCTGGGTCTACTGGGTGTTCCGCGGCAAGGTCTCGGCCGATGTCGGATATCATTGAACCGCCGCCCGAGCCTGGCGCGCCGCTCCCGCCGCTCTGGAAACGCCTCGCCTGGTTCTTCGGCCTGGCGGTCGCGGCGTCGCTCGCCACCGTCCTGGTCGCCTACGGCTTGAGGGCGCTGCTGAAATAGGGTTCTAGGCGCGCATGACCCCGCCGCTCTGCCGCCTCTATCTGATCACGCCGCCCAGGCTGGACGACCTGGCGGCCTTCGGCCACGTGCTGGCCCACGCCCTGGACGCCGGCGACGTGGCGGCCCTGCAGGTCCGGCTGAAGGACCAGCCCGACGAGGTGGTGGCCGCCGCCGTGGACGTGCTCATGCCCATCGCCCATGCCCGCGGCGTCGCGGTGATCCTCAACGACCGGCCGGACCTGGCGGCGAAGCTGGGCTGCGACGGCGTCCATGTGGGCCAGGACGACGCGTCCTGCGCCGAGGCCCGCCGGATCGTGGGCAAGGACCGCATGGTCGGGGTGACCTGCCACGACAGCCGACACCTGGCCATGGAGGCCGCCGAGGCCGGCGCGGACTACGTCGCCTTCGGGGCCTTCTTCCCGACCACCACCAAGGAGGCCATCGGCCATCCCGACCCGGAGATCCTGACCATCTGGCAGGAGACCATGGAGACCCCCTGCGTCGCCATCGGCGGCATCAAGGTGGAGAACGCCCGCGGCCTCGCCGCCGCCGGCGCCGACTTCCTGGCGGTCTCGGCCGGGGTCTGGTCCCACGGCGACGGCCCCGCCGCGGCGGTGAAGGCGCTCAACGCCGAGATCGCCAAGGGGCTCGCCGAGCGGGCCTAGTCCGGCGTGCCTTGCTTTAGGGGACCCGCGCCACTAGGTTCCGCGCCCTCTATCCGCCTCCGAGATCTTTCACACCGTGATTTCCCAATCGGCCCTTCTGAAGGTCATGAGCGACGCCGCGCGCAAGGCGGCCCGCGGGCTCAACCGCGACTTCGGCGAGCTCGCCGAGCTGCAGGTGGCCAAGAAGGCGCCCGCCGACTTCGTCTCCGCCGCCGACCTCAAGGCCGAGCAGGTGCTGTTCGAGGCGCTCACCAAGGCGCGCCCCGGCTACGGCTTTCTGGCCGAGGAGCGGGGGATGATCGACGGCACGGACAAGACCCACACCTGGATCGTCGACCCCCTCGACGGCACCACCAACTTCCTGCACGCCATCCCGCACTTCGCGATCAATATCGCCCTGCAGCGCGAGGGCGTGATCGTCGCGGCCCTGACCCACAACCCGGTGACCAACGAGACCTTCTGGGCCGAGAAGGGCAAGGGCTGCTACCTCAACGACCACCGCCTGCGGGTGGCGGCGCGGACCCGGCTGGACGAGGCGGTGCTGGCCACCGGCATCCCGTTCCTCGGTCACGGCCAGCACGCGAAGTTCCTCAAGGAGCTGCACCAGGTCAGCCAGCGGGTGGCCGGCGTCCGCCGCTTCGGCTCGGCGGCGCTCGACCTCGCCTGGGTCGCCGCCGGTCGCTACGACGGCTACTGGGAGCGTGACCTGAAGCCCTGGGACATCGCCGCGGGCGTGCTGATGATCACCGAGGCCGGCGGCAAGATCACCTCGGCGGACGGCGACGACGACGTGCTGGCGGCGGGCTCGGTCTGCTGCGGCAACCTCGACATCCACCCGCTGCTGCTCGCGCGGCTTCAGGCGGCGAAATAGCGAAACCGTCACAGGAATGGCTAAGCTGGTGGGCATGAGCCTCACCCGCCGCGCCTTCGCCGCCGCCGCCCCCGCCGTCCTCGCCGCCACGCCCGCCGCGGCCCGCATGGGCCGCCGGCCGCTGGTCATCGCCCACCGCGGCGCGAGCGGCGAGCGGCCGGAGCACACGCTGGCCGCCTATCGCCTCGCCATAGCGCAGGGCGCCGACTTCATCGAGCCGGACCTGGTCCCCACCCGGGACGGCCACCTCGTCGCCCGTCACGAGAACGAGATCTCCGGCACGACCGACGTGGGCCGCCGGCCCGAGTTCGCCGCCCGCCGCGCCGAGAAGCTGATCGACGGAGAGAAGGTCACGGGCTGGTTCACCGAAGACTTCACCCTGGCCGAGCTGAAGACGCTGCGCGCCCGCGAGCGCTTGCCGCAACTGCGCCCCGCCAGCGCGGCGCACGACGGCCAGGAGACCATCCCCACCTACCAGGAGGTCGTCGACCTCGCGGAGGCCGAGAGCCGCCGGCTGAAGCGGACCATCGGCACCTATCCCGAAATGAAGCACCCGACCTACTTCCGCGGGATCGACCTGCCGCTCGAGGAACGCCTCGCCGACGCCCTGAAGGCCAACGGGCTCGACAGCCGCAGCGCGCCCGTGTTCGTCCAGTGCTTCGAGGTCGAGCCGCTGAAGCGGTTCATGACGCTCTCCCGGGCCCGTCGCGTGATGCTGGTGGCCCAGGGGCCCGCGCCGGTCGATGTCACGAGCGAGGCGGGGATCAGGGCCATCGCCGGCTTCGCCGACGGCCTCGGTCCGGAATGGCCGCTGGTCGTGCCGATCGTGGACGGCGGGCTGGGCGCGCCGACGCCGCTGGTCGGCCGGGCACACGCCGCCGGCCTGCAGGTGCACCCCTGGACGGTGCGGGCGGAGAACTACTTCCTGCCGGCCAGACTGCGCCGCGGGGCCGCGCCGCTCGAACATGGCGACGCCGAGGCTGTGTTCGACGCCCTGCAGTGCGCCGGCGTGGACGGGGTGTTTTCGGATTTCCCGGGCCTCGCGGCCAAGGCCCGCGTGCACGCGCGGTGTAGCTAGGCGGCCTCGCCGAACTGCAGGGCCGCCAGCCGCGCGTAGAGGCCGCCGCGGGCCACCAGATCGTGGTGGGTCCCCTCCTCCACCACCCGGCCTTCCTCCATGACCACGATGCGGTCGGCCTTGAGCACGGTGGCCAGGCGGTGGGCGATGACCAAGGTCGTGCGGCCCTCCATGGCCTTGTCGAGCGCCTCCTGCACCAGGCGCTCGTTCTCGGCGTCCAGCGCGCTGGTGGCCTCGTCGAGCAGCAGCACCGGGGCTTCGCGCACGAGGGCGCGGGCGATCGCCAGCCGCTGGCGCTGACCGCCGGAAAGGCCGCGCGCGCGCTCCCCCACGGGGGTGTCCAGGCCCTGCGGCAGGGCCTCCAGGAAGCTTTCCGCCTGGGCGGCGCGAACGGCGGCGAGGATGGCGTCCGGGGCCGCGTCCTCCCGGCCGAAGCGCACGTTCTCCGCCGCCGAACCCGAGAACAGCGCCGAGTCCTGGGCGACCAGGGCCAGGCGCGCGCGGACCTCGGCCGGATCCGCGTCGCGCAGGTCCACCCCGTCCAGCACCACCCGGCCCGACTGCGGGTCGTAGAAGCGCAGCAGCAGGCGGAAGACCGTGGTCTTGCCTGAGCCCGAGGGCCCCACCAGCGCCACCCGCTCCCCCGGCTTCACCTGCAGTGAGAACCCCTTCAGCGCCGGCAGGTCCGGCCGGCCCGGATAGGCGAAGGTCACCGCCTCGAACGCCAGCTCGCCGCGGGGCCGGGGCAGCGGCACGGGCTTGGCGGGCGGGGCGATCCCGGGCCGGGCGTCCAGCAGGCCGGCGATCCGCTCCATGGCGCCGGCCGCCTTCTGCACCTCGCCCCAGACCTCGCCCAGCGCGCCGACCGAGCTGCCCGCCATCACCGCCAGGAAGGCGAACTGGAAGAGCTGCCCCCAGCTCATCTCGCCGCGCAGGCCGGCGCGCACCGCCAGCCAGAAGACGAACACGATCCCGCCGAAGACCAGAGCGATGACCATGGCGGTCATCAGGGCGCGGGCGCGCATCCGGATGAGCGAGGTGGAAAAGCTGTCCTCCACCGCCGCGCCGAAGCGCTCGGCCGCCGTGCGCTCCCGCCCGAAGGCCTGCACGGTCTCCAGCGCGTCGAGGCTCTCGCCGGCGAAGCCCACGGCGGCGGCGAACTTGTCCTGGGCGCTGGTGGTCAGCCTGCGCACCTGCCGCCCGAACAGGAACAGCGGCGCCAGCACGACCGGGAACACCAGCAGCACGAGGCCGGTGAGCTGCAGGCTGACGATCACCAGCAGCACCAGGGCGCCGATCAGGGTCAGCAGGTTGCGCAGGGCGAACGAGATCGAGGTGGCGAGCAGGCTCTCGACGATCTGCACGTCGGTGGTGAGCCTGGACAGCACCTCGCCGGTGCGCGTCTGCAGGAAGAAGGCGGGATCCAGCGTCAGGATGTGGCCGTAGACCGCCTTCCTGAGGTCGGCGACGATCCGTTCGCCAAGCTTGGTGACGAAGAAGTAGCGGAGCGCGCTGCCCACCGCGAGCGCCACGGCCACGCCGCTGAGCAGCCAGAACCACGGCGCGACCGAGGCGGCCGTCGGCGCCGGGCCGTCCTCGGCCGTGAGATGGTCCACCAGCAGCCGCAGGGCGCCGGAGATCGCCAGGGTGGCTGAGGCGGTGAACACCAGGAACACCACCGACAGCAGCGCGTCGGTCAGGTGGGCGCGGGCGAAGGGAAGGAGCCGGCCGAGCGCGCGGACATTGCGGCTCTTGCCCCGGCGCTGGCCCTCGGTCGCGAGGCTCTGGGCGAGTTCGGCGCCGACGCTGGGCCGGCCCTCAGCCTGGGCCTCGGACGTCTGGTCGCTCATACGCGCTCACACCTTGCAATCCGGCCGGGCTTTCGGGTATACGCCCGGCTTCCTTTTGCAGGCCGCCTTCGCGGGCGGCCTTCTCACTTTGGCCGCTCCTTTACGTCAGGCGCCCGCGCGATGAAACAAGACACTCACCCGGACTACCACTTCATCACCGTGGTGATGACCGATGGTACCACCTACCAGACCCGTTCGACCTACGGGAAGGAAGGCGCGACCCTGAACCTGGACATCGACCCGAAGACCCACCCGGCGTGGACGGGCGGCGGTCACCAGATGCTGGACCGCGGCGGCCGCGTGTCGCGCTTCAACGCCAAGTTCGGCGCCTTCACCCGGAAGTGACCCGCCAGCGGGTCATCCCGGCGAAAGCCGGGATCCCCCTGGATCCAGACACCGAATACAACGAACGCCGCGGAGTCCCCTCCGCGGCGTTCGTTTTGGTCTGGCCCCGGTCTTCTGGCGCTGGACCCTAGAACGCCCCGAGCGCAGTCTTCAGCCGGTCGAGTTGCGATAGCACCGGGTGCGGGGCCTGGTCGTCCGCCGCGTCGACGTACATGCGCCGGTCGAGGTGGCGCACCCGCTCGTAGAGCCGCTCGGAGCGGTCCAGCAGCAGCATGAGGCCGGCCGGCAGGTCCTCGGCCGAGACGTCCTCGCCGCCGCGGCAGACTTCCTCGGCGGCCAGCCGGTAGCGGTCCTCGCAGGCCGCGTCCGGGGCCATGTCGCCCTCCCGCACCGCCCGCTGCACGAGCAGCCACGAGGCCACCTGCATCAGCCGGGTGGTGAGCCGCATGCTCTCCGAGGCGTAGGCCAGCGCCGCATTCCGGGACAGGAGCTTGGATTCCTGGCGGCCGGCTCCGTCGAGATAGGCGGCCGTCTCCTCCACCAGGTCCATGCCTTCCTGGAAGGTGCGCTCGAACAGTTCCGAGCGGGCGAAGTCCTGGATCACGTCGCTACGCCAGGGGGCGGTCATGTCGCTCATCTTGTTCTTGTCGCCCTAAGCTTTCCCGCCGTTGGACTCCCCCGGCGGCTCCGTGACCAGCGTGCAACCGCTGTGCCAGATCCCTAGCGCAAAACCGGCTCAAGCGGACCGCGACGAAAAGAGCGCATCGGCCGCCGCCCGGCCTGCCCGCTTGCGGTCGATCTGGGCCCGGACGCGGGCGATCTCCGACTGCAGGACCTCGATCCGCTCCTCGAGTTCGGCGACGCCGAACAGGTCCAGATCCTCTCGAACCGCTTCCAGCAGCCGCTGGCCGCGGCTGATCCGAACTTCCGCCGGTTCTTCCATGTGCTTCGCGAGCCTCCTTTGCCGGCCCCCGCTCGGGCGCTATCCAACCTCGCAAGGCGCTTGCGCGCAAGATCGGCGGAGACACACCCATGTCACAATCGAACGGCGGAACCATGACGGCCATCGCCATCGAAGGCGGCCGGGGCCCGGCGGAGGCGCTGAAGCCGGTGCGGATTCCGCGCCCTGCGCCGGGCCCCGGCCAGATCCTCGTGCGGGTGCGCGCAGCCGGCGTGAACCGGCCCGACATCGTCCAGCGCCTGGGCGCCTATCCGCCGCCGCCGGGCGCGCCGGAGACCCTGGGGCTGGAGGTCGCCGGCGAGGTGGTCGAGGGCGCCGGGCGGTGGAAGGCCGGCGACCAGGTCTGCGCCCTGCTGGGCGGCGGCGGCTATGCCGAATACGCCGTGGTCGACGCCCGCCACGCCTTGCCCCTCCCGGGAGGTCTCGACTTCGTGCAGGCCGCGGGCCTGCCGGAGACCGTCTTCACCGTCTACGCCAACGTCTTCGAGCACGGGGCGCTGAAGGCCGGCGAGACCCTGATGGTGCACGGCGCCACCTCCGGCATCGGCGTCACCGCGATCCAGATGGCCAAGGCGGCCGGCGCGAAGGTGATCGCCACCGCCCGCGGCGCGGACAAGGCGGCGAAGGCGCTGGAGCTGGGGGCCGACGTCGCCGTCGACGCCACCGCCGACGACTTCGCCGAGGTCGCCAGGCGCGAGGGCGGCGCGGACGTGGTTCTCGACATGGTCGGCGGCGACTACTTCGCCCGCGAACTCGACGCCCTGAAGACCGGCGGGCGGATCGTCTTCATCGCCGCCCAGGGCGGCGGCGAGGTGGCCCTGCCGATCTTCCGGCTGATGCAGAAGCGGGCGGTGGTCACGGGCTCCACGCTCCGCCCCCGCGACGCCGACGAGAAGGCGCGGCTCGCTGCGGAGGTGGAGCGCGTGGTCTGGCCGTGGATCGCGGCCGGCCGCGTCGGCCCGCCGGTGGACGCCGTCTTTCCGCTGACCGATGCCTCAAAAGCGCACGCTCACCTGGAAGGCGGCGCCCACGTCGGCAAGGTCGTACTCGTGGTCGACTAGATGCGTCGGTCCGGACACATTCGCGGAGGCCCACACCACAGTTTCGAAGATCGAATTCACCTGTCCCCCTCGGCGGGAGGCGTTTCACCGCAGGAGCGAACGGCGGCATCATTGTGACGGGGGTGTCAGAAAAATTCGAACAGAAGGTACGAGAAACGTCCGGAAGCGGTTGACGTAGCGTCCCGCACGACGCACCGTCGCGCTGCAGCGCAGCCAATAGCGCCAACTCAGAACTGACTCCGGGGGAGGAAATCATGGTCTTTAAACGCCAGCTTCTGGCGATGAGCGCGCTCGTGAGCGCAGCGCTGGTCGCGGACGCCGCCTACGCCCAGGCCTCGAACACGATCGAAGAACTGGTCGTCACCGCCGAAAAGCGGGAGCAATCCCTGCAGGACGTGCCCGTGGCCGTCTCGGCCTTCACCGACGAGCGCCGCGAGACGATCGGCATCAACTCGGTGCAGGACCTCACGAACTTTACGCCGGGTCTGGCCTACGCCACCAACAACGACCGCATCGCCATGCGCGGGATCGGGCGCTTCACCAACAACCGCTCCTCCGAGGGCGGCGTGGCCATGTACAACGACGGCGTCTACACCTCGTCCGTCACGGCCTTCGCCCGCTCCACCCTGTTCATCGAACGGACCGAAGCCCTGCGCGGGCCCCAGGGCACCCTCTACGGCCGCAACTCCATCGGCGGCGCCCTGAACATCATCTCCAAGCGTCCCACCGACGACTTCTACGCCGAAGTTCGCGGCGGCCTCGCCAACTACGACAACTGGTTCACCGAAGCCGCCGTCTCGGGGCCGCTGGTCGGCAACATCCGGGGCCGCCTGGCGGGCTCCTACAGCTCCCAGGGCGAAGGCTATTTCACCAACCTCAATCCGAACGGCAAGGACGAGGGCGGGATCGGCGACCAGTGGCAGCTCGAAGGGCAGCTGGACGGCAGCCTCGGCGACGGCAAGCTGGAATGGTGGCTGAAGGCCGACACCGCCGAATGGCACAACCTGGGCCGCGGCCCCGGCGGCCGGACCACTGCCAGCTACGGCATCCGCGACGTCACCTCGCCGCTGCAGGCGGCTCTGACCCCCAACTCGCCGGCGTTCGGCCAGGGGCTCGCGACGGCGGGCTCCCAGTGCCAGTTCTGCTTCGATACGGACGACGGCAACTACATCAGTCTCGAGAACACCGGCTACGCCCTCAACGCGACCCTGCACCTCGACAACGTCGACGTCCGGTACATCGCCGGCTACGTCTACTACGACTACCGCCTGCAGACCGACCTCGACGGCACGTCGCGCCAGGCGGCGTTCAACCTGCCCGTCACGGCGACCTCGTCGCCGCTCTACTATCCGCGGCGCAACAACCAGTACCAGGAAGAGGTCTGGTGGTTCTCGAACGAGCTGAACTTCGCCTCGACCCATGACGGGCCGATGCAGTGGCTGGTCGGCCTCTACCAGTTCCGCGAAGGCTCCAACTACACGCTCTCGGACGCCCGACACGCGGACGATCCGCGGTTCGAGAACCCGACGCTGTTCTCCACCAACCCGGCGACCCAGCTGGTCGCGGCGGCCCCCAACCCCCTCCGTCGCTACGCCTACGGCAGCGCCTCGAACGTCAGCGAGTCCTACGCCGCCTTCGGCCAGATCGACTGGCAGTTCACCGAGACGCTGAAGACCACCGCCGGCCTGCGCTACACCTACGACCGCAAGCGGTCGTTCGAGAGCGCCCGGCTGTTCTGCCTGTTCACCGCCACCTGCCCGATCAGCCGCGTCTCCGGTCGCGCCGTGGACGTGACCGCCGTCGCCTCCCCGGGCGCGAGCAGCGATCCGTCGGTCTACCTGCCGGCCTACACCGATCCCACCACCGGCCTGCGCCACCGCGGCCTGAAGAACAACTGGAGCGGCATCACCGGCACCCTCGGCCTCGACTGGCAGCCGGACCCCGACACGCTCGCCTATGCGAAATACACCCGTGGCTACAAGGCGGGCGGCTTCAACTCCGGCACCACCACCCTCGCGCCGAACGTGACGACCGAGGAGGAGACGATCGACGCCTATGAGGTCGGTCTGAAGAAGACCTTCGGCGGACAGCTGCAGGCCAACGCCTCGGCCTTCTACTACGATTACCAGGACATCCAGATCCCGATCACCGGCCGCGACCCGGTGACCGACCTGAACGTCACCCGGTTCTTCAACATGCCCAAGGCCCGCATCGTGGGCTTCGAGCTGGAGACCATCTGGCAGCCGATCGAAGGCCTGCAGATCCTCGCCAACTACTCCTACCTGAACTCAGAACTGCGCGAGGCCTGCTGCTTCCAGGACCCGGAAGACCCGCGCGGCATCCAGGACGGTGTCGTGCTGGCCGGCAACCCGACGCCGCTCCCGCCGACGGGCGCGCTGAACCAGGACCTGAAGGGCGCCAAGCTGCCGTCCTCCACGCCCCACCGGGTGACGCTCAACACCAACTACACCCGGGAGTTCGCCGCGGGGTCCCTGACCGGCTCGGTCACCTGGGTCTGGCGCGACGACACCTACTACTCGATCTTCAACCGCTACTACAACGAGGCGAAGAGCTGGCAGCAGACCGACGCCCGGGTGCTGTGGAACGACATCGACGACCGCTTCACCGTGATCGGCTACGTGAAGAACATCTTCGAGCAGGAAGGCATCTCGGGCGCCGACGGCACCCGGATCACGACCGGCCCGAACACCGGCTTCATCAACCGAACCATCTCCTACGTCCCGCCGCGCACCTACGGCGTGGAGGTCCAGTACCGCTTCTAGGCCGTCGCAAGGCCGGTCTCCTGGAGGGGCGCGCCGTCCGCGGCGCGCCCCTTTTCGTTTGCCGCCATGTGTCGGGATTGAAAGATCAAATCCGTTGACGCTACGGCCGGCCGCCCGCACCGTCCGGTGATTACGGCGGCCGCCAGAGCCGCCGATCTAGGGAATTTGGCCGCTCGATCGCGGCGGGAGGAAACCATGACCGCAACCGCGCACCCCGCGGAATGGCGGCGCCCTGGCCTCGGCACCAAGCTGCTCTACGCCGTCGGCGCCGCCGCCACCAACCTCAAGCTCCGCGCCCTCTCGACCTTCCTGGTGATCTTCTACAACCAGGTCGTCGGCCTGCCGCCGGAGACGGTCGGCGCGATCCTGATGGCGGCGCTCGTGGTCGACGCGGTCCTGGACCCGCTGGTGGGCCAGCTGTCGGACAACTTCCGCTCCCGCTGGGGCCGGCGCCATCCCTTCATGCTGGCCTCGGCCCTGCCCTATGCGGTCTCGTTCTACCTGCTGTGGAACCCGCCGGTGGGGTGGAGCGACGGGGCGCTCGCCGTCTACCTCGCGGTCTGCGTGATCTCGGTGCGGGTCTTCGACACCTTCTTCGAGCTGCCCCACCAGGCGCTCGCGCCGGAGCTGGCCAAGGACTACGACGACCGCACCGTCCTCCTCTCCATGCGCCACTTCTTCATGGTGGCCGGCGGGCTCGGCATGACGATCCTGGCCTACCAGGTGTTCCTCAAGGAGAGGCCGGACGGCACGGGCGGGGTCCTGGCCCGCGACGGCTACTTCGCCTACTCACTGACCGGCGCCCTCATCATCTTCGCCGCCATCCTGGTCTCGACCCTGGGCACGGCCAGGCACATCCCCCACCTGCACCAGGCGCCGGCGCGCCAGATTACCATCCCGGCCATGCTGCGGGAGGTCGCCGCGACGCTCAACAACCGCGCCTTCATCGTCACCACCATCGCGGCCATGCTCATCGCCATCGCGGTCGGCGCGCGCAACGGACTGGAGATCTATTTCGGCCTCTACTTCTGGGAACTGCGCCAGTCGCAGCTCGCGACCCTCGCCACCTTCAGCGTGATCGGCGGCTTCCTCGGCGTCTTCCTGGCGCCGGTGGTCGGTCGTTACCTCGGCAAGAAGTGGGGCGTGATCACGGTCTTCGCCACGGCCGTGCTGGTCCACGTGACGCCCGTGTCGCTGCGGCTCCTCGGGCTCGCGCCGGAGAATGGCACGCCCGAACTGCTGGTCCTGCTCTACGGCGAGGAGATCATCAACGCGACGCTGGCGGCCGCCACCGGCGTGCTGCTGTTCTCCATCATCGCCGACGTGGTCGAGGACGCCGAGGTCAAGACCGGCCGCCGGTCCGAGGGCCTGCTGCTGTCGGCGCAGAACCTGTTCCGCAAGGTGATCTCCGGCATGGGCGTGTTCATCGCCACCGGCGTGCTGGCCTTCGTGGACTTCCCGGAGAAGGCGGAGCGCTCGCAGATCGCGCCGGAGACCCTGCGCGGCCTGGGCCTGGCCTACATCCCGACCATCCTCGGGCTCTACGGGCTGGCGATCCTCTGCCTGCTGGCCTTCAACATCAACCGCAAGGTCCACGAGGAGAACCTGCGCCGCCTGCGGGAGGCCGCGGCCGTCGCCGCCGAGCAGATCGCCGACGACCCGGAGGCGCCGCCCGCCCTGCCCGGGGAGCCCGCGCCGATCAAGCCGTGACGCGGCCGGAGGGGCCTTTCCTGACGGAACGGCCTACTTGCCGAAGATGCCCATCAGCAGCGGACGGGCGAACACCGCCGGCGCCGCCTTCTGGCTGACGCCCGGCACCCAGTAGCCGAGCTCGGCGCCGGCGTTGAGGGTGGCGTTCAGCATCTGAGCGGCGATGAACGGGTCCACCGGCCGGATCGAGCCCTCGGCGATCCCGTCGGAGATCATCGAGGCGAAGCGATCCGACACCCGATCGGAATGCTGCACCATCTGCCGCCGGATCGGCTCGGGAAGGGCGGTGAGCGCCGAAACCCGCAGCAGCGGCCCGTGCTCGGAGAGCTGGTACTCGGCCAGCGCCGCGGCCGCGCTCGACAGGTGGGTCCACTGGTCGCCCGGCAGGGCCATGGCCAGCCGCTGGACCCGCGTCATCACCTCGAAGGTGCGGTCGAAGCAGGCGACCACGAGGTCATCCTTGGCGTCGTTGTGGTGGTAGAAGCTGCCCTTGGTGACGTTGAGCTCGGCGGAGATCTTGTCCACCGAGGCGCCCTTGTAGCCCCGCGAATTGATCAGGCGGGTGGCCGCCAGCAGGAAGGTCTCCCGGCTCATCTCCTGGCGGTCGCGGGGGGCCAGTTCCGAAACCGGGATCGGCACGGGGCCCCAGGCGGATCGCTCGGCCGCCATGCCCTCCGCCAGGATGTCGTACATCCGGTCGCGGACGCGGTCGTAGTCCTCCGGATCGTACTTGCCGATCCAGGCCGGGGCCCACAGGAGCTGCTCGAGCAGCATGTGCGTGCGCGCCGTCCGACGGCCCCGCGTGAGCCAGTCGAGGTCGGCGGATTCGAAGATCTCCCGGAGCTTGCGGAACATCTTTCCGTAGGCCTTGCGGACCTCGCCCCGACGCGGCTGGTTGAGCGCGCGCAGGTCCGAGAGCACCGGCAGCGGCGGCGCCTCGCCGACCGCCGTCAGCCGCAGCCGCTCCAGGTGCAGGGTGAGCAGCCGGTGCAGCCGCGCCTCGCGGGTCGGCTCGGTCAGCGCCTGCTCCATGCTCCAGTGCATGGCCTCGATGCCGCGCATCATGCAGGCGGCGGCCAGGTCGTCCTTGCGCTTGAAGTAGTAGGTGACGCTGGTGGTGGAGAGGTCCACGGCGGCGGCGGCGACGCCCAGCGTCAGCCCCTTCACGCCCTTGCGGTTGAGGATCTCCGTGGCCGCGTCGAGGATCGCCTCCCGCTTACGCTCGAACCTGTCCGTCGCCCGGGCCGCGCTACGCTGCGCCATACGTCTCCCCCAACTGGTCTGGCATTTTGCGCACGTGAAACACGGGCGCGCCAGTGGGTACCGCTCTCAGTCAGGTGGACGCGAACGGATAGGGCGTGATGGATTTGGTGAAGTCGTCCACGGTCAGCGTCCGGCTGATCGGTTCGGCGGCGCGTTGCGGGCAGGCCGGCCGCTCGCAGATCCGGCAGGCGGGGCCGATGCCGGTGGCCACAGGGTCGCGCAGATCGAGCCCGCGCGAATAGACCAGCCGCTCGGCGTACTTCAGCTCGCAGCCCATGCCGATGGCGAGGTCCGATTCCTCCGACGCGAAGGGCCGCGCCACCCGCGCCACCGTGCGTGCGATGGTGAAGTAGCGCTGGCCGTCCGGCGTCTCGATGATCTGGGTGATGATCCGCCCCGGCGTGCGGAAGCTGGAGTGGATGTTCCATCGGGGGCAGGCGCCGCCGAACCGCGAGAAGGGGAAGGCCGAGCCCGCGAACCGCTTGGAGATGTTCCCCGCCGAATCCACCCGCACCATGAAGAACGGCACGCCGCGGGTCCCGGGCCGCGCGAGCGTCGTCAGCCGGTGGCAGGCCTGCTCGAACGACACCCCGAAGCGGGCGCGGACCAGCTCGATGTCGTAGGCCGTGCGTTCGGCCGCCTCGTAGAAGGCGCCGTAGGGCATCAGCACCGCGGCGGCCAGGTAGTTGGCCAGGCTGACCTTCAGCAGGTTACGGGTCGGCCGGTCCGGCGGGGCGGCCCTGTCGGCCAGGGTCTCCAGGAGGTCGCGGTGCTCCAGCAGGGCCAGCTGGTAGGCCAGGCTGAAGTTGCGCCCCGCCCCGGTCAGCACCTCCGACAGGAACAGCCGCTTCCGGTGGTAGTCGAACCTGCGGACGCTCTCGGGCAGGACATCCACCGGCACCACCCGCACCTGCACGCCGAAGTTCCGGGCCAGCCGCTCGCGGGCGGCCTGCGGGAAGTCCTGCGGCTCCGACTTCAGCTCGGCCGAGAGCGCGTCGGCGGCGTCCTCGAGGTCGGCGAAATGGTTCTTCTGGGCCTGGATGTAGTCGCGCACCCAGTCCGACGGCGTGACCACCGGCTGCACCAGGGTGCCGTCCTCCGGCCTCCCGACCCCGCCAAGGTCCGCGATCCGGCGCTGGTCGAGGTAGGCCCGGTAGAGCCGCACGATCGCCTCCGACACGCCCGGCGCGGAGTCCGCCACCTCGGCGATCTCGTGGCGGGCGACGGCCAGGTCGCGGAACATCTGGTCGGAGAACACCTCCGAGAGCCCCGTGGCGCTGGCCGACTCGGGGTCCGACGACAGGGTCTTCAGGTCGAGGTCGTAGGCTTCGGCCAGCCGCAGCAGCACCTGGGCCGTGACCGGCCGCTGGTTGCGCTCCAGCAGGTTCAGATAGCTCGGCGAGACGCCCAGGTCCTCGGCCATCCGGGTCTGGGTCAGCCCCAGCTCCCGTCGCAGGCGCTTCATGCGCGCGCCGAGGAACAGCTTCCGGTCTGTGGGGGCGAGAGCCATGCCTGTGTGATTGTCACAACTTTACAACTATGACAATGGCGAGCTGTTACACACACGCCTTTTGCCAAGGTGGCGGCGCTTCCCCCCTTTGGATTTCAAGCGTTAAAGGCCTCGAACGCTTGTCAAAGCGCCAGTCAATCCGTGGAAGAGGCACATGGCTTACCAGGACCATATCATCGAGATGGGCCAGCTCATCCAGAGCAAGAACGGCTCGTGGGACGGGATCGATCCCGAAGCCGTCGCCCGCATGCGCCTGCAGAACCGGTTCAAGACCGGCCTGGAGATCGCCAAGTACACCGCCTCGATCATGCGCGAGGACATGGCGGCCTATGACGCCGACTCGTCGAAGTACACCCAGTCGCTCGGCTGCTGGCACGGCTTCGTCGCCCAGCAGAAGATGATCGCGGTGAAGCGGCACTTCGGCTCCACCAAGCGCCGCTACATCTACCTGTCGGGCTGGATGATCGCGGCCCTGCGCTCCGAGTTCGGCCCGCTGCCGGACCAGTCGATGCACGAGAAGACCTCGGTCCCGGCGCTGATCGAGGAGATCTACACCTTCCTGAAGCAGGCCGACGCCCGTGAGCTCGGCGGCCTGTTCCGCGACCTCGACGCCGCCCGCAAGGCCGGCGACGCGGCCAAGGAGCAGCAGCTCCAGGACAAGATCGACAACTTCGAGACCCACGTGGTCCCGATCATCGCCGACATCGACGCGGGCTTCGGCAACGCGGAGGCCACCTACCTGCTGGCCAAGAAGATGATCGAGGCGGGCGCCTGCGCCATCCAGATCGAGAACCAGGTCTCCGATGAGAAGCAGTGCGGCCACCAGGACGGCAAGGTCACCGTCCCGCACGAGGACTTCATCCAGAAGCTCCGCGCGGTCCGCTACGCCTTCCTCGAGCTGGGCGTCGACAACGGGATCATCGTCGCGCGCACCGACTCCCTGGGCGCCGGCCTGACCAAGCAGATCGCCGTCTCCAAGACCCCGGGCGACCTGGGCGACCAGTACAACAGCTTCCTCGACTGCGAGGAGATCGCGCCCGCCGACATGAAGAACGGCGACGTGGTCCTGAACCGCAACGGCAAGCTGCTGCGTCCGAAGCGCCTGCCATCCAACCTCTTCCAGTTCCGCGCCGGCACCGGCGAGGACCGCTGTGTGCTCGACTGCATCACGTCGCTGCAGAATGGCGCCGACCTGCTGTGGATCGAGACCGAGAAGCCGCACGTCGAGCAGATCGCCGGCATGGTCGACCGCATCCGCGAGGTCATGCCGAACGCCAAGCTCGCCTACAACAACAGCCCGTCCTTCAACTGGACGCTGAAGTTCCGCGAGCAGGTGTTCGAGGAGTGGGCGAAGGCGGGCAAGGACGTCTCCGCCTACGACAAGGCCAAGCTGATGAGCGCCGAGTACGACGCGACCCCGCTGGGCATCGAGGCCGACCAGAAGATCCGCAGCTTCCAGGCGGACGGCGCCAAGCGCGCCGGCATCTTCCACCACCTGATCACCCTGCCGACCTACCACACGGCCGCGCTGTCCACCGACAACCTGGCCAAGGAGTACTTCGGCGAGCAGGGCATGCTGGGCTACGTCCTGGGCGTCCAGCGCGAGGAGATCCGCAAGGGGGTCCCCTGCGTGAAGCACCAGAACATGTCCGGTTCGGACGTGGGCGACGACCACAAGGAATACTTCGCGGGCGAAGCGGCCCTGAAGGCCGGCGGCGTCCACAACACGATGAACCAGTTCGCCTGACCAAGCTGGTGAGAGTTGCGATGACCAAGGAACGGTTCTGGGTTGTCGGCGGCGAGTACAGCTGCCTGGCCTTCAAGACGCTGAAGAGCGGCGCCCCTCAGGTGATGGGCCCCTTCGAGACGCGCGACGAGGCGAAGGCGGCGTGGAAGCGGGTCTCGGAAGAGACCCGCGCCTGCGCCACCGCCAGGTACGCCATCGCCGCCGAGCAGCTCGTCCTGCCGGCCTGATCGTCCGCCAAGACCTCAAGAAGCCCCCCGCCGCGTTTTCTCCGTGACCCTTGGCGGGGGGTTGTTTTTTCGCGAAGGCTGACGACGCCCTCGCGCCCATTTCCCGGCTCCGGAGCCTGCCCATGTCCGTCGATGTCGCCGCCCGCCCCGCCGTCCAGCTGAACGGTCCCGTCGAGGGCCGCGCCGCCGAGGTGCTGACCCCCGAGGCGCTGGCGTTCCTCGCCGAGCTGCACCGCCGCTTCAACGACCGCCGCCTGGAGCTTCTGGCCCTGCGCGAGGAGCGTCAGACCCGCTTCGACGCCGGCGCCCGCCCCGACTTCCTGGCCGAGACCAAGGCGGTCCGCGAGGGCGACTGGAAGGTCGCCCCGATCCCCGCCGACCTGCAGGACCGCCGCGTGGAGATCACCGGGCCGGTCGACCGCAAGATGATCATCAACGCCCTGAATTCCGGGGCCAAGGTGTTCATGGCCGACTTCGAGGACGCCTCCTCGCCCACCTGGCAGAACATGCTGGAAGGCCAGGTCAACCTGAAGGACCGCTGGGCCGGCAAGCTCGGCTTCACGGATCCTGCAAGCGGCAAGAGCTACGCGCTCAAGGACCAGGTCGCGACCCTGATCGTCCGCCCGCGCGGCTGGCACCTGCCCGAGGCGCACGCCCTCGTCGACGGCGAGGAGATGTCGGGCTCGCTGTTCGACTTCGGCCTGTATTTCTTCCACAACGCCAAGGCCCAGATCGCCGCCGGCACGGGCCCCTACTTCTACCTGCCGAAGATGGAGAGCCACCTGGAGGCGCGCCTCTGGAACGAGGTCTTCGTCTATGCCCAGCAGGCGCTCGGCGTCCCCAACGGCACGATCAAGGTCACCGTGCTGATCGAGACCCTGCCCGCCGCCTTCGAGATGGACGAGATCCTCTACGAGCTGCGCGACCACATGGCGGGGCTCAACTGCGGCCGCTGGGACTACATCTTCTCGTTCATCAAGCGCCTGAAGGCCCAGCCGGAGGCCCTGACGCCCGACCGGTCGGTGATGACCATGGGAAGTGCGTTCCTGAACGCCTACTCCCTGAAGCTCATCCAGACCTGCCACCGCCGCGGCGCCTTCGCCATGGGCGGCATGGCCGCCCAGATCCCGGTGAAGGGCGATCCCGCCGCCAACGAGGCCGCCTTCGCCAAGGTCCGGGCCGACAAGGAGCGGGAGGCCGGCAACGGCCACGACGGCACCTGGGTCGCCCACCCTGATCTCGTGGCCGTGGCCATGGAGGTCTTCGACCGGCTGATGCCGACCCCCAACCAGCTCGGCAAGCTGCGCGAGGACGTCACCGTCACCCGCGAGGACCTGCTGCGCGTCCACGAGGGCCAGCGCACCGAGGCCGGCCTGCGCGAGAACATCCGCGTCGGCGTCCAGTACATCGAGGCCTGGCTCCGGGGCCGCGGCGCCGTGCCGCTCTACAACCTGATGGAGGACGCCGCGACCGCCGAGATCAGCCGCGCCCAGATCTGGCAATGGATCCGCCACAAGGCGACGCTGGCTGACGGCCGCGAGGTGACGCCCGAGCTGTTCCGCCGGGTGCTGGACGAGGAAATGACGGCGCTCCGCCAGACCTTGCCCGCCGGCGCCTTCGACGGCGGCCGCTTCGCCGAGGCCGTGAAGATTTTCACGGACATGAGCCTCTCGGATTCCTTCGAGGAGTTCCTGACGCTGCCGGCCTATCGCGCCCTCTGAGGCCGAACCGCCCGCCACCGAGGGGAGGATGGGCGGACGACCTTGGATCGGGTGGGGAGCATGGTCGCCGCTCCCCACCCGCACCCTTCCAGCGACACGCGGTTTTCCGCGCGAACTCAGACGGTTGTTCCGCCGTCTTCCCGCACTTCCGCAACGGAGCCTTAATCGCGTCGGCCTAGGCTGGCGTGATGTGGAAGGTCGCCCAGCCTGATCTCGTCGAGGCGGTGGTGTCCCGGCGCCAGCAGATCGGCCTGCGCGTGGCCATCGGCCTGGGCATGGCCGTGGGCGTCGGGCCGCTGCTCGGCTGGACGCTGGTCGTCGCCTGGCTGGCCGGCTGGTACGCCGTGCAGTTCGCCGAATACCTCTGGGCCGGGCGCATGGAACGGCGGCTGGAATCCGGCGGCCAGGCCGCCGCGGCGCCGGCGCTCGCCCTGATGTTCCTGGCCAATGTGGTGTTCGACGTCCTGGCGCTCGGCGCGCTGCTGTCGCGCGAGCCCTGGACCATGATGGTGGGGATCCTGATCCTCACGGGCGCCCTGCTCAACGCCTCGGCGGTCAGCCGGGCCTCGCGCGCCGCCTTCTGCGCCAGCGCCCTGCCGACCGCCTTCCTCTGCCTCGCCATCGTCCCCTTCGCCTGGGCCCGCGGCGCGTCGCCCGCCCAGACCTTCGCCCTCGCCGCCGGCACCGGCCTGCTGCTGATCGCGGCCTTCGTCATGCGCTCGGTGGGCCTGAAGGCCCTGCGCGAGGCCAAGGAGGCGAGCGCCGCCAAGAGCGCCTTCCTGGCCAACATGAGCCACGAGATCCGCACTCCCCTGAACGGGGTGCTCGGCATGGCCCAGGCCATGGCCGCCGGCGACCTGCCGGACGACCAGCGCGAGCGGCTGGAGATCATCCGCCGCTCCGGCGAGGCCCTGCTGGCCCTGCTCAACGACGTCCTCGACCTCTCCAAGATCGAGGCGGGGAAGATCGAGCTGGAAGCCGGCGTGGTCGATTTCGAGGCCCTGGGCCGCGACCTGGAGGCCTCGTTTCAGGCGCTCTGCGCGACCAAGGGCGTACGCCTCGCGGTCACCACCGAGGCCTCCGCCCGCGGCCTGTGGGCGGGCGACCCCACGCGCATCCGCCAGATCCTCTCCAACCTGCTGGCCAACGCCGCGAAGTTCACCGAGCACGGCCAGGTGCAGGCCACCATCCGCCGGCTGGGCGAGGCCATCACCATCACCGTCGCCGACACCGGACCCGGCATTCCGGCCGGACGGTTGGACGCCCTGTTCGAGAAGTTCGTGCAGGCCGACGCCTCCACCACCCGCCGCTACGGCGGCACGGGCCTCGGCCTGTCCATCTGCCGCGAGCTGTGCGAGCTCATGGGCGGGACCATCGAGGTGGAGAGCGCCGTCGGACGGGGCTCGGTCTTCACCGTGCGCCTGCCGCTGGCCCGCGCGGGGAACGCGGCGGTCGCCAAGCCGGAGCTGCCCAAGGTGGTTTTCGACCGGCCGCTGCGGATCCTCGCCGCCGAGGACCACCAGATGAACCAGGCGGTGCTGAAGGCCATGCTGGGCCAGCTCGGCTTCGAGGTGACCCTGGTGGACAACGGCGCCGACGCGGTGGACGCCTGGGCCCGCGAGACCTGGGACGTGATCCTGATGGACGTCCAGATGCCGGGCATGGACGGGCCCGCCGCCACCCGTGAGATCCGCGCCCGCGAGCGCGAGGCGGGCCGCGCGCCTACCCCGATCGTGGCGCTCACCGCCAACGCCATGTCGCACCAGGTGAAGGAATACCTGGCCTGCGGCATGGACGGCTTCGTCTCCAAGCCGCTGGAGCTCGCCCGCCTGCTGCAGGTGATCGGCGAGGTGCTCGACCGCGCCCCGGCGGCCGACCTAGCGGCCCGGGCCGGGTGATCCCTACTTGCGCACCCAGCCGCCGCCGTTCGGCCGGTAGTATTCGCCCGGCTTGAGACGGGCCTGCACCACCTGCACATAGGCCGCCGCGCCGGCCGCCTCCGGCGTCGTGCCGGCCCGGGCCGCGGCCTCGCGGTAGACCTGCGCGCGGCCGGCGTTGATCTCGGCCACCGCCTGGCGGATGGCCGGATCGGCGGCGTCGGTCACGAAGCCGAGGAAGCCGTCCGACTGCTCGCCGACGATTCCGGCGGCCTTGGCGCGGTCCACGGTGGCCTTCGCAGCCGCCGACTGGGCGACGGCGGCGGAGGGGAGGACGAGCGCCGCCATGACAGCCGCGCCGATCCCGATGAGTTCACGTCCCTGCATGTCTTTCAGACCCCTCAGAAGAGGTTCGGGTTCTGCTGGATCAAGGCCTTCACTTCCTCGTCCAGCCGCAAGCGGACGTCGGCGTCCAGCTTGGCGTAGATGGTGATCGGCTTCACATCCACCCGGATGGTGGGAGTGCAGGCGCTCAGGCCCACGCCGGCCAGGGCGAGCGCGCCCAGGACGGCGGCCAGCGAACGGTTCGCGGCGATCATGCGGTCGTCTCCAACTCTCTGGCCTCCTGATGAGGGTTCATGGCTGAACCGGGGGTGAACTGCGCAGCCGCTGGTATTCGGCGAAGTCCTTCAGCAGATCGTCCAGGTTCAGCGTCGTGTCCAGCGTCAGGTTCACGCCGGTGCCCGAGGGCAGCGGCAGCTTGCGGTTCATGAAATCCCGCCGGATCAGGTCCATCAGGCCCAGTCGGATCTCCTGCCTCTTCGGCGGATCGTGCCGCCCGACGATGTGGAAGATCACCCCCAGCCGCCCGTCGGGCCGGCTTTCGATCGTCGCGTCGAGGGTGTCGAAGGCGAGGTTCTCCATCGCCTGGTAGGCGAAATCCGTGAAGGTGTCGGTGGACGGCTCCGGCGCCACCGCCGCCGGCGCGCCCGGCGTGGCGACCGCGCCCTCGGCGGACACCCCGGTCAGGGCGGCGCGCTGGATGGAGATGCGGCCCGGCTGGATCGCCCGCAGCGAACCGCCGAGGATGCGCACCTGCTGGCCCTTCGCCTCGAACGGCACCCGGCCGCTCACCCGCGCGTCGAACTCGACCCTGTCGCCGAACGGCGAGGCCTCGACGATGTCGTGCAGCTGCACGCCCTCGAAGTTGAGCACGCCGCGGGCCGGCTCGTCGGGGCCTAGCGGGATGCGCACGCTCTCGACCGTCACGCGGCCGCCGCCCACCGCCGCCTCGCCGCCGGAGATCAGCAGCCCGCCGTCCTCCAGGCCGAAGGTGGCGGTCACTCCGGTCAGCGGCAGGACCGCGTCCACCGCCTCGGCCCGCAGCTCCTGGCCGGGCGCGGCGGTGAGCGGAGCGAGGCTGGTGAACACCACCTCGCCGGAGAGGCCGCTCACCCGGCCGGCCGGGCTGGTGAAATCCAGGCGGGGCACGGTCAGCGTGCCGCCGCTGGTCAAGCCGGCCCCCGCCCACTGCAGCTGGCCGGCGAACCGGGCCAAGCCCACGGCCGGCGAGCCCACCGCGGCGGCCAGCGGCGAGAGTTGCTCCGGCTGCAGCCCGCCCTCCGCGAAAGCCAGCAGGCCGGTGTCGATCTCCACGCCGCCGGCGCCGGTCAGCGACTGATGGCCGAGCCGCGCCGTCGCTACCGGCTGGCCGGCCGGCGTGCGGAAGGCCAGGTCGGCGGTCCAGACGTCGCGCGCCAGCACCGCCCGTCCCGTCATCCGCAGCGGATGGAAGCGGGTCTCCGGTCCCGTGTCGGCGACCATCGCGTCGGCGATCGCCGCGGTGGCGTGCAGGCGGCCCCGCGCGAGCCCCATCACGATCCGCCCGTCCGCCTCGGCCACCCGGGCCTGCAGGAAGGGCACGGTGGCCGCGGCGTCCTCGGCGCGGCCCGCGATCCGCCAGTCGCCGCCATTCAGGGTCAGTAGCGGCTCGCCCGCCACGGGGCAGAGGCGGCCCGAGAGCCCCTCCACGTCGTTCTCGCCGAGCTCCAGCCGCGTGGCCGTCACGCTCGCGCAGCGGTCGCCGGTGAAGCGCACGCCCTCGCCCATGCGCAGCGTCCCCGAGGCGTCGAACACCCCGCCCTGGATCGGTCCGATGGACAGCGCCGCCTTCACCCGTCCCGAAGCCGTCGCCCCGCCGTCCAGAAGGACGAACCGGCGGATATCGGCGTCCACCTTCGGCAGGCCGCCGCCGGCCACCGTAAGCGTCCAGCCCGCCCCGCGCGGCGCCAGCCTGGCCTCGCCGCCCGCGTCGGGGTTGAGGCGCGCAGGTCCCGTCAGACCAAGCTGCAGCCCCGCCTTGCCGAAGCGGACCGTCAGGCCGGTCGCCGCCGCCCGGAAGCTGCGCACGCCGCGCTTCACCGCGGCGATCTCCGCCGAGTCCGCCGCCGTCGGCGCGCCCAGCCCCATCCAGCCGCCGCGGCCTTCGAGCCCGCCGGCCAGCCGGGCCTCGGCCTCGCCCCTGCGCCAGGCCGCCGGGCCTTCGAGCGTCGCCGAGACGGTGCGCAGGCGCAGGTCGGAGACGGCGATCGCCTGGGCCGCGCCGGTCAGCCGCACCGTGGCCGCCACCGCGTCGCCGCCCTTGCGGGTCCAGACGAGGTCCGGCGTGGAAAGCCCCGCCCGGATCAGCCCCGCCGTCCCGCCGGCCAGGTCCGCCGAGCCCGCCCGCAGCTCGGCGTCCGCGCGGCCCCGCACCGTCAGATCCGGGATCCAGCCCGCGCTGTCGCCGGTGAAGGCCGCGGTCAGCTCCGCGTCCTCGAGCTCCTGCTCGCCCAGCGCCATCCGCTGCCCGGTCAGGCTCGCGCGGAGCACCACCGGCCCGTCGCTGCGCTTCTTCTGCAGGTCCGGATAGGGCGCCTCGGCGGTGATCCGCAGCCGCCCCGTGGTCAGAGCCGCGCCGCCGGCCCGCGCCTCGCCGACCGGCGCGCCCAGGCTCGCCGTGGCCCGCGCGCCGCGCGTCGTCAGCCGCAGCACGCCGGGACCCGTCACCACCTCGAAGTCGCGGCCCCTCAGCCGCGCGGGCGCGCTGGCGGCGGCGAGCGACATCAGCTTGCCGTCGTTGACCAGGGCGTCGGCGGTCAGCCGCACCGGGCCGTAGTCGGTGGCCAGTCGCAGCTCGCCGTCGTCGACCTCGATGCGCGGCTTCGTCGCCTCGGGCCGGGGCGGCCGGCGGCGGAATTCCTCGATCAGCGGGTCGAGCACGCCCGCGCTCAGCCGGCCGTCGCGGAGACTGGCCCGCAGCACCGGCCGGGTGAGCTTCACCGAACCCACCTCCACGCCGAACCCGCGCAGGGCGTAGCCCACCTCCACCCGCTCGGCGGTGAAGTCGGGGTTGGCGGGGTCGCCGATGCGCAGCCGCGCCGTGGCGCCGGTCAGGCCGAAGGCCTCGATCTCAGCCTCTGAGGCTATGCCCTTCGACTGCAGCCAGCCGGTCAGCGCCTCGCGGGCGATCACCCGGCGCGCGGCATAGAGCGCGAGCGCCGCGACCAGGATCGCCACGCCGACGACCGCCAGGATCAAGCGGACGGTGGGGCGCGGGGCTCTGGAAGACGCGGGGGGCTTGGCTTCGGTCAAGGGCGGCTCGGCTCAGGTGTTCAACCCCTGATACCGCAATCGGAGCCAAACCATGGCGCCCGGGGCGCCGCTCAGAGCCCGCCGAAGCTCGCCAGCGCCACGCCGCCGTCCACCGCGATGGTCTCGCCGACCACATAGTCCCCGGCCCGGGAGGCCAGGTAGATGGCCACGCCCTGCATGTCCTCGTCGGTGCCGATCCGGCGCGACGGGATGCGCTTGGCCACCTGGTCGCCCAGGTCGCGCGCCACCCGGTTCATGTCCGAGGCGAAGGCGCCCGGCGCGATGGCGCTCATCACGATGTTGTCCTGGATCAGCCGCGCCGCCATCCGCCGGGTCAGGTAGATCAGCCCGGCCTTGGAGGCATGGTAGGAGTAGGTCTCCTGCGGGTTGAGCCGGATGCCGTCGATCGAGGCGATGT
>NZ_DAISJG010000006.1:0-141914 GCF_036821595.1 Phenylobacterium sp.
CTTCGCCGCCGTCGAATTCTACACCCAGACCAAGACGGCCTACTCATGGGCGTGAACGTGGACGTTGTCGCCGCAGGGCAGGGCGCGGTCTATCCGAGCCTGAGGGGCAAGCGGGTGGTCATCACCGGCGGCGCCTCGGGCATCGGGGCGGGCCTCGTGCAGGCCTTCGCCGGCCAGGGCGCCGAGGTGCATTTCCTCGACGTGCTGAGGGGGGAGTCCGAGGCCCTGGTGAGGGCGCTGGACGTCTCACCGATCCGGCCGGTCTTTCACCACTGCGACCTGAAGGACGCCAAGGCGATCGCCGCCTGCTTCGAGACGATCGGGCCCGTCCAGGTGCTGGTGAACAACGCCGGCAACGACGACCGCCACACCCTCGACGAGGTGACGCCGGAATACTTCGAGGACCGCATGGCGGTGAACCTCCGCCACATGCTGTTCTGCACCAAGGCCGTCGTGCCGGAGATGAAGAAGGCCGGCGGCGGGGTGATCATCAACTTCGGCTCGATCTCCTGGCACCTCGGGTTGCCCGACCTGGTGCTCTACGAGACCGCCAAGGCAGGCATCGAGGGCATGACGCGGGCTCTGGCCCGGGAGCTTGGACCCGACGGCATCCGCGTCAGCTGCGTCGCGCCGGGCAATGTGAAGACCCCCCGGCAAATGAAGTGGTACACGCCGGAAGGCGAGGCCGAGATCGTCTCGCAGCAGTGCCTGAAGGGACGCATAGAGCCCCGCGACGTGGCGGCCCTGGTGCTGTTCCTGGCCTCCGACGACGCCCGCTTCTGCACCGGCCACGAGTACTGGATCGACGCAGGCTGGCGATGAGCGCGATCTCCGAGCCGGACTGCGTCTTCTCCGCCGACGCCGAGCTCGGCGAGGGACCGGTCTGGCGGGCCGACGACGATGCGCTCTGGTTCGTGGACATCAAGGGCCTGCGCATTCACCGCTACGAGCCGGCCACCGGCGCGGCCTGGAGCTGGGCGGCGCCGGCCCAGCCGGGGTTCATCGCCCCGGTCGCCGGCGGCGGCTGGATCGCCGGCCTGAAGACCGGCCTGCACCGCTTCGACCCGAAGAGCGGCCGCTTCGACCTGCTGGCGACGGTGGAGGACCCCGGCCTCGACAATCGGCTGAACGACGGCTTCGTGGACCCCCAGGGCCGGCTCTGGTTCGGCTCGATGCACGACGGCGAGACGAACCTGACGGGCGCGCTCTATCGGCTGGATGGCCACCGCCCGGTGCGCTGCGACGACGGCTACTGCATCACCAACGGACCGGCGGCGAGTCCCGACGGGCGGACGCTCTACCACACCGACACGCTCAAGAAGGTGATCTACGCCTTCGACGTCTCCGCCGGCGGCGAGATCAGCGGCAAGCGGGTGTTCGCCCAGATCGACCAGGGCTATCCGGACGGGCCGGCGGTGGACGCCGAGGGCTGCGTCTGGACCGGCCTCTTCGCCGGCGGCCACGTGCGCCGCTACTCGCCGGCGGGGGAGCTCCTGGAGAGGGTGGAGTTCCCGGTCGCCAACATCACCAAACTGGCCTTCGGCGGCGACGACCTGAAGACCGTCTACGCCACCACCGCCTGGAAGGGCCTGTCGAAGGCCGAGCGGGAGGCGCAGCCGCGGGCCGGCGGCCTGTTCAGCTTCCAGGTTGACGTACCCGGCCTGCCGCAGAACGAAATGCGCAATGTCTGAGCGCACCCCCGTCCGGCCCTTCCGCTCGCGCGACTGGTTCGCCAACGAAGAGCGCAGCGACATGACCGCCCTCTACTTGGAGCGGTTCATGAACTACGGGATCACGCCCGAGGAACTCAGGAGCGGGCGGCCGGTCGTCGGCATAGCCCAGACCGGGTCCGACCTGTCGCCCTGCAACCGCATCCACCTGGACCTGGCGCGGCGGGTGCGCGACGGCATCCGCGACGCCGGCGGCATCCCGATGGAGTTCCCGGTCCATCCGATCTTCGAGAACTGCCGCCGGCCGACCGCGGCCCTGGACCGCAACCTCGCCTACCTCGGACTGACCGAGATCCTCTACGGCTATCCGATCGACGCCGTGGTGCTGACCACCGGCTGTGACAAGACCACCCCCAGCGGGATCATGGCGGCCTCCACCGTCGACATCCCGGCCATCGTGCTCTCCGGCGGGCCGATGCTGGACGGCTGGCACGAGGGTGAGCTGGTGGGCTCGGGCACGGTGATCTGGCGCTCGCGCCGCAAGCTCGCGGCCGGCGAGATCGACGAGGAGGAGTTCCTCAAGCGCGCGGCGGACTCCGCCCCCTCCGCCGGCCACTGCAACACCATGGGCACGGCCTCGACCATGAACGCCGTCGCCGAGGCGCTGGGCCTGTCGCTGCCCGGCTGCGCGGCGATCCCCGCGCCCTACCGCGAGCGCGGCCAGATGGCCTACGAGACCGGCCGGCGGATCGTGGAGATGGCCTACGAGGACCTGCGGCCGTCGAGGATCCTGACGCGGGCCAGCTTCCTGAACGCCATCCGCACGGTGAGCGCCATCGGCGGCTCGTCCAACGCCCAGCCGCACATCGTGGCCATGGCCCGGCACGCCGGCGTCGAGGTCTCCGACGAGGACTGGATGGTCCACGGCTACGACATCCCCCTGCTGGTCAACATGCAGCCGGCGGGCAAGTACCTGGGAGAGCGGTTCCACCGGGCCGGCGGCGTGCCCGCGGTGCTCTGGGAGCTGCTGCAGGCCGGCAAGCTGGACGGCGGGTGCCTGACTGTGACCGGCCGGACGCTCGCGGAGAACGTCGAAGGCCGACAGGCCTCCGACCGCGAGGTGATCACCCCCTGGGCCGCGCCGCTGAAGGACCGCGCCGGTTTCCTGGTGCTGAAGGGCAACCTGTTCGACTTCGCGATCATGAAGACCAGCGTGATCAGCGAGGACTTCCGCGCCCGCTACCTGAGCGAGCCGGGCCGGGAGGGCGTGTTCGAGGGCCGCTGCGTGGTCTTCGACGGCTCTGACGACTACCACCACCGGATCAACGACCCCGCGCTGGGCGTCGACGCGCGGACCATACTCGTGATCCGCGGCTCGGGGCCGCTGGGCTGGCCGGGCTCCGCCGAGGTGGTCAACATGCAGCCGCCGGACGCCCTGATTCAGAAGGGGATCATGAGCCTGCCGACGCTCGGTGACGGGCGCCAGTCGGGCACCTCCGACAGCCCCTCGATCCTCAACGCCTCGCCGGAGAGCGCGGCGGGCGGCGGGCTCTCCTGGCTGCGCACCGGCGACGTGATCCGCATCGACCTGTCCGCCGGCCGCTGCGACGCGCTCGTGGATGACGCCGAGATCGCGCGGCGCAGGGCCGAGGCTCCGCCGCCGGTCCCGGAGAGCCACACGCCGTGGGAGGAGCTCTACCGCGAGAAGACCGGTCAGCTCGCCGACGGCGCAGTGTTGGAGATGGCCGTGAAGTATCGTGGGATCTCCGCCCGCAACCCGCGCCACAACCACTGACGGCAAGCCGGGGGGCTTGACCATGATAGCGCTATCAATAAGGCTGTAGGCAAGCTGGCGGCCACAGAGAACCGCCGGGCATCACGAGGAAACGCGGGCCGAGGCCCGCCCAGGGAGACGTCCAAGTGTCCACCACAGGCAATCCCCCGGCGGCCGCCGGGCTGAGCGGCGAGGCCGCCCGCGTCAACATGGCGTTCATCGCCGCCATCGTCGCCGTGGCGACCATCGGCGGCTTCATGTTCGGCTATGACAGCGGGGTCATCAACGGCACCCAGGAGGGGCTGGAGAGCACCTTCAACCTCTCCAAGCTGGGCACCGGCTTCAACGTCGGCGCCATCCTGGTGGGCTGCGCCGTGGGCGCCTTCATCGCTGGCCGCCTGGCCGACCAGATCGGCCGGCGCACGGTGATGATGATCTCGGCCGTGCTGTTCATCCTCTCGGCGCTCGGCACCGGCGCGGCGGACTCCTCGGCCGTGTTCATCGTCGCCCGCTTCATCGGCGGCCTGGGCGTCGGCGCGGCCAGCGTGCTGTCGCCCGTCTACATCTCCGAGGTGACACCGGCGAGCATGCGCGGCCGGCTCTCCAGCATCCAGCAGATCATGATCATCACCGGCCTGACGGGCGCGTTCGTGGCCAACTACATCCTGGCCGCCACGGCGGGCGGCTCCACCAGCGAGTTCTGGCTGGGCTATCCGGCCTGGCGCTGGATGTTCTGGATGCAGGTGATCCCGGCCGGCGTCTTCCTGCTCACCCTGCTGCTGATCCCCGAAAGCCCGCGCTATCTGGTGGTGAAGGGCCGCGACGCCGAGGCCGAGGGCGTCCTTACCCGCCTGTTCGGCCCCGCGGAGGCCCGCCGCAAGGTGGAGGAGATCCGCGCCAGCCTCGCCGCCGACCACCACCGCCCGAAGCTGTCGGACCTGGTGGACAAGGCGAGCGGCAAGCTGCGTCCCATCGTCTGGACCGGGATCGGCCTGGCCGTCTTCCAGCAGCTCGTGGGCATCAACGTCGTCTTCTACTACGGCGCGGTTCTCTGGCAGTCCGTGGGCTTCTCCGAGGACGACGCCCTGAAGATCAACATCCTCTCCGGCTCGCTCTCGATCGTCGCCTGCCTGGGCGCCATCGGCCTGATCGACCGCATCGGCCGCAAGCCGCTGCTGCTCATCGGCTCGGCGGGGATGGCCGTGACCCTTGCCATCATGGCGATGGTCTTCTCGACCGCCAGCATGGTGGACGGGGCGGTGCAGCTCTCCGACGGGGCCGGGCTCACGGCCCTGATCTCGGCGAACCTCTATGTGATCTTCTTCAACCTCAGCTGGGGCCCGGTGATGTGGGTCATGCTGGGCGAGATGTTCCCCAACCAGATCCGCGGCTCGGGCCTGGCGGTCGCCGGCTTCGCCCAGTGGACCGCCAACTTCGCGATCAGCGTCAGCTTCCCGGCGCTCGCCGCCTCGCTCGGACTGCCGATCACCTACGGCTTCTACGCGCTCAGCGCGGCCGTCTCGTTCCTGTTCGTGCGGGCCATGGTCAAGGAGACCCGCGGCCGCGAGCTGGAGGACATGGTCGGCTGACGCCGCCTAGCGCCGGGGCCCGGCCAGGGCCTCGGCGATCGCCCTGCGGGCCAGCGGCTGCATGGCCGCATAGCCGGCCGGATTGGGATGCACGCCGTCGCGGCTGAACTCGGGCCTCATCGCCCCGGCGGCGTCGCCGAGCACCTCGCCATAGTCCACGAACACCAGCCCCTCGCGCGCCGCGTAGGCTTTCAGCCAGGCGTTCAGCTCGGCGATCTTCGGCGCCGGCTCCATGCCCTTGCGCCAGGGGAAGTCCGCCGCCGGCGGCACGGCCGCCAGCACCATCCGCACGCCGTTCGCCCGCGCCAGCGTGGTCATGGCCACGATGTTGTCCTGGACAGCCTGCAAGGTCGTGGGGCCGGTGTTGCCGGCGATGTCGTTGGTGGCGGCCATGAGGTGCGCCACGCGGGGCTTCAGGGCGATCACGTCGGGCTGGAAGCGCACCAGCATCTGCGGCGTGGTCTGGCCGCTGATGCCGCGGCCCAGATAGCCGTTGGCCTCGAAGAAGTCCGGGTCGAACCGGCGCCATCCCTCGGTGATGGAATCGCCCATGAACACGACACGCGGCTGGTCGGATCGCGGCGGCGGCGTGGCGGCATTGTCCGCGCGGTAGCGGCAGAGGTTGGCCCAGTCGGTCTGCGGCGTGCGCCCGACGCAGGGGTCGGCGACGATCCCCACCGGCGTGGTCGGCGCGGACGGCGCGGCGGCGGGCTGGGCGGCGGCCGCGGCGGCGAGGGCGAACCAGGCGGCGAGGGCTGCGGTCGAGGTCTTCATCGGGCTCCTCCGGTGTGGGCGAGGCCGGCCAGGACCCGGTCGGCGGAAAGCGGGGCCAAGGGCTCGTCCGGCCCGCGGACGGCCCGTACCTGGGCGGCGAAGCTGTAGCCGGCGGCCCGGCGGGTCTGGATCGGATCGTGGCCCAGGACCGCGACCAGCTTGCGCCGCAACCGGCTGACCAGGCAGTCGACGGCGCGGTCGTAGACGTCGGCCTCGCGGCCCATGCAGAGGTCGATCAGCTCCTGCCGGGACAGTACGGCGCCCGGCCGCTCCAGGAAGGCCCGGAGCATCAGCACCTCCTTGGCGGAGAGCGGGACACGCCGGCCGAGCGGGCCGGTCAGGCCGGCGAGCGCGAGGTCGAACCGGGCGCCCCCGAACTCGTAGGCGCGGACCGGCGGGCGCAGCGACGGGCGATTGCGCCGCAGGATGGCGCGGACGCGGGCCAGCAGCTCGCGGCGGGCCGCCAGCGCCACGGCGTCGGCGGCGCCGGCCTCCAGGGCCTGGAGGCCCAGGTCCTCGTCGCCGGGGTGAAACAGGGCCACCAGCGGCGGGGTCGGGCGGGCGGTAATCCCCTGGTCCCCGGCTCCGGCGAGCGCGTCGCGGGCCGAGAGGACGACGAGGTCGAAGGCGGCCGCGCGCAGGCCGAGGTCGCGGGCCGCGGCGGTCTCCACGGCGAAGCCGCAGCCGGCGAGGTACTGCACGATCCGCGGACCGTCCGGCCAGAGGCCCGGCGGGACGACGAGCAGCCGCGGCGGCCGGGCGACGGCGCCGGACGAGGGCGCGGCGAAACCCATCTCAGGCGGCGTCGGCGAAGAGGTCGAGGCCGAACCGCCCGCCGCGGTCGACGACCACCTGGCCGGCCACGATCCGCCGGCCGCAACTGCCGGCGAAGGGAATGTCGGTCACCGCCACGAACTCGCCCGAGGGGCGCCGCTCAAGGAGGAAGACCACGGCGGGCTTGGCGCCCTGATGCAGGCGGATGGCGCTGCGCACCGCGTCCGGGTCGAGGCCGGTGCCGTCGGGCAACTGGGCGGCCCGCTGCAGCAGGACGCGGAGGCTCACGGGCACGCCCACCTCGTGCAGGCAGTCGAAGGCCCGCGCCCTGAGCGACCCGCGCTGGCCGGTGGCCTCGCGGCCGATCCACAGCACGTGGTGGGTCATGGGCGTGCGGGCGATCGCCTCGGCCAGGGCCTCGGCGCGAATCAGCTCCGTTCGACGGTGGCGCATCGTTCTTCCTCCCTTTGGCTCTTCCGTGATCCGGCGGCAGTACAAATATGTATACAAGAATCGTACGCGATGCTACACCGCCGTCGGTTCCGGCCTTCCGGCACTGGAAGGTTCTGTTCCTCCCGTTTCTTCCTCGGCCGGCCGCGCCTGCGCGGCTGGCCGCCTTTTTGTCCGGCGCTTGCCTGCGGCGGCGGCTGATGTATGCAACGGTGGGCCCTAGGCCCTTCGTGCGGGGGCGGGCGTGCTGATCAGGCGGCTCACATCGCGGCCGGCGCTGGCCGCCGAGGTCGGACGACTCGCCGAGACGGCGGCGGTCGGCGGGGTCGGCGCGGCGTTGTTTCTGACCATGGGCGTTCCGGCGGGCGCGATCCTGGGAGCCCTGCTCGCCACCGCCGTCGCGTCGCTGGCCGGCCGCCGCCTGGGCTGGCCCGCGCCGCTGCGCGACCTGCTGTTCTTCGTCACCGGCCTGGGCGCGGGCGCGAGCGTCACGCCGGCGGCGCTCGGGGCCGCTGCGGTCTGGCCGCTGTCCATCGCCGCCCTCGTCCTCGCCACTCTGGGCGCCTGGGCCCTGAGCTTCCTCGTCTTCCGCCGCCTGTCGGGCGCCGACGCCCCCACCGCCTTCTTCGCCACCTCCCCGGGGGCGCTCAGCGCCACCATGATCCTCGCCGAAGCGGAGGGAGCGAGGGTGGTTCCTGTGGCGGTGGCCCAGACCCTGCGGATATCGACCCTGGTGGCCATGGCCCCGCTGGCCCTCAGCTTCGGCCATGTGGCGCCTTCCGACCCGGCGATTTCGCCCCTGCTGCCTGCAGCGCTGGGCTGGCCGGCGGTTCTGGCCGCCGCCGCCGCCGGCGCCGGGCTCGCGCGGCGGCTGGGCTGGCCCGTGCCGGTGTTCCTGGGGGCCTTGCTGGGCAGCGCGGTCCTGCACGCGACGGCCGTGGTGGACACCCGACTGCCGCCGACGGTGTTCACCGTCGCGGCCGCGGCGCTCGGCGCTTTGATCGGCTCGCGGTTCGCCGGCATCCGCCCCCGAGACCTCCTGGCCCTGACGCCGGCCAGCCTGGCGAGCCTCGCGGTCATGGCCCTGGTGAGCGCCCCGGTGGGGGCGCTGGCGGGCTGGCTCTCGGGCGTCGGCGCGGCCGCCGGCCTGATGGCCTTCGCGCCGGGCAGCATGGAGATGATGGTCGCTGTCTCGCTCAGCCTGAACGCCAACCCGGCCTATGTGGCCGCCCACCACCTGGCGCGCACCCTGCTGCTGCTCGGGCTCCTGCCGGTGCTCGCCAACCATTGGCGCACGCGGACGTGAATTGTATGCAAGGTTGACTCCTGCATCTCGGCGGCGCAGGACGGAGGCCGGTATCCTATTGGGTTTTGCATGCCGCTGGTCTCCCTGGCCGACGCCCGGAACACGGCGCTGACGGCGCTCCGCGCCGCCGGCGTTCCCGAGGCGCACGCCCGCCTGCAGGCCGAGGTGCTGCTGGAGGGCGAGCTGCGCGGAACCCCGTCCCACGGGCTGCTGCGGCTGCCGAGGCTGGCGCGCCGGATCGCCAACGGGGTGATCGATCCCGCGGCGGCCGGCCGGCACGCCTGGCGCGGCCCGGCCTTCCTGGCGGTGGACGGCGAACGGGGCCTGGGACCCGTCGTGGCCGCGCGCGCGCTGGACGCCGCCGTCGCGCGGGCGCGGGAGACCGGCGTCTCCGTCGCGGCGATCGCCAACAGCAACCATCTGGGGATGCTGGCCTGGTACGTCGAGCGGGCGGCCGATGCGGGGCTGGCCGCCATCGCCCTGACCACCAGCGAGGCGCTGGTGCATCCCTGGGGCGCCCGGACGGCGATGATCGGCACCAACCCCATCGCCATCGGCGTGCCGACCGCCGAAGGGGCCTTCGTCATGGACACCGCCACCGGCGTGGTCTCCATGGGCAGGATCCACGACCACGCCCACCGCGGCCTGCCGCTGGAGCCCGGCTGGGCGCTCGACGCCGAAGGCGCGCCCACCACCGACGCCGAGCGGGCCAAGGCCGGCGCGATCGCGCCGTTCGGCGGCCCTAAGGGGTATGCGCTCGGGCTGGCGGTGGAGCTGCTGGTGGCGGCGCTCACCGGCTCCGCCCTCGGCCGCGAGGTGACCGGCACGCTCGACGACGCCATCGCCTGCAACAAGGGCGATCTCTTCATCCTCATCGACCCCGGCGCGGCCGGCCAGGGGCAGGCGCTCGCCGCCTACCTCGACGCGATCCGCCGCATGCCGCCGGCCGAGGGTTTCGAGGCCGTCCGGGTCCCCGGGGACCGGGCGCGCGCGACGCGGGCCGCCCGTGCGAGGGAGGGCCTGCCGGTGGCCGACGACGTCTGGACTGAACTGCAGGCCCTGGCCGCCAGGGCCGCCAAGGAGGAAACCATCCCATGACCTTGTTCGCCGCCACGCGCCCGCCGCGCCACATCGCCGTCGGCCCCGGCCAGCGCCACGCCATCGGCACGTACGCCCGCGCCTACGGCAACCGCGCGCTGATCTGCACGGACGAGCGGATGGGCCAGGACCCGGCGCTGCGCGACCTGGTCGACTCCCTCGCCGCCGCCGGCGTCGCCAGCCAGGTCTACGACCGCACCCTGCCCGAGGTGCCGATGAGTTCGGTGGCCGAGTGCATGGAGATCGCCCGCGCCTTCGGACCCGACCTGCTGGTCGGGCTGGGCGGCGGCAGCTGCATGGACCTGACCAAGGTGGTGGCCGTCCTGCTCGCCCACGGCGGCGAGCCGCACGACTACTACGGCGAGTTCAAGGTCCCGGGCCGGGTCCTGCCGGTGATCGCTGTGCCCACCACGGCCGGCACCGGCTCGGAAGTCACCCCCGTGGCCGTCGTCGCCGATCCGGAGAAGACCTTGAAGGTCGGCATCGCCAGCCCCGAGCTGATCCCGCTGGTGGCGCTCTGCGACCCCGAGCTGACCATGACCTGCCCGCCGGGGCTGACCGCGGCTTCCGGCTCCGACGCCATGACCCATGCGGTGGAGGCCTTCATGGCCGCGCGGCGCGAGCCCTCGTCGGACCTCAGCTACAGCCACGTCTTCCTGGGCAAGAACGCCTTCAGCGACATGTACGCCCTGCAGGCCATCGCCAAGATCTCGGCGAACCTGGAGACGGCGGTGAAGAACGGCTCCGACATGAAGGCCCGCGAGAACATGATGTGGGCCTCCATGCTGGCGGGCCTCGCCTTCGGCGTCGCCGGCACCGCCGCGGCCCACGCCCTGCAGTATCCGGTGGGCGCGCTCACCCACACCGCCCACGGCCTCGGCGTCGCCTGCCTGCTGCCTTACGTCATGGAGTACAACCGGCCGAGCTGCGTGCCCGAGCTGGTGCAGATCGCCGACGCCATGGGCCTGCCGCGCACCGGCGAGGACGACGACGCCCGGGCCATCGCCGCGATCGACGCGGTGGAGGACCTGTTCATCCGCGTGGGCATCCCCCGCACCATCCGCGACCTCGGCCTTGCCGACGACCAGCTCGACTGGGCCGCCGATCAGGCCATGGGCGCCGCCCGCCTGGTGAAGAACAACCCCCGCGCCCTCGATGTCGCCGCTATGGGCCACATCCTGCACGCCGCCCAGACCGGCGCCCGCGCCGACCTGCGCAAGCTCCCCGCCTAGGAAGGAAATCCAAGTGTCCGTCGCTTCCCAGAAGGTCGCCGAGCCGGCCGCGTCCCTGAAGACCGATCTCTACATCGGCGGCCAGTGGCTGCCGGGCCGGCGCGCCGAGCGCATCGACGTGGTCGACCCCTCTACCGGCAAGCTGATCGCCACCGTCGCCGACGGCGCGGTGGAGGACGCCAGGGCCGCCGTGGACGCAGCCGCGGCCGCCGCCGCCGACTGGGCCGCCACCCCGCCGCGCAGGCGGGCCGAGGTGCTGCGCAAGGCGTTCGAGCTGATGACCGGCCGGGCCGAGGAGTTCGCCCAGCTGATCTCGCTCGAGAACGGCAAGGCCCTGCCCGACGCCCGCGGCGAGGTGGCCTATGCCGCCGAGTTCTTCCGCTGGTTCTCCGAGGAGGCCGTGCGGATCATCGGCGACATCACCATGGCCCCCAGCGGCGCGAACCGGATCGTGGTGCAGTACCAGCCGATCGGGGTGGCGGTGCTGATCACGCCCTGGAACTTCCCCGCGGCCATGGCTACGCGGAAGATCGCGCCCGCGCTCGCCGCCGGCTGCACCTGCGTGCTGAAGCCGGCGGCCGAGACCCCGCTCACCGCCTTCGCCATGGCGGCCCTGCTGGAGGAGGCGGGCGTGCCCAAGGGCGTCGTCAACGTCGTCACCACCTCCACGCCCGGCGAGGTGGTCTCGGCGATGATGGCCGACCCGCGGGTGCGCAAGCTGTCCTTCACCGGCTCGACGAACGTCGGCCGGATCCTGCTGCGCGGCGCCGCCGACACGGTGCTGAGCTGCTCCATGGAGCTGGGCGGCAACGCGCCCTTCATCGTCTTCGACGACGCCGACCTCGACGCGGCGCTGGACGGCGCCATGCTGGCCAAAATGCGCAACGGGGGCGAGGCCTGCACGGCGGCCAACCGCTTCTACGTCCAGTCGGGCATCTTCGAGCGTTTCGTGGAGGGCTTCGCCAGGCGGATGGGCGCCATGAAGGTCGGCCCGGGCTATGACGAAGCCACCCAGTGCGGGCCGGTGATCACGCCCGCGGCGCTCAAGAAGATCGACGCCCTGGTGCAGGACGCGGTCGGCCAGGGCGCCGAGGTGAAGGTGGGCGGCAAGCCGCTCGACCAGGACGGCTACTTCTACCCACCGACCGTGCTGGCCGGCGTGCCGGCGGACGCCCGGATCATGAACGAGGAGATCTTCGGCCCGGTGGCCCCGGTCGTGCGCTTCGAGACCGAGGAGGAGGCGATCGCCGCGGCCAACGACACCGAGTACGGCCTCATTGCCTATGTCTACACCCGCGATCTCGCGCGGGGCCTGCGGGTCTCCGAGAAGGTCGAGGCGGGGATGATCGGGCTGAACCGCGGCATCGCCTCGGACCCCGCCGCGCCGTTCGGCGGCGTGAAGCAGAGCGGTCTCGGCCGCGAGGGCGCCCACCACGGCATCCTGGAGTTCCTTGAGGCCAAGTACATCGCCACCAACTGGTGACGAGGCCCCGGCCCACGGGCGAGGCGGTGCTGGCCGTCCCGCCCGTGGGCTGGTGGGCGGGGAGGCGGCCGACGGCCGAGCTTGCGCGCAAGAGCTGGTGCGACGCGAGTGGGCGGCAACCTGGGCGCGATTACTTAGAAGGCTAGTCAAAGCGGGGTTCTGCGAACCTGTCGCAGTTGTATTCATCTTCTCCGACAAGGCTTGTGGCCGGACGCCCGCTCCGGGATACTGCGTCCGATGAGTCAAAAACGAGCCGCAGTTCCCGAGGTGGAACCCGCTCCGGTTGCGCAGGACCGGAAGCAACCTCCGACGCGACAGCAGAAGGGCTGGCGCCACAAGGACGCCGTGAGCCTGCTTCGGGAGATGATCCTGTCGGGCGAGCTGGAACCGGGCGAGCGGCTGCGCGAGGTGGCGATCAGCGAGCGGCTGGGCATGTCGCGCACGCCGGTGCGCGAGGCCTTCCGCACCCTGGCGGCCGAAGGCCTGGTCGAGCTCCTGCCGAACCGCAGCGTCGTGGTGGCCGAGCTCAACGAGAGTGAATCCATCGATGTCTTCTCGGTGCTGGGCACCCTGGAGGCGCTCGCCGCCCAGCAGGCGGCGCAGCGGATGACGCCGGAACAGCTCGACCGCCTGCGCGAGCTGCAGGAGGAGATGGAGCTCCATTTCCGCAACCACGACCGGGCGGAATACATCCGCGCCAACCGGGCGATCCACGAGCTGATGGTGGAATCCTCGCGCAATAGCTCCCTGATCCTCGCCTGGCGCATGATCGTCCCGCGCGCCGAGCGCGTGCGCTCGGTGAACACCCTGGACCGGCACCGCTGGGCCATAGCGCTCGAGGAGCACCGCAAGATCTTCGCCGCGCTCGCCGCCCGCGACGGCCCGCTGCTCAGCTCACTGATGCAGGACCACTTCGCCCAAGGGGTGATCGAGCGCATCTCCCAGACCAAGAGCCGGGTGCGCGTGCGGGCGCTGACGTCGGCCGGCGCCCCGCCGCAGGCGGCGGCTCCGGCCGAGGCGGACTAGGTCGGAGCGTCGCTCAGACGCCCTTCCACTCCGGCTTCTTCTTCTCGGTGAAATTGCGGACCCCGTTCCGGAAGTCCTCGCTGCCGTAGACCTCCTCGATGAGGTCGCTCATGTCCGGCAGGGCACGGTAGGTCAGCCGGCGCATGGCCTCCTTGCTGGCCTTCAGCGACACGGGGGCCATGCCGGCCAGCTTCTCGCACATCGCGTCCACGGCCGCGTCGAGGCCTTCGGGCTCCACGATGGAGTGCAGCAGGCCCAGGCCCATCATCTCCTGGGCGGTGACCATCTCCCCCAGCAGCAGCATGCGCTTGGCCTGGGCGACGCCCACATGGCCGACAAGGCGGGCGTAGCCCTTGGCCGACAGGCAGTTGCCGATGGTGCGGCCGAGCGGCGAGCCGAACTTCGCGCTTGGCGTGGCGATGCGGATGTCGGCGGCGCAGGACAGGGCCACGCCGCCGCCCACCGCCCAGCCCTCGACCACCGCGACGACCGGCTGGGGCAGGGCCTCCACCGTACCGATGTACTCGTCCATGCGCGCTTCGTAGGCCAGACCGTCCTGGCCGGAGGTGAAGCTCAGGAAGCCGGTGATGTCCGTCCCGGATAGGAAGGCCTTGCCGCCGGCGCCCCGGAGGGTGACGACGCGCACGCTGCGGTCCTGCGCCACCTCGCGGCACACCCGGCCGAGGTCGCTCCACATCCGGGCGGTAAGGGCATTCAAGGCGCCCGGATTGTCAAAGGTGATCCTCCCGACCGCCCCGACCTTCTCGTAGACCAGCCTGCCTTCGCTCATGACCCGGCGACCTGCGGCGGCCCGACCGGGAGCAGCCCCAGGTCGGCCAGCTCCTTGCGGATCTCCGCGCCATGCTCGCCGAGTAGCGGCGGCGGATGGCGCACCTCCTGCGGCGTGCCGGTGAGCTTCACCGGGAAGCCCAGCGACTTGAACGTCCCCTCCACGGGATGGGCGATGTCCATCACCATGTTGCGGGCCTTCACGTGCTCGCTCGCGAGCGCCTGCTCGTAGTCGTAGATCTGTCCCGCCGGGACGCCGCCCGCCAGCATCGCCTCCACCCATTCGTCGACCGTCCGTGTAAGGAAGGTGGGCTTCAGCAGCTCGATCAGGGCGGCGTTGTTGGCCACCCGGTCGCTGTTCTCCCTGAACCGCGGGTCGTCGGCCAGCTCCTGGCGCCCGACCACCTCCAGGAAGGCGAGCCACAGCTTCTGGTTCGCGGCGCCGAAGACGAAGTAGCCGTCGGACGCCTTCACCGCCTGGTAGGGGGCGGACATCCGGTTGGCGGTGCCCAGCGGCTTCGGCGACTTGCCGGTGCCCCAGAGCTCGGTCGTGGCCCACACCGACAGGCCCAGCGCCGCCTCGAACAGGGAGGCGTCGATGAACTGGCCCTCGCCGGTCTTCTCGCGTCCGTACAGCGCGCCCAGGATTGCGTAGGCGGCGAACATGCCGGCGCCCAGGTCGCCCACGGGAATGTCGCTCTTCACCGGCTCGCCGTCGGGGTGGCCGGTGGCGCTGATCACGCCGGACATCGCCTGGGCGATCAGGTCGAAGCCTGGCCGCAGCGCCCAGGGACCGGTCTGGCCGAAGCCGGAGATCGAGGCGTAGATCAGCCGCGGGTTGATCGCGCTCACCTGCTCCCAGCTCATCCCGAGGCGCGCGGCGACGCCCGGCCGGCCGTTCTCGACCAGCACGTCGGCGGTCTTCACGAGCGCGTTCAGCACCTCGCGGTCGGCGGGGTCCTTCAGGTCGAGCGCGATGCTGCGCTTGTTGCGGTTGAGCGCCAGGAACCCCGGGCTGTCCTCGCCCTTCAGCCGGAAACCCATCGAGCGGCGGGTCGAATCACCCACGCCCGGCGGCTCGATCTTGATCACGTCGGCGCCGAGGTCGCCCAGCAGCATGCAGCAGAAGGGGCCTGCCATGACCTGGGAGACGTCCAGTACGCGGATTCCGGTCAACGGCGGCATTCGACGCTTTCCTCCTGGCGGGCGCTCGGGCGCGGCCCGTCTGTAGATTGAGCAAAACGTGTATACAAGACGCGCAGCGGGTCAAGCGCATTTGCCTGCGCCCCCTCGCCGCAAGCTCCGTCCGCGAATGATCCTCAGCTGCCCGGTCCGGCAGGACCCGCTGCCTCTGCTTGTGTGGGTTTCGCTTGTATGCAACGCTTCCGGAAAGCCGAGGCGCGAAGACAAGACATAAAGGGAGGCGCCCAGCCGACGGATCGAGCACCGCTCGCCGTCAGCGTCCGCGGAGCCGTCCGGCGCCCGCGTGGCGGGCCTCCCTCCGTCCTGACGCCGCGCCGCAGAGCCAGTGCTGGAGGTTCTTTAGAGATGATCCTGGGTAAGCTTCGCCACACCTTCGCCGCCGCGATCCTCGCGACAGGCGCCCTGGCCGCGGGGCCCGCGCTGGCGCAGGGCGCCACGGTGCTCCGGAACTTCACCCTGATCGACGGCTCCGGCCGGGCGGCCCAGCCCGACTCGGCCCTGGTGATCGGTGAGAACGGCCGCATCGACTGGGTCGGGCCCTCGGCCCAGGTGAAGGCGCCCGCTGGCGCCAGGACCGTCGACCTTCGCGGCAAGTATGTGATGCCCGGCCTGATCGACCTTCACGTGCACGTGGGCAACGTGGTCGACCTCACCCAGGACTACCGCAACTTCACCCGCGCCAACGTCGAGAAGGACCTGAAGCAGTACGCGGCCTACGGCGTGACGACGGTGCTGGCCATGGGCACCGAGGGCGACGCCATCTTCCCGCTGCGCGCCGAGCAGCGCGCGACCGGGCGGCCGTCGATGGCGCGGGTCTACACCGCCGGGCAGGGCGTGGTGTTCAAGGGCGGCTACGGCGGCGTGCCGGGCCTGAACCAGCAGGTGGCCACGCCCGACGAGGCCCGCCGCGCCGTGGACGTCCAGGCCGACAAGGGGGTCGACCTCATCAAGCTCTGGCTCGACGACGAGCTCGGGACCATGCCGAAGATGCCGCCGGAGGTCTCCGCCGCGGTGATCGACCAGGCCCACAAGCGTGGCCTGAAGGTCCTGGCGCACATCTTCTACCTGGAAGACGCCAAGCGGGTGGTGGGCCAGGGCGTGGACGGACTGGTGCACAGCGTCCGCGACCAGGCCGTGGACCAGGCGCTGATCGACGACATGAAGCGGCGGGGAACCTGGCAGCTCGCCGAGACCCTGTCGCGCGAGGCCTCGATGTTCGCCTACGGCGTGCCGCCGTCGCCGATCCTGAACGACCCCTTCTTCGCCGCCGCCGTGTCGCCCGCAGCCCTCGCGCAGCTCAGGAGTCCGGAGCGCCAGAAAACCGTCGCCTCGGGGCCCCACTTCCACGACTACCCGCGCTTCCTCGAGACGGCGAAGGCCAACCTGAAGCGCCTGTCCGACGCCGGCGTGAAGTACGGCTTCGGCACCGACTCTGGGCCTCCCGGGCGTTTCGCCGGCTACTTCTCGCACTGGGAGCTGGCGCTGATGGTGGAATCCGGCGCGACGCCGGCGGAGGCGATCCGCACCGCCACGGGCGTGGCCGCCGAGTTCCTCGGCGCCGGGGATCTCGGCACCCTGGAGGCGGGGAAGTGGGCGGACCTCGTGGTGCTGGGCGCCGACCCGCTCGCCGATATCAGGAACAGCCGCAGGATCGAGGCCGTCTACGTCGCCGGCCGTCCGGTCCCCCCGGTCCGCCCCTAGTAAACGCAGGGCCGCGCCAGAAGGCCCGCCACATCCCGAACAAGTGACAGTCGAGGAAACGTCGATGACTGCCTCTCCGCCCCGCGCGCGGCCCACGCGCACCCGGCACGTCGTGCTGTGGCTGACGGTCGCCGTCTACATGATCACCTACATGGACCGGGTGGCGATCTCCGCCGCCGTCCCGTCGATCCAGAAGGAATTCGGCTTCTCGACGGTGACGATCGGCTGGATCCTCGCCGCCTTCCAGCTGAGCTACGCCCTCTTCCAGATTCCCGGCGGCTGGCTGGGCGACCGGTTCGGGCCGAGGCGGGCGCTCTCCGGGGTGGTGGTCTGGTGGTCGGTCTTCACCGCCGCCACGGCCTTCACCTGGTCGGCCGCCTCGATGATCGTCTGCCGCTTCCTGTTCGGCATGGGCGAGGCGGGCGCCTTCCCCATCGCGACGCGGTCGCTGTCACGGTGGATGCTGCCGTCGGAGCGCGGTTGGGCGCAGGGCGTCACACACGCGGGTTCCCGCCTCGGCGGCGCGCTCACCCCGGTCATCGCGGTGGCGCTCATCGCGGTCTTCGGCTGGCGCGGGCCGTTCATCATCTTCGCCCTGATCGGCATCGTCTGGGCTGTGGTGTGGTTCTGGTACTACCGCGACAGCCCGGCCGAGCACCGCTACGTCAACGAGTCCGAGCGGGAGCTGATCTCCGGCGCCCTGGGCCGCCGCTCCGGTCCCGGTCGCGGCTCCGTGCCGTGGAAGCAGATCCTGACCAGCCGGCAGATGTGGATCCTGGCGGCGATGTACGCCTGCTACGGCTATTCCATCGGCATCTACCTGTCCTGGTTCCCGAAGTACCTGGTGGACGCCCACGGCTTCACCCTGGCCAAGATGGGCCTCTACGCCAGCCTGCCGCTGCTGGCCGGCGTGCTCGGCGACATCGCCGGCGGCTGGGCCTCCGACCTGATCGTCAAGCGCACCGGCAACCTGAAGATGGGCCGCCGGATCGTCGCCGTCGTGGGCTTCCTGGTGGCCGGCTCGATGATCATGCTGGCCGTCAACCAGACCGACCCGGAGACCGGTGTCGCCTTCTTCTGCCTCGCCGTCTTCGGCCTGGAACTGACGGTGGGCGTGTCCTGGGCCGTGGCGCTCGACATCGGCGACGAGTACGCGGGCTCGGTCTCGGCGGTGATGAACACCGCAGGCAACCTGGGCGCCACGGTCTCCGCCGCGGCCACGGGCTATCTCGTCACGCTCTACGGCTGGAGCACGGCGTTCGGGGTGCTGGCGGGCTTGGCCGCCGTGGCGGCCTTCCTGTTCCTCTGGATCGACGCCTCCCGGCGCGTCTATCACGGCGGCGGTGGCGCCGAGGCGGTGGCGGCTCCGGCCTGAGGCGAGAGGCCGCGGACGCCCGAAGGGCTTGTCCGCGCGCCGCCGATCGGCAAGACGAGGCGGGCGCGTCCGGACGCGCCCGCCTGACCCGTCCGTCGCCCGAGGACCCTGACCTATGGATGAAGACCTTCGCCGCGCCGCGCTCGACTATCACCGCATCCCGCGGCCGGGGAAGCTGAGCGTCGAGTCCACCAAGCGCATGGCCACCCAGCGCGACCTGGCGCTGGCCTATTCGCCCGGCGTGGCCGCGCCCTGCGAGGCGATCGTCGCCGACCCTCGCGCAGCGGCCGACTACACCGCCCGCGGCAACCTGGTGGCGGTGATCACCAACGGCACGGCGGTGCTGGGCCTGGGGAACATCGGCCCGCTCGCTTCCAAGCCGGTGATGGAGGGCAAGGCGGTCCTGTTCAAGAAGTTCGCCGGCATCGACGTCTTCGACATCGAAGTGGACGCCCAGGACCCCGCAAAGTTCGTCGAGGTGGTGGCCGCGCTCGAGCCCACCTTCGGCGGCATCAACCTGGAGGACATCAAGGCCCCCGAGTGCTTCGCCATCGAAAAGGCGCTGCGGGAGCGGATGGCCATACCGGTCTTCCACGACGACCAGCACGGCACGGCCATCGTTTGCGCCGCGGCGGTGCGCAACGCCCTCGTCCTGCAGGGCAAGACGCTGGAGGAGGTGAAGCTCGTCACCTCCGGCGCCGGGGCCGCGGCGCTGGCCTGCGTGGACCTGCTGGTGGCCATGGGCCTGCCGGCGGCCAACGTCACCCTCACCGACATCAAGGGCGTGGTCTACGAGGGCCGCGAGCCGGACATGCCGGAGAACCTCGCCCGCTATGCGCGCAGGACCGACGCGCGGGCGCTGTCGGAGGTGCTGGCCGGCGCCGACGTCTTCCTGGGGCTCTCCGCGCCGCGGGTGCTCAAGCCCGAGTGGCTGCCGCAGATGGCCGAGAAGCCGCTGATCCTGGCGATGGCCAACCCCGAGCCGGAGATCCTGCCGGAGCAGGTCGCCGCCGTCCGTCCCGACGCCATCGTCGCCACCGGACGGTCCGACTATCCGAACCAGGTCAACAACGTCCTGTGCTTCCCCTTCATCTTCCGGGGCGCGCTGGACGTGGGCGCCCGCGAGATCAACGAGCCGATGAAGCTGGCCGCCGCCGAGGCCCTGGCCGAGCTCGCCCGCGCCGAGGCGCACGAGGCGGTGGTCTCCGCCTATGGCGGGGTCTCCCAGCCCTTCGGGCCGCAGTACATCATCCCCCGCCCCTTCGACCCCCGGCTGATCCTGGTGATCGCCCCGGCGGTGGCGAAGGCGGCCATGGACTCCGGCGTCGCCGAGCGGCCGATCGCCGACTTCGAGGCCTACCGCCGGCAACTGGAAGTGTTCGCCTACCGCTCCGGCCAGTTGATGCGTCCGGTGTTCGACCTGGCCCGCAAGGCGCCGGCCCGCGTCGCCTACGCCGAGGGCGAGGACGACCGGGTGCTGCGCGCCGTGCAGACCGTGGTGGACGAGGGCCTCGCCCGGCCGGTGCTGATCGGCCGCCGGGCAGTGATCGAGGAGAAGGTCCGGCAGCTGTCGCTGCGCCTGGACCTCGGCGCCGACGTGGAGGTGGTCGACCCCACCGACCCGGCCGCCACCGCCGAGCTGGAGGCGCGCTACACGCGCCTCGTGGGCCGGCGCGGGATCTCGCCGCCCGCCGCCGTGCGGCGCGTGCGCACCCGCCCCACGGTGACCGCCTCGCTGCTGCTGGAGACCGGTCATGTGGACGCCGCCCTCGTCGGCGGCCAGGGCGACTGGTGGCGGCACATGAGCTACGCCCTGCCGATCGTGCCCCGGCGACCCGACGTGAGCCGGGTCTATGCGCTGTCGACCCTGATCCTGCCGATCGGGGCGCTGTTCCTCTGCGACACCCATGTCAACGTCGACCCCACCGCCGCCCAGCTCGCGGAGATGACGGTGCTGGCGGCCGAGGAGGTCCGGCGCTTCGGCATCGCGCCGAAGGCGGCGCTGCTGTCCCACTCCAACTTCGGGGCCAGCAACTCGCCCAGCGCGCGGAAGATGCGCGAGGCCCTGGCGCTGATCCGCGCCGCCGCGCCGGGCCTCGAGGTGGACGGGGAGATGCACGCCGACGCGGCGCTCCGGCCGCACCTGCGTGAGGGCCTGGTCACTGACAGCACGCTCGACGGGGCCGCCAACCTGCTGGTCTGCCCCAGCCTGGACGCGGCCAACATCTCGCTGACCCTGCTGGGGGCGGCGAGCGACGCCCTGCAGGTCGGACCGCTGATCCTCGGCCTGTCGAAGCCGCTGCACGTGCTGATCCCGGCGGTGACCGCGCGGGGGATCGTCAACATGACCGCGCTCGCCGTGGCCCAGGCGGCCGTGGGCGCGACCTAGCCGAACGGGTCCGGGTCGCTGAGGCCGCGGCCGATCGACAGCAGGTCCTCCTCCGGGGCGGCCGAAGGGCTGTCCGGCGGCGTCCAGCCCTCGTAGGGCGGTCTCCAGTCCGGATAGATCGCCGGGTGGTTCCAGGGGTCTAGGGACGGGTCGACCGGCTGGGCGGGCTCGCCGGGTGCGTCCGGCTCCCAGGGCGCTTCGGGCTCCGGCTGGGGCGGGGCGGGCGCGTGCGCCGGAGCCTGGCTGTAGCCCTCGGACTTGCCGTGGGTGACGTACCAGTACTTGGCGTAGTCCTGCAGCGTGTCGCCCCCCACGCGGTCGACCCAGGCGCTCGACTTGCGGTCGTTGCCGGGGCCGTAGAAGCCCTCGTAGTAGGCTCTGAACACGTCCGGGCGGTCGGCCAGCAGGCGGTCGATGTCGATGGTCTGTGCGGCCTGGCGCTCGGTCTGGGCGTAGCCCTCCCAGCGGCCGTACTTCTCGTACCAGTAGCGGGCGTAGTCTTCCGCCGTCTCGCCGCCCACGCGCTTCATCCAGGCGCTGGAGTTCCGGTCGTTGCCCGGGCCGTAGTAGGCCTCGTAATAGGCCCGCAGCACATCTGGCCGGTCGATGAGGATCTGCGACAGCGAGATGTTGTCCTGCGCCGTCGTCGGTGACTGGGCATAGCCCTCGTACTTGCCGTGCCGGGCGTACCAGTAGAGGGCGTAGGCCTCGGGCGTGGCGGCGCCGACGCGTTGGGACCAGGCCGCGGAGTGGGGGTCGTTCCCCCGGCCGTAGTACTCCGTATAGAACGCCTTCAGCACGTCGGGGCGGTCCGCGAGGATCCCCTCGGCGGAGATCGTCTGCACGTCGGGTAGCGCGGGCATCGCGGGAGGGGGCTGGAACGCCTCCGGCGCGGGCGGCGGCTCGGGCTGCGGCAGGCTCTCCGGCATCGGCCCGGCTTCAGGCTCGGGCGTCTCGAAGCCGGTCTCCCCGCTCGGTCCCGGCTCGTCGGTCTCGCCGTCGGCGGCGGCGACGAACCAGGCGGTTCGCGGGGTGACCGCCGCCTGCCGATGGTCGAAGGCTTCGGCTTCGTCGTCGCAGAGCAACGGATCTATCAAACGGGCCCGCAAGGCTTCCCCTCCGAAGGGTCTCAGGATTCCGCCGGAAGGTGTTCGCAGCCGCGACGGGCTGCAACCATAAGAAACTTATAGGCTTTCGCCGCTCCGGCGTGTTCCCGGCCGCTCCGGGCCGGCGTGTGACTCGGTTTGTCGCCTCAGACGGCCTTTGATGGCTTGCATACGAGCCTACCGGCACTCCCCGAGGGAAAGCGTGATTGACCACCGCGCCGAAGTGTATGCAAGATGGCGCAAACAGAGCTCTGGGGAGGAGCCCATGTCTTCGTCGAGCGGCCGCGTCGGCAATGTCCGGTGGCTGATGATCTTCCTGGTCTTCGCGGTGGCGGCGGTGTCCTACCTGGACCGGGCCAACATCTCGATCGCCGCGCCGAGGCTGAAGGCCGACCTCGGCCTGTCCGACGTGCAGCTCGGCATGGTCTTCTCGGCCTTCGTGTTCGGCTACGCCTTCGCCCAGCCGGTGGCCGGGCGCCTTGCCGACCGCTTCGGACCCTACCGGGTGATCGCCATCGGCATCTTCCTCTGGAGCGTCCTCACCTCGGCCACGGCCCTCATTCCCGCGGGCTACGCCGGCGCGCTCATGGCGCTGATCGCGGTGCGCGCGGCGCTGGGCGTCGGCGAGTCGATCATCTTCCCGGCGGGCAACCGGCTGGTGGCCGCCTGGATCCCCTCGCATGAGCGGGGCCTCGCCAACGGCCTGATCTTCGCCGGCGTCGGCGTCGGCGCGGGCATCGCCCCGCCGCTGATCACCTCGATCATGCTGACCCACGACTGGCGCGTGGCCTTCCACGTCACCGCCCTGATCGGCATCGTGGCGCTGGCCGTCTGGATGGTCCTGGCCCGCGAGAAGCCGGCCAACCACCCCTGGATGCGCGACGCCGAACTGGAGCACATCCGCGCCGACCGGATCACCCAGGCGGCGGAGACCGGCGGGCTGGCCAAATGGCGCACCATTGTCCTCGACCGTCAGGTGGCCCTGCTGACCCTCTGCTACTTCTGCTTCGGCTATGTGGTGTGGATCTTCTTCACCTGGTTCTTCACCTACCTCTCGGAGGTGCGCGGCCTGGACCTGAAGGCGAGCGGCCTCTACGCCATGCTGCCCTTCATGGCCATGGCGGTGGGCTCCTCCGCCGGCGGCTGGATCTCCGACGGCCTGGCCAAGCGGTTCGGCAAGCGGCTCGGCCGCTGCGGGCCAGCGGTGCTGGGCATGGGCCTGGCTGCCATCTTCCTGTCCTCGGCCATGCTGGTCGCCGACGCGCGGCTGGCCGCCCTGGTGCTGGCCCTCGGCTCGGGCTCGCTCTACCTCTCGCAGAGCGCCTTCTGGACGCTCAGCGCCGACCTCGGGAAATCCTCGGCCGGCTCCGTCTCCGGCGTGATGAACATGGGCTGCCAGCTGGGCGGGGCGACCGTCGCGGCCCTGACGCCCGTCATCGCCAATCAGTTCGGCTGGAACGCCGGCTTCCTGGTGGCCGCCGCGGCCGCGCTGGTGGGGGCGGTCGGCTGGCTGTTCATCGATGCGGACGCGGGTCTCGGCGCCCGCGCCAAGCCGCGCCTCGCGCCGGCGGTCTGAACGATCGAGGGGAGAGAAACGAGATGATCCGACCCATGCGCCCGCTCGCGGCGCTCAGCCTGCTGGCCGCCGCCTGCGCCGTGGCGCTTCCGGCCCAGGCCCAGCCCGCGACGCCGACCGCCACCGCGCCCAAGCTCAAGCGGATCAACCGCGCCATCGAGCTGCTCGAGCAGGGCCAGCCGATCTACTACGCCCAGATCTCGGGCGGCGGGTACGACGAAGGCAAGCGGATGGCGGCCACCAAGGCCGACTACATCACCTACGAGATGGAGCACGGGGCCCTCGACTTCGCCGCCCTGCGCGCCTTCATGCGCGGCCTGGTGGACGCGGGCCCCACGCGCACCGGCCACCGCACGCCGACGGTCATCGTCACCTTGCCGATCGCCGGATCCGACGCCGCCAGCCTGAAGGCCAATGTCTGGATGGTGCAGCAGACGCTCGCCGCCGGGGTCCACGGCATCCTGCTCTGCCAGGCCGAGGCGCCGGACGCGGTGAAGGTGTTCGTTGAGGCGACCCGCTATCCGTTTGCGCCCGAGGCTCCGGGCCTGGAGGTGGGCAAGCGCGGCGCGGGGAGCCAGGGCTTCGCGGCGCAGATCTGGGGCCTCAGCCAGAACGAGTACCTCCGGCGCGCCGACGCCTGGCCGCTCAATCCCGACGGCGAGATCATGCTGGGGATCAAGATCGAGAACCCCCGCGCCACCGCCCGGGCTGAGGAGCTCACCCGCGTGCCCGGCCTGACTTTCGCCGAGTGGGGGCCGAGCGACCAGGCCTTCTACCTGATCGGCCGTCCGAGCGGGCAGGGGGGCGACATCGCCCGCCATCCGGCCATGGTCGCCACGCGCGCGCGGGTGCTTGCCGCGACCAAGGCGGCGAAGATCAGGTTCCTGAATTCCTGCAACGAGGCCGACGTGGTCGACCAGCTGAAGGACGGGGTGATGATCTGCACCGGCGGCGACACGCCGGCGGCGGACAAGGGCCGCGCCTACACCAGGCGTCCGCAACCCTGGTAGTGGTCAGCGCCGCCGCGGCGCGGTCGCCTGCACGAAGGCGCGCTTCGCCTCGAGGTCCTTCGCGACCCCGATGACCATCATCTCCAGCGGCGCGGCGCCGGCCGTGGCGAAGGCCTTGGCCTCGCCCAGCCGCACCGGAACCGCGTCGCCGGCGCGGATCGTGGCGGTCTGGCCGTTCAGGGTCACCGTCCCTTCGCCGCCCATGACATAATAGACCTCGCTCATCTCGGCCTGGGCGTCGCGGCCGATCGAGGCGCCGGGCGGCAGGAGGATGTGGTCCACATAGGACCAGGCTGTGCGGAAGACGCTGGGCCCCAGCGCGCGGCGGTGCTGCGCCGTGCCCTGGCCGCCCTTCATCCGCTCCACCGGCCGCAGCAGGGTCCTGTCGAGCCGCAGCGTCATGAAGTTCGGGATTGGGTCCAGCGGGGCGCCGACCCGCGGGTCGCCGAGGTCGAAAGCGTCATAGACCTTGGTCATGCCGACGTTGATGTTCAGCCACTGCACCGGCTTGTCGGTCGGGTTGTAGATCCCGTGGGAGTGGCCCGCCTGCGTCGGCGCGCCGGCGGGGCCCTTCAGCACCGAGGTGCGGCCGTCGATGGTGAACTGCGCCTCGCCGTCGAGGATGACGAACATCTCCTCGCAGTCGTTGTGGAAGTGCGCGCCGATTCCGCCGCCCGGATGGATCACCCCGCGGTGCAGGAAGATGAAATTGGTGTCGAGCGCATCGACGCCCAGCAGCGAGCCGAAGTCCATGCTGCCCGCGCCGCCGTGCACCGCGCGCCCGGTGCGGTACTTGGCCGGGTCGGTGTGGGCGATCCGCTCCGACAGGGCGGGCGCCGCCACGGTCTGGGCGAGCGCCGGGGCGGCGCCGGCGAGGGCGAGCGCCAGGGCGGCGGCCGTCAGCGATCTTGTCATGGTTTCCTCCGCCCGACCGGCTTCCCGCCGGCGCTTTTGGCTTGTTGTCGGGAGAAATTGTATGCAAGCTTGGACGGGTAGGGCAACCCGTAAGTTGGTCGCCCGGGATGCGATCCGCGGAGAGCGCGGGCGAACTTTGGGAGGGTTTTTCCGATGAGACGCAGAGCCGTTCTGACCGCCATGGCCGGGCTTGCCGGCCTCGTGGGCGGGACTGCGCGGGCCCAGACGCGGCCCGCCGCGCCGGCGCCGGGCAAGGGCCCGATCGTGCTCTACTGCGACCTGGCGGTGGATCCGGCGCGGGAGCAGGAGATGCTCCACAACTTCCATACCATCTTCATGCCGACCGCCCGGACCTTCAAAGGCTTCGTCGACCTGAAGATCCTGAAGCTGCGCACGGTGATCCAGGGTGGGCCGCCGCCGATCCCGGGGTTCAACTACCGCTTCCAGCTCACCTACGAGAACGAGGACCTGCGGCAGATCTGGGTCAGGTCGGACGCCCACCAGCGCGTCTGGCCGACCATCGAGAACACGCTGACGGACAAGGGCTACCTCGTCCTGCTCACCGACAGCGTCTGACGATCACCCCTGAAACGGAGACCGCCATGGCCGAGGCCTGGAAGATCCTGACCGTCGCCGCCGCCGCCGCCGCGGCCGTCGCCTGCTCCAAGACCGATGACCCCGCCCCAAAGGCCGCCGCGCCCCCCGCGACGCCGGCCGCCGCCGGCGAGATCGTGCGCCTCGACCCGGCGTTCGACGCCCTGGTGGCGCCGGGCGCGCGCGTGGAGAAGCTGGCCGACGGCTTCAAGTTCACCGAGGGACCTCTGTGGCGCGGCGGGCGGCTGTGGCTCTCGGACCTGGTGGGCAACCGGCTCTACGCCGTGACCACGGCGGGCGAGAAGGTCCTGCTGCTCGACAAGGCCGGCGGCCTGCCGGACCCGCCGGAGGGCTCCTACCTGGGGTCCAACGGCCTGGCCACCGACGCTGGCGGCGCGGTGCTGGCGGCGCAGCACGGCGCGCGGCGGATCGTCCGCTTCGACGAGTCCTTCGTGGCCACGCCCGTCGTGGAGCACTTCGAGGGCAAGCGCCTGAATTCGCCCAACGACCTGGTGTTCGCCCCCGACGGCGCCCTGTGGTTCACCGACCCGCCCTACGGCCTCGCCGGCCAGGACGAGGACCCGGCCAAGGAAGTCGCCTTCAACGGCGTCTACCGCTACGCCGGCGGCAGGCTCACCGCGCCGATCCGCGACCTGACCCGCCCCAACGGCCTGGGGTTCACGGCCGACGGCAAGACGCTCTACGTGGCCAACTCCGGCCCGGCCATGCGGGTGATGAAGTACGCCGTGGCCGCCGACGGGACGGTGGGGCCGGGGCAGGTGTTCGCCGAGTTCACCGCTGCCGACGGCCAGGGCCTGCCCGACGGGCTGAAGCTCGACAGCGCCGGCAACGTCTGGCTCGCGGGACCCGGCGGCGTCCATGTCCTGTCGCCGGCCGGCAAGCGGCTGGGCGTGGTGAAGCTGCCGGAGGTGGCGGCCAACCTGGCCTGGGCGGACGACGGTCGGACGCTCTACGTCACGGCGTCGACCGGCGTCTACCGGCTGGCGGTGGCCACGCCGGGCCAGACCCCGCTCTACAAGCGCTGAGGCTACCGCCTCAGCGCTTGGCGACCGAGCCGCCCGCGGGGCCGTAGTTCTTGGTCAGATAGGCGACGATCTTCTCGTACTCGGCGTCGGAGACCTTCGCGCCGTGCTCGATCATCTTGTCCACGACCTCCTGCCACTCGTGTCCCGTGCGGCGGCGGGCGACCACCTGGGAGGCCGCGTGGCAGGTCGTGCAGGCGCGCTGCACCAGCGGGCGCTCCGGCGCCTGGATCAGGCCGTTGACCACCTGGGTCTGGGCCTGGGCCGGGGCGGCGGCCATCATGGCGGCGATCGCGGCGGCGGGGGCGAGGCGGATCGAAAGCATGCGTACGAACATCTGGTAGTCTGTGTCCCCAGTTGGGCGATCAGGCGGTGTGCGCGCCGGAAACGCCGACGTAGATTGCATACAACGGCCGGTCGTCATGAACAGCCGATTTGGTTGCGGCCCCGCGGCGCAGAGGCTGGCGCAGTCTGCAGGCTCCCTGATCATGCCGGGCCGCTCTGAACCGGGGCTGAACACCTGCACGCCCGGCCGGCCGCGGCCCGGCGGCCGGCGTCGCGGTCGAACGCCCCGGCGTCCATTCTACGGCAGCCTGTAGGCGATCAGCTCGCCGGGCGACTCCATCCCGCCGACGCCCAGCAGGATGTATTGCTGGCCGTTGTGCAGGTAGGTGATCGGCGTGCCGGTCTGGCGCGTGGGCATGCGCACCTGGCCCACCTCGGCGCCGGTCTTCTTGTCGTAGGCGCGCAGCCAGCCGCTCCTCACCCCGTCCTCGCCGGTGGTGGCCTCCGCGTCGCCGATCACCACCAGGGTCTTGGTCGTCAGGGTGCCGATCAGCCCCGCGCTGCCGGTGCGGGGGATCTTCACGCCCTTCAGCGCTTCGTGGTTGCGGATGGAGTCCGGCGTCTCGCCGTGCGCCACCTGCCAGACAATGTCGCCCTTGTTGAGGTCGATGGCGGTCACCCGGCCGTAGGGCGGCTTGATCAGGGGCAGGCCGCGGACGCCCAGGGGCGCGCGCCGGCGTGTGGTGGCGTTCGGATCGCGGGCCATGCTGAGGCCCATGCCGGCGTCGCTCTGTTCGGGCGCGATCGGGCCGATGCCCAGGGCCGTCAGCCGGGTCATCGAATAGAGGTAGATGATGTTGGTCTCGGGATCGAAGGACGCGCCGGGCCAGCTCGAGCCGCCCTGGGTGTTGGGCAGCATCAGGGTGCCCAGCGGCCTCGGCCACTTCGAATAGACCGGCGGGGTGAAGATTGGCCCCAGCTTGTAGTCGGCGGCGATCTTCTCGGCCTCGGCCCGCAGCTCCGGCGTGAAGTCGATCAGGTCGTCCTTCAGCACGCCCTGGCGGTCATAGGCCGGCGGCTTGGTCGGGAACGGCTGGGTGGGGGAGTACCACTCGCCCGGCACGTCGCCCTTCGGCACCGGCCGCTCCGGGATCGGCCACACCGGCTTGCCGGTGGCGCGGTCCAGCACATAGAGCCACGACTGCTTGGTCGGCTGGGCGATCGCCTTGATCCTGCGGCCGCCGACAGTGATGTCGGCCAGCACCGCGGCGCAGGGCACGTCCCGGTCCCAGAGACCGTGGTGGACCATCTGGTAGTGCCAGCGGCGCTTACCGGTCTTCAGGTCCAGCGCCACGATGCTCTCCCCGAACAGGCCCGCGCCCGGACGGTTGCCGCCGTACCAGTCGGCGGTGGGCGATTCGACGCCCACGTAGACGAGGCCGAGTTCGGGATCGGCGCTCATCTGCGCCCAGACGCCGGTGTTGCCGGTCCAGCTGTTGGACTCGTTCAGCCAGGTCTCGGCGCCGAACTCGCCCTTCTTGGGGATGGTGTGGAAGATCCACAGCCGCTTGCCGGTGCGGATGTCGTAGGCCCGCACGGCCCCCTTGATGTTGGTCTTGTTGGGCGCGTCGCCGGCCTCGAAGGCGGAGCCCACGACGATGATGTCGCCGACCACCAGCGGCGTCGCGTTGAGGCCGATCTTGCCGTTCTCGAGGTCGATGTCCTGGTCGAGGCCGAGCTTCAGGTCGACGAGGCCGTCCTCGCCGAATCCCTCGGCGGGCCGGCCGGTCTTGGCGTCCAGCGAGATCAGGCGGTAGCCGGGCGTCACGTAGAGGACCCGCTCCGCCTTGCCGTCGGTCCAGTAGCAGAGGCCCCGGCCGCTGCCCTGGCGCGGCGCCTGCCGGCCCCGCTCGCCCTCGTTCAAGCTGTACTTCCACAGGAGTTCGCCCGTTCCCGCGTCGATGGCGATCGCCGCCCGCCGGGTGCCCGCGGTGGTGTAGAGCACGCCGTTCACCATCAGCGGCGTGGCCTGCATGATCGGGTCGACCGCCGGACCCAGGTTGGCGGTCTTGAACCGCCAGGCGATCTCCAGGTCCTTGAAGTTCGAGGCGTCGATCTGGTCCAGCGGCGAGTAGCGCCAGCTGTAGAGGTCGCCGCCGTGGGTCGGCCACTGGCCGTCCTTGGTGCCGGCGGTCCCGGCGCCGTTGGGAGCCGCGACCTGGGCGCGCGCGGGGACGCCGTTGGCGCTCAGGAACAGGGCGAGCCCGGCTGCGGAGATCGACCGGCGGGTCAGTTCAACCATCTCTACCTCTTGGCGGTGCGCGGCAGGGCGTAGGCGACGAAGGCGTTGCGCAGGGACGACGCCTGGCCCGGCGCGGCGGGGCGGCTGCTGGCGGCCGGCACCAGGACGAATTGGCGCCCGCCGGCGGCGTAGATCGAGGGCAGGCCTGCCGGCGTCCCGGGGAGGGCCCCGGTCCACAGGGTCTTGCCCGTGCGGCTGTCGAGGGCGTGCAGCGTCCGGTCCTTGGCGGTGGCCACGAACATCAGGCCGCTGGCGGTGAGCGCCGAGCCGATGCGCGCCGGGGCCGAGCCGGTGGGGCCGTTGCGGGGGCCCCTGTAGTCCGGGTCGTCGCCGATCGGCCGCTGCCAGGCGATGTCGCCGGTGTTCATGTCGTAGGCGGTGATCTGCGACCAGGGCGGCTTGATCATCGGATTGCCGGTGGTGCGCGAGATCACATAGCCGTAGTCGCTGCGCCAGCGGGCGGGCTGCGCCTCGACCTTCACCTCTCCGGCCGAGCCTTCGGCCGCCGAGGCGCCGCGGGCGTTCCGGTTCTCGGCCAGATAGGCCATCAGCTCGCCCATCGCCGGGCCGGAGACCTGCGGGAAGGCCGGCATGTGGCCGCGGCCGCGCTGGACGACGCCGGCGATGACGTCCGGGGCCAGGCGGGCGGAGACGCCGAGCAAGGACGGAGCGCCGTCGCTGCCCTGGCGCTCGGCGCCGTGGCAGGCGGCGCAGACCTGCCCGTAGATCGCCTTGCCGCGCTCGTAGGGCGTGGCCCCCTGGGCGACGATCCGGGAAACCTGCTCGAGCTTGATGATCGAGGGCACGTCCGTGGAGATCACATAGGCCATGCCGGTCTTCGGATCGCCGGTCAGCATGCCCCAGTTGGTGGCGCCGATGTTGCCCGGCATCTGCACGGTGTCGATGATGTCCGGCGGCGTGAACAGGCCCTCGTCGCGGGCCGCCTTCATCCGTGCGACCAGCTCTTCCCGCTCGTCGGCGGGCAGGCTCGGGTCGATGTCGTCGATGGTGAAGCTCTGGCGCGCGAACGGCTTGAGCTTCGTGGGGAACGGCTGGGTCGGGGAGACCCACTCGCCTTCGACGCCGCGGGTCGGCACCGGCCGCTCCTCGATCGGCCACAGCGGCTCCCCGGAGACGCGGTCGAAGGCGTAGAGGAAGCCGGTCTTGCCGGCCACCACCACTGCATCGACCGTGCGGCCCCCGTGACGGACGGTGAGGAGCACCGGCGGGGTCGGGATGTCCCAGTCCCACAGATCGTGGTGCACCGTCTGGAAGTGCCACAGCCGGCGGCCCGTCCTGGCGTCCAGGGCGATGATCGAGTTGGCGTAGAGGTTGTTCCCCGGCCGGTCGACGCCCCAGAAGTCGTAGGTCGAAGAGCCGGTGACCGCATAGACGATCCCGCGCTTCTCATCGAGCGTCAGGCCGGTCCAGTTGTTGGCCCCGCCGAGCGTGGCGCGCGGGTTGGGACCCCACGTCTCCGAGCCCGGCTCGCCGGCCCGCGGCATCGGTCGGAACGTCCAGGCGAGCTCGCCGGTGCGCACGTTGAAGGCGCGGATGTCGCCCGGCGGCGCGCCGTAGTCCTCGCCGGTCAGCGCGCCGGTTATGATCAGGTCGCCGTACACCGTGCCCGGCGCGTTCGACTGGATGGTGGTGATGGTCGCCGGGTCGCGGTCCATGCCCTGGCGCAGGTCCACCGCGAAGCCCTCGATCGGCCGGCCGGTGCGGGCGTCGAGCGCCCGCATGAAGTTGTCCTTGTTGTAGATGATCCGCTGGTCGCTGCCGTCGGGGCTCGACCAGTAGGCGAGGCCCCGGGCGCCGCGCGGCGCCTGGCCCGGCAGCTTCCAGATCTCCGCGCCGGTGGCGGCGTCCAGGGCGACGATCGCCCCGCCGGCGCCGATCAGATAGACCCGGCCGCCGATCATCAGCGGATTCGAGATCGAGATGTCGGTCCCGATGTCGTAGGTCCAGGCGACCTCGAGCTGGTCCACGTTGCCGGGGTTGATCTGCGTGAGCTCGGAATAGTGCGTCTGCTCGGGCGAGCCGCCCCACACGCGCCATTCGGTGTCCGGCGCCGGCGCGTCGGCGGTCATGACCGTTGCGCAGCCCGCCAGGAGGGCGGCCGCCGCGCCCGCCAGGGCCAGGCGCTTGGTGGATCTGGTCGGTGGTGCGATGGCCTTGCGCATGTCGTTTCCCCCGCGCGACGATCATCGCCGTCTGCGCGAAGCTACATGATCATGTTGCATACACGTTGATCAAGCCACTTGGCGCGCTCGCGGGCAAAATTCGGATACGTACAACAATGTTATCGGATGCGGCCTTCGCGCGCGGGCGCGTCGCTCGCGCGCGCAGGATTCCTTTTGACATGACCGGCAATTCCGTCCGCTTGGACTCTCGCCCCGGACGGCCGCGCCGCCGGCTCGACCCGCGGACGGCGTTGGGAAGCTGACGGTGTTGCCTATTTGCATACAGAAGACTTTTCCTGAGGCCTTGGCCGCTTGCCTGTCCAAAATGTGTATGCAAGTATCCGCGTCGCATCGTCCTGACCCCGGTGGCCAGGGCGGGATCCGGCCCTGCCGGATCGCCGACACAAAGAAAATGGGCGGCCGCACTGCGGACGTCTGCCTCAGGGGGAAGCTATGCTGCGCTATCTGCACACCACCAGTTCCGCCGTCGCCCTGATCGCGGCGGCGTCGTTCTTTGCGACGTCCGCGAACGCCCAGGGCCGCGCCAACGCCAACGCCAACGCCAACGACGGCGAGACGAGCCTCGAGGAGGTCGTCGTCACCGGCACCAGCCTGAAGGGGGTCGCGCCGATCGGCTCCACGGTCATCAGCGTCGGCCAGGAAGAGATCGAGAGAACCGGGGCCATCAACGCCTCGCAGCTCGTCAACACCGTCCCGGCGATCACCACCTCCGGCTCCGCGCCACAGGGCGAGAACGTCTACTCCTACTATTCGCCGCAGATCCACAGCCTGGCGGGCAGCGCCTCGAACTCGACCCTGGTCATCGTGGACGGCCTGCGCCTGGTGGGCGGCGGCACCCAGTATTCGCAGACCGACCCGAACATCATCCCGACCAGCGCCATCCAGCGCGTCGAGGTGCTGGCCGACGGCGCCTCCTCCGTCTACGGCTCCGACGCCGTGGCGGGCGTGGTCAACTTCATCACCCGCCAGAGCTTCGACGGCCTGCAGGTCAATCTAAAGGGCGGCTGGGCCGACAGCTACTCGAACCGCGACGCCAACGCGATCTGGGGCAAGACCTGGGACACCGGCGGCTTCTACATCGCCGGCCAGTACTCCTATCAGAGCATCCTGCGGAACTCCGACAGGCCGTTCCTGGCCCGCGGCGACTACCGTCCGTTCGGCGGCACGAACACCAACAGCTTCGCCTGCGCCCCGGCCACCATCCGCACGCCGGCCTCGGGCAACAACGTCTACCTTTCGCCCGGCGCGACCTCGACGGTGCCGAACACCGCGGCCAATGCGCCCTGCAACAACTCCATCTACGACAACGCCCTGCCCGAGCAGTGGCGGGCCAACATGATGATCAAGGTGGACCAGGAGATCGGTGACCGGCTGCGGTTCACCGGCAAGATGGTCTACAACCGCCAGGCCACCGAGGAGAACTCCCTCCCCGGCACGCTGAACAACGTCACGGTGTTCGGGCCCGGCTCGAACCGCGGCGGCCAGATCAACCCCTATTTCCGCGCCCCGGCCGGCGAGCCGGGCGCCACCCAGGAGACGGTGAGCTGGATCGACCTGGTCACCAGCCCCGACGAATGGGGGACGGTGAACTCGCAGTCGGAGTTCTTCTACACCACCGGCGTCCTCGACTTCGCCATCACCGAGGACTGGTCGGCCAAGCTCAGCAACGCTTTCGGCTCGAGCCGCAGCCTGCTGGCCAACAACGACACCTTCTGCGGCGCCTGCGCCACGCTTGCCCTGAACGGCACGACCCAGACCAGCGGCAGCACGACGGCTTCGTCGATCTCCGGCCAGAACGTGGTGGTGCTGAACCTGCCGCTGACCACGGCCAATGCGCTCGACGTCTGGAGCGACCCGGCCTCGATCCGGTCCTCGCGTGACCTGATCCGCGGCTGGTACCAGAACGACAGCGAGAACTCGAACTACAACCAGATCAACCAGACCAAGCTCGAGTTCCAGGGGCCGGTGTTCAGCCTGCCGGCCGGCGAGGTCCGCGTCGCCCTCGGCGGCGAGTACCAGCTGTCCCGCCTCGAGCAGAAGATCCGCGGGGCCAACAACACCGGCCCGTCCAGCACCGGCTCCAGCCAGCGGAACTACAAGTACAAGCGCAACGCCTACTCGGCCTATGTCGAGGTCGCCATCCCGCTGGTATCCGCGGACATGGAGATCCCCCTGGTCCGGCGCCTGGATGTGAACGTCTCCGGCCGCTACGACCACTTCTCCGACGTGGGCGACACCAAGAACCCGAAGTTCGCGGTGGACTGGGAGCTGACGGAGGGCCTGAAGCTCCGGGCCAACTATTCCACGGCCTTCGTGGCCCCGCCGCTGGCGGTGATCGGCGATCCGTCGCAGGGCTACCTCTACGCCTCCGGCAGCGTCGGCGTCGCGGGCTCGCTCTTCGTGCCGGTCGCCAACTATCCGGAAGTCCGCGGCGTGCCCGGCTGCGCCAACGCGACCACGACCTGCAACATCGGCCTGGGCACCAACCAGGGCCTTCGCCGGCAGCTCGGCGGCGGCTTCCTGAACATCGTGCCGCAGACGGGTGACGCCTGGTCGGTCGGCCTGGACTACATCCCGCCCTACATCCCGGGCTTCGCCGCCAACATCACGCTGTTCAACAACACCTTCGAAGGCGGCGTGAACTCCCCGAACCCGAACTCGATCGTCAACTCGGCGGGCCTGCACGACCGCCTGGTGATCTGCCCCAACACCTGCACGACCGAGCAGATCAACACCTTCGCCAACCTGGCCGGCGGGGCGACGATCAACGGCGCGGTCCCGGCCAACGTCTACTTCCTGCTGGACCAGAGCTCGGGCAACGTCCTGAACCTGGACGTCCAGGGCATCGACTTCATGTTCCAGTACCGGATCATGACCGACAGCTTCGGGACGTTCCGGCTGGGCGACGCGCTCACCTACTTCACCAGGTTCGACCAGAACTTCGGCGGCGGCACGAGCTTCAGCGTGCTCAACACCTCCGGCTACAACACCACCTTCCCGTCGATCCAGTTCAAGAACCGCGCCTCCTTCGGCTGGGACTTCGGCCCCTTCTCGGCGGACCTGTTCATGAACTACACGGGCAGCTACCGGAACTGGAGCAACACCTCCGTGGCCCCGGTGCTGGTCGACTCGGTGGGCAACCCGACGGGCGGCGGCGACAAGGTGAAGTCGCAGACCATCTGGGACCTCCACGCCTCCTACGACTTCGAGGACGGCTACGGCGTGATGGAGAACGCCCAGGTCTACCTGGACATCCAGAACGTCCTCGACACCGAGCCGCCCTTCTACAACGGCAACACCGCCGGCATCCTGGGCGGGGCGTGGGGCTTCAACGGCTTCGCCTCCAACCCGATCGGGCGCCTCGTCTCGGTCGGCGTGCGGGCGAAGTTCTAGTCCGGCCGCGGGCCCCGGGCCGAGAGGTCCGGGGCCGGGCAGGGGAGGAGAGTTCAAGATGGCGTCTGCAGTTCTGAAGCCCATGGCCCTCGCGGCCCTCGTGGGCGGCCTCACCATCCTCGCGGCGGACCAGGCGGGCGCCCAGGCGCAGCGGCCCCCGCCGGACTCGGTGATCGCCTGGTCGCCCAAGCCCGCCAAGGCCACGCCCTGGGCTGCGCCCAACAAGCCGCACTGGAAGCTCGCCGACGTCCTGGCCAAGCACCGCAATCAGACGAGCTGGCGCGAGCCGATCGTCCGCGACAAGGACTTCGAGGCCACCTACGTCCAGATGGCTCCTGGCGAGAAGACCAAGACCCGGTTCTGGGCCGACAGCCGGGTGTTCTGGATCGTCCAGGACGGCGAGATGCGGGTGACCATCGAGGGCCAGGAGCCGTTCGTGGCCTCCAAGGGCTTCCTCGTCCAGGTGCCCTACCGCGTGCCCTACAGCATCGAGACAGTGGGGAATAAGCCCTCTCTGCGCTTCGAGGTGACCCAGGCCGGGGCGGCCCCGCTCTATCCCCTCACCGAGACGCCGGCGCCGCTCCCCGGCAAGACCTATGTGAAGGTCGCGTTCAACGGCAAGGGCGCCTACGACGAGGCCAACAGGCCCTTCCTCGACTTCAACAAGGACATCGTGCAGGGCGGCGCGCGCGGCGGGGCCTTCGTGCGCGACGACCACACCTTCGCCAACGTGATCCGCGGCCGCGGCCAGCCCGTGCCGCCGCCCACCAACCTCGGCCACTTCCACAACGACTACGGCGAGTTCTGGCTCGTGATGGAAGGTCAGATCGACTACCTGATCGAGGGGGCGCCGTTCTTCAGCGCCCAGGCCGGCGACGTGGTCTATGCGCCCGTCGGCCGCTGGCACCGCGCCAGCTTCGGCGGGACCGGCCCGGCCACGCGGCTGGCGATCAACCCGCGTCCGATGGGCCTGCACAACTACGAGGCCCCCCACTAGCTCCCCCCTGAGTATCTCCCCCTGAAGCGTACCGGGCGGGGTCGGCGAGAGCCGGCCCCGTTCCGCGTTTCGGGCGAACCGCGCGGCGAGCTGGTCCAGACGGACGTCCGACGGCGCGTTGCGCCCGCGCTGCGTCGGACAGGTGCTAAACCCTACCTCCTGCGCTACTTGGAACCGGTCCGGTCTCGAATCGAGAAGAGCGGACCCGCGCCCGCACACGACGAATGAACCCGGCATGCCCACCAGTCCCAAGTGCAGCAACTGCGGTGGCGAAAGGCTGGCGCTCCTGGGGCCGGCGTCGGAGGTGTCGACCACCACCGACGGACAGGTCATCCCGCATCGCTGGAGCAAGAGCGAATGCGGCGCGTGCGGAATGGTCGAGAGCCTGCTCCCTGACCTCGCCGGCCTGAGCGGCTTCTCTTACCAGGACACCTATCGCTTCTACGACAGGGCCGCGATGGCCGCCTTCGAGGCGCCTCGCTACGGAATGTACGCCTCCGTCGTCGCCCGGCTGATCGGTGAGGTTTCGGCCACGCGCGTCCTCGAGCTGGGCGCGGGAGCGGGATGGGTGCTGGAACGCCTGGCTGCGCTCTGCCCGGGCGTGGCGGTGAGGGGGCTCGAGCCGTCGTCGGCCATGGCCGAGGCCGCCGGAGCCGCCGGGGTGCGGATGATCGCGGGACAACTGCCCAACGCGGAGCTCGCGCGCTGGCGGCCCGACTTCATCTACTCGGTCAACGTCATCGAGCACGTGGCGGACTGCGGCCAGTTCCTTTCGGCCGCGGCGGAGATCCTGGCCGACCACGGACATCTTCTGGTCATCTGCCCGAACGGCCAGGTCGTCGATCCCGAACTGCTGTTCGTCGACCACCTCCGGACGATGGAGCCGCAGCACCTGCTCGCCTTCGCCCAGCGGGCGGGTCTCCAGCTCGAACGCTGGTGGCCGCTCGAGCCGGCGTTCGGGCCTTTCCAGGCCATGCTGCTGCGCCGCGCGGGCGATCACGCCGGGGCCGCACCCGGCGCGGACCCGTTCCCGCGGCCGGAGGGGCTGAGCGCCCGGCGGCGGGACTTCCTCGAGCGGTGGAGCCGGCTGGATTCGATCCTGCTGGAGCGGCTGGGCGGCGCGGGCCGGGTCCTGGGCTTCGGCGCCGGCGAGACCGCGGACCTGCTGGCGGCCTATGCGCCGCGAACCTGGGCGCGGGTGGCTCAACTCTGCGTCGACCGTCCCTCCGCCGCCGCGGCCCCCGGCGTGGCGGCCTGCGCCGGTCGCCGGGTCGGGTTCCTGGACGAGCTGGATCCGGCGGGGTGGGATGCGGTCCTCCTCACCCTGAAGCCGCGGCACCATGCGGGGGCCGCGCCGCGACTGACCGGGAAATTCGACAGGGTCGTGCGCTGGGACGATGTCTTGCCGGAGCCTTTCCCATGACGTCCGCTGAAGAGCCTGCCGTGGCGGCGGGCGTGGTGTTCGACGCCGCGGCCCTGTCCGTCGCCGATGTCGCGACAGCCCTGCGCGAGCGCGGGGCGGTCCTGATCCGCCGCGCCTTCGACCCGGCGCCGATCGAAGCCCTGGAGCGTGCGGCGATCGCCAGTTCGGCGGCCCTCGCCCGGATGATCGGCCGGCCGGTCAACGACATGCCGATCTGCTTCAGCGATCCTCCCTCGGACGAGGCTGGCGGCCTGCTGACCTGGAGCGGCGGGGCCTATCCGGCGTTCGCCGGCGCCCTGGCGGCGTCCGGAATGGACCGAAGCTGGTACTATGAAGGGCCGAGGAACTACAAAATCCGGTTCTGGGAGAACGGCGCCTCATTCCCCAACGTCATGCTTGGCCTCGTGCTGAGGTCGCGCCTGTTCGAGATCGCCGCGACCTATTTCGGTGACGATCTCGTTTCGCCCTACAGCCACAACACGGTCCGGTACCAGGCGGCCTCGATCTCCGACTTCAGCTATTCCTTCCACCAGGACGGCAGCTTCCATTCGCGCCATCCTGACGAGCACGCCGGCCTGACGATCTGGACCCCCTTCACGCCATGCGGCGTGGACGCCCCGTCGCTGGAGGTCTGCCCCTACCGGATCGACCGCATCCTCCCCCCGCCGGCCGGCGTGGCCGAGCCCTATCTCTTCATCGACGACTCGGTGGCGCGTGAGGCGTGCCAGGATCGCTTCTGGCGGCCGGTCTTGGATCGTGGCGATGTGCTGATGTTCGACCACTTCGCCGTCCATCGCTCGGCGATCGACCCCGGCATGTCCCGGACCCGGTACAGCGCCGACATCCGGCTGTTCGCCAAGGACCGCCTCCCGGCCTTCGCGCGGGACTCGATCGGATGGCTGCCGAAGTTCCCGAGGTCCCCGGGCCCCGCCTAGGCTGCGGCGCGGCGATCGTCCTGAAGTGGCGGTGAGAGAGGGATTCGAACCCTCGATAGGCTTTCACCTATACACGCGTTCCAGGCGTGCGCCTTCAACCACTCGGCCACCTCACCACGCGCCACAGGGGGAGCGGGCTCCCCTCGGGAGGCGCGCAATATAGTCAGGATGCCTCCGGGGGCAAGCGGCGCGTGAGACGGTATCCTGAACGGCCGCGGGACGTGCATCGCGGGGCCGGAAGACCTATCTTGGGGAGCCCCGCCAAGGAGCCTCCCATGCTGTTCAAGAAGACCCTCGAGCTGCCGACCCAGGAAACCGCGTTGCCGGGCCGCGCGCATCCGATCCCCACGGCCGAGACCCACTTCGTCAACGGCCGGCCGCTGAAGGGGCCCTATCCCGAGGGCCTGGAGACGGCGGTGTTCGCCATGGGCTGCTTCTGGGGCGTGGAGCGGGTGTTCTGGAATCTGCCCGGCGTCCACGTGACCGCGGTGGGCTATGTGAACGGCGTGACGCCGAACCCGACCTACGAGGAGGTCTGCTCCGGCCGCACCGGCCACACCGAGGCCGTGCTGGTGGTCTACGACCCCAAGGCGGTCACCTACGAGGACCTGCTGAAGACCTTCTGGGAGAACCACGACCCGACCCAGGGCATGCGCCAGGGCAACGACATCGGCACCCAGTACCGCTCGGGGATCTATCCGACCAGCGACGCCCAGGCCCAGGCGGCCGAGGCCTCGCGCGAGGCCTACCAGCAGGCCCTGGGCAGGCAGGGCTACGGCGCCATCACCACGGAGATCGCGCCCGCCGGACCGTTCTATTTCGCCGAGGACTACCACCAGCAGTACCTGGCCAAGAACCCGCACGGCTACTGCGGCATCGGCGGGACGGGCGTGACCTGCCCGATCGGCGTCGGCGTCCACGCCTGAGACGGGCCGGGGGGCGATGACGCGGGCGGAGGTCGGGACGGTGGCCATGGCCCTGCCGGCCGTGACCATGGTCGTCCAGTGGGGCGGCTCGGACGTCTACAAGGTGGGCGGCAAGGTGTTCGCCATCTGCGGCGACGAGGGCATGTCCTTCAAGGTGAGCGAGATCGGCTTCGTGGTGCTCACCGAGGACGGCGGCCCCGGCCGCCAGGCCCCCTATTGCGCCAAGGGCCAGTGGGTGAACGTGGACTATGCCGACATGGCCCCGGACGACGCCGAGGGCTGGCTGGCCACCGCCCATTCCCTCATCGCCGGCAAGCTCACCCGAAAGGCGCGGCTCGAGCTCGGGCTCTAGCTGACCGGGTCGCCGCCGCCGTCGCCCTGGGCGGGCGGCGCGGGCGGCCGGGTCTCCAGAAGGCGGCGGAGGTCGGCGATGGCGCGGGCGGCCGGCGAGCGGCGCTGACGCCAGAACAGGAGGGCCATGGAGCCCGCCGTCGCGGCCATGAAGGCGTAGGGGCCGAACAGCCAGGCGCCCGCCGACAGCGCGAAATAGTAGCCGCGGACCCCCGAGTTGAACGAGGAGAGCGCCGGGTTGAGCAGCCGGGCGGCCACGTCGCCGAAGGTCCTGGCCTCCTCCGGCGTCAGGCCCTCGGGCACGGCGCCGACGGTGGCGATGCAGTAGTTCATCTGGCGGATCGACCAGATGAAGTCGAGCAGGCCGCGGGCCAGGCTGACCAGCACCAGCGCCAGCTGGAACTCGAACAGGAAGCGGGAGGAGGTGCGGATCACCTCCAGCGCTGAGACACTGCGGAAGGTGCTCTCGCCCCCGAACAGGGCGCCGGCCGTGGCCGCGATGAGGATCAGGTTCGAGGAGGCGAAGAACGAGGCCGAGTTCAGGGCGTGACCCAGCAGCTGGCCGTCCATGAACCGGTTCTCGCGGCCGACCATGTTGCGCATCCAGGCGGCGCGGATGACGGTCATGTCGGTGTTGATCACCCCGCCCCGCTGCCGCGCCAGGACGCGCAGCAGCGGCTGGTAGGCGAGCCAGGCGACGAGGAACAGGCCAAGGGCGGCCAGGTCGAGGGCGCTCACGCCGTCAGTCCTCCCGGATCAGGCTGTGGCGGTTGGTGTCGCGCAGGCGCATCGCCACCACCATGGCCAGGCCCATGATCGCGGACACATAGATGTAGAAGCCGCTCTCCGCACCGATCCCCTTGAACCAGAGGGCCAGATACTCCGCCGTGCCGCCGAACAGGGCGTTGGCTATGGCGTAGGGCAGGGCGACGCCCAGGGCGCGGACATGGGCGGGGAAGAGCTCGGCCTTAACCAGGCCGCTCACCGCCGTGTAGCCCGACAGGATGATGAGCAGCAGGATGACCAGCGCCGTCGCCAGCGACGCCGAGGTGGTCCCGGAGAGCGTGGTCATCACCGGATAGGTCGCCACCAGACCGCCGCCGAAGGCCATGGCGATGGTGGTCTTGCGTCCCAGCCGGTCGGACAGCCAGCCGAACACCGGCTGGGCGAACATGTAGACGATCAGCGCCACCGCCGTGATCGAGGTGGCCGCGCCCTTGGTGAACCCGGCCGTGTTGACCAGGAACTTCTGCATGTAGGTCGTGTAGGCGTAGAAGGCCAAGGAGCCGCCGGCCGTCAGCACGAAGATGATGCCGCTCTCGCGCGGGTAGCGGGCGAACAGCATCATGGTCCGGGCCCGCTCGGCGCCCTCGGCCTTGGCGGCCAGGTAGGACGCGCTCTCGTCCATGCCGCGGCGGATCCAGAACACCACCACCGCCAGCGCGCCGCCGATGAAGAAGGGAATGCGCCAGCCCCAGTCGGCGAGGTCCGCCGGGTCCATGAGGGTCTGCAGCAGGATCAGCACGGCAAGCGCCAGCAGCTGGCCGGCGATCAGGGTCACGTACTGGAAGCTCGCCCAGAAGCCCCGGCGCGCGCGGCTGGCCATCTCGGAGATGTAGGTGGCGCTGGCGCCGTACTCGCCACCCACCGACAGGCCCTGCAGGATGCGGGCGGCGAGCAGGCCTATGGCCGCCCACTCTCCGATCTGGCGGGCGTCGGGCAGCAGGGCGATGGCCAGCGCGCCGGCGCACATCATCGCCACGCTGACCGCCAGCGCCTCGCGCCGGCCGCGCCGGTCGGCGTACAGGCCCATCAGCCAGGCGCCCAGCGGCCGGGCGAAGAAGCCCACGGCGAAGATGGCGGCCGTCTGCAGGAGCTGGGCGGTGGTGTCGCCGGCCGGGAAGAAGTGCGGCGCAAAATAGAGGGCGAACGAGGAGTAGGCGAACCAGTCGTACCACTCCACGAGGTTGCCCGCGGAGCCGCCGACGATCGCCTTGGCGCGCTGGAAAGGCGTCAGTCCGGCCTGCGTCGCCGCCGCCGGAGCCTGGGTGTCGACCCCTGTTTCAGCCGCCGTCATGCATCCTCCCCCGTCTGTGTGGGGAGGATGCTAGGCGATTGCGGCGCTCAGGCTAAGGGGCGATCGCTACAACCGTCCCATCAGGACGAGGATGATGATGATCACCAGCACGAGGCCCAGGCCGCCCGACGGGAAATAGCCCCAGCCGCGCGAATAGCCCCAGCTGGGCAGGGCGCCGATCAGCAGCAGGATCAGGATGATGATGAGGATGGTGCCAAGCGACATACGCCAGTCTCTCCTTGAGCCGTCTCTCCCCACCCGCCGGGCAAACGGCCGTGGTCAAGCTACGGTTCCGGAGGGACCCGGCCGGCGCGTCAGTCGGCGGCGTCGGCGGTGTGGAAGCGGGCCTCGGTGTCGCGCATGCCCAGCGCGTACATCAGCCCGATCCAGCCCCCCTTGATCCGCGGCAGGGCGAGCAGGGTGATCAGGCCCAGCGATCCCAGGATGATCGGCACGGAATAGAAGGCCGAGCTTTCCCAGACGATCGGGAAGAACAGCATGGGGGCCACGATCAGGTGGCCGACCAGCAGGATGGTCAGATAGGCCGGGCCGTCGTCGGCCGGATAGCGCCCGAGCTCGTGGTCGCAGGCCTCGCAGCGTTCGGAGACCTTCAGGTACTTCCGAAACAGCCTGCCCTTCCCGCACGCGGGACAGTGGTGCTGGAGACCGCGGGAGACGGAGCGGCCGAGCGGATGCCGGATTTCAGCCATGCGCCGCCATATGGCCCGCCGGCCGCGGTTTAGGAAGAGCGAACGGCGTCATGCCGCAGGCTTCGGACCCGATTTGGGGCGGCCGTGGCCGCCCCGCCGCGGCTACCTGTTGGTGCGGTGCTGTTCGAGGGGCGTCGGCGCGCCGGTGGCGTCGGCGTCATTGCCAACGTCGCCCTCCTCGGTGTTCTCCGCCTCGTCGCCGCGCAGGATGTGCGGATCCTCGCCCGCGATCGTCGTGCCGCGGGAGGCGCCGATGCCGGGATCGTCCTGCAGGTCGTCGCGCGGAGGCGTGGCCTCGCCGGGGCCGGGATGCTTGGACGTGCTCATGGGGGACCTCCATCGTGGTTGGTCCCCGTCGAACGGCGCGCCGAGGCGGCCTGTTCCCTTAGCGCTTGGCGTCCTCGGCCGTGCTGCTCACCGCGTCGCCGGCGGCGGAGAGGTCGCGGCCCAGGCCGGACAGCGTGTTGCACCCGGACACCCAGAGCGCCGAAAGCGCGGCGCCCAGCACGATCAGTTTGCGCATGTGGTTCCCACCCGTCTTCACGGGCCGCCATTTCGGATGTGCGGCGGCGCGCGTCAAGCCTCCGGCGCGGAAAGCCCCGACAGCCGGGCGGACATGCGCCGCACATGGCTGCCCGGCCAGTAGAGCCGCCCGCAGGCCGGGCAGGCGCGGAACGGCCCCGGCAGCGCCTGGGCCTGGGCGGGCATGCGGTCGATCTCGTCGAGGGTGGCCTGCCGCAGCCGGGCGTTGTCCATGACGCAGCGGCTGAACGGGGCGAAGTCCCAGTCCAGCACCACGTTGCGGGTCAGGCTCTCGGCCTCGGCCTCGACGCCGCGGCCCTCGATCAGCACCGATTCGGGCAGGGCCGCCTCCGCCAGCCGCCGGTCGCGGGTGAGCAGGATGCGGCCTTCCTCGCGGGCGATGTGCAGCAGGGCGGCGTCCTTCTCGCCGCCGCCCGCCAGATAGGTGTCGTACCCCGCCGCCCGGAGCAGGCGGGCCAGGCGCACCAGCATCTCGTCGCACAGGAACCGCATGGGGATTCAACGCGGAAGGGCCTAGGCTCGTGGCATGCCCATCCTCGGCCAGCTCGTGCTCGCGGTCCACCTCCTGGTGATCGCCTTCAACGTCCTGGGGCTCGTGGCCATCCCGCTCGGCGCCCGGTTGGGCTGGGGCTGGGTCCGGATCCGCTGGTGGCGGGCGCTGCACCTGGCCTCCTGGGTGGTCGTGGCGATCCAGGCGGTGCTGGGCCGCGCCTGCTTCCTGACCATCTGGCAGGACGACCTGACCGGCGGCGGGGCCGAGGCGCCGATGATCATGCGGATCGTGAACGGCCTGATCTACTGGCCCCTGCCGATGTGGGCCTTCACGGCCCTCTACCTCGCGCTGTTCGCCCTGGTGCTCGTCCTGTGGCGCCGCGTGCCGCCGGAACGGGCGAAGCTCGCATAACGCTGCGCTGCAACAATCTCTTCACCGAAGAGTTTTTGCAGGTGCGAAGGGGCTGGGCTATAGCCGGCCCAGAGTTCCTGGAGTGTCAGTGTCCATGCTTGCCGTCCCGATGCGCACCTTCCCCGGCCTGTTCGTCGGCCGCCGGACCGTTGTGGAGGCGCTGGAATCCTCGGTGCAGAGCCAGGGCGCGCGGTTCGTCTGCGGCGCCTGCGACGACGTCATCTTCACCGCCCAGGACCGCGAGGCGCTGGCCGACCTCGTCGTGAAGTGCCGCTGCGGCGAGTTCAACCAGATCTGACGTGTCATCCCGGCGCAGCGGCTGTCCGGGACCCAGTGATCACCGAGTGGGCCTGAGGCGGGCGCGGCGGCGACGCTTGCGCCTTTCTCATCATGGGCAGCGCAGATGGATCCCGGTCTTCGGCTTCGCCGAAACCGGGATGCCCCTGAAGGTCAGTCCGCGTCCATCTTCAGGGCGGCGATGAAGGCTTCCTGCGGGATCTCGACCTTGCCGAACTGCCGCATGCGCTTCTTGCCCTCCTTCTGCTTGTCGAGGAGCTTGCGCTTGCGGCTGGCGTCGCCGCCGTAGCACTTGGCCGTCACGTCCTTGCGCAGCGCCCGCACGGTCTCGCGCGCGATGATCCGTCCGCCTATCGCCGCCTGGATCGGGATCTGGAACATGTGCGGCGGGATCAGCTCCTTCATCTTCTCGACCATGCCGCGGCCGCGCTGCTCGGCGCGGTTTCGGTGGACGAGCATGGAAAGGGCGTCCACGGGCTCGGCGTTGACCAGGATCGACATCTTCACGAGGTCACCCTCGCGGTATTCCTCGATCGTGTAGTCGAAGGAGGCGTAGCCCTTCGAGATCGACTTCAGCCGGTCGTAGAAGTCGAACACCACCTCGTTCAGCGGCAGGTCGTAGACCAGCATGGCCCGCGCGCCCACGTAGGACAGCTCGCGCTGCTCGCCGCGGCGGTCCTGGCAGAGCTTGATGATCGAGCCGAGGTACTCGTCGGGCGTGAAGATGGTGGCCTTGATCCAGGGCTCGGAGATGCTCTCGATCTTCACCGGGTCCGGCAGGTCGGCCGGGTTGTGCAGCTCGATCTCCGAGCCGTCGGTCATCCTGATCTTGTAGACGACGCTGGGAGCCGTCGCGATCAGGTCGAGGTCGAACTCGCGGCTGAGCCGCTCCTGGATGATCTCCAGGTGCAGCAGCCCCAGGAAGCCGCAGCGGAAGCCGAAGCCGAGCGCGGCGCTGGTCTCCATCTCGTAGGTGAAGGAGGCGTCGTTCAGGCGCAGGCGGCCGATCGCGGCGCGGAGGTCCTCGAAATCGGCCGCGTCCACCGGGAACAGGCCGCAGAACACCACCGGCTGCACCTCCCGGAAGCCCGGCAGCGGCTGGTCCGCGGGCTTGCGCTCGTCGGTGATGGTGTCGCCGACCGCGGCGTGGGCGACTTCCTTGATCTGGGCGGTGATGAAGCCGATCTCGCCGGGCCCCAGCTCCTCCACCTCGGTGCGCTTGGGTCGGAAGTAGCCGATCCGATCGATCAGGTGGGTCGAGCCGGTCTGCATCATGCGGATGCGCTGGCCCGAGCGCAGCGTGCCGTCGATCACGCGGACCAGCACCACCACGCCCAGGTACGGGTCGTACCAGGCGTCCACCAGCAGGGCCTTCAGCGGCGCGTTAGGATCGCCCTTCGGGGCCGGCAGGCGCTTCACCACGGCTTCGAGCACGTCGTGGATGCCGAGGCCCGTCTTGGCGGAGGCCAACACCGCGTCGGAAGCGTCGAGGCCGATGACGTCCTCGATCTGCTGGCGCACCCGCTCCGGCTCCGCGGCCGGCAGGTCGACCTTGTTCAGGACCGGCACTATCTCGTGGTTGTTGTCGATCGCCTGGTAGACGTTGGCGAGCGTCTGGGCCTCGACCCCCTGGCTGGCGTCCACCACCAGGATCGAGCCCTCGCAGGCCGCCAGGCTGCGCGAGACCTCGTAGGCGAAGTCCACGTGGCCGGGGGTGTCCATCAGGTTCAGGACGTAGGTCTCGCCGTCGTCGGCCTTGTAGTGCAGGCGCACGGTCTGGGCCTTGATGGTGATCCCGCGCTCGCGCTCGATGTCCATGTTGTCGAGCACCTGCTCGGACATCTCCCGGGCGGTCAGCGCGCCGGTTTCCTGGATCAGCCGGTCGGACAGGGTCGACTTGCCGTGGTCGATGTGCGCCACGATGGAAAAGTTGCGGATCTTGTCGAGGGGAGTGCTCATCAGGCGCGCCCTCTAGCACATATCGCGGCTACTGCGAGGGACGCGGCGTCGCGTCACGGCGTGCGTGGTTAATCCGCCGTTAAACTGCGATGTTCATTCACTGGCCCTGGGCGGGAGCTGGCTGAGACACCTGAAGGAGAAGACGCGCCCATGGATCGCCGCACCCTCATCGCAGCCGGGCTGGTGACGCTCGGGACCGCCGCCGTGGCGCGCGCCCAGCCCGCGACCGAAATCCGCGACCTGCCGCCGGCTCGCGCCGTCGACGAAACCGCCCCGCCGCGCGCCGAGGCGCCGCCGCCGCCGAACTCGACGCCCAGCTACCCGGCCCAGCAGCCGGGGCAGGTGGAGACCTACACGCGCGACGAGATGGTCCAGAACGTCTCCGACTTCATGGGTGTGACGGCGGAGACCGCCGGCGCGGCGGTGGAGAAGGTGTTCGCGAAGAACGGCCGGCCCACGGCCTACATCGCGGGCGAGGAAGGCTCCGGCGCCCTGGTGTTCGGCGCCCGCTACGGTCGAGGCCTGCTCTACATGAAAGGCCGCGAGCCGGTGGAGGTCTACTGGCAGGGCCCGTCGGCCGGCTGGGACTTCGGCGGCAACGCCAGCCGGGTGTTCACCCTCTGCTACGACCTCGAGGACCCCGAGACCCTGTTCCAGCGGTTCCCGGGCGTCGAGGGCTCCGCCTACTTCGTCGGCGGCCTGGGTGTGAACTACCAGAAGGCCGCTGGCGTCACCCTGGCCCCGATCCGGGCGGGCGTCGGCGTCCGGCTGGGCGCCAACGTCGGCTACCTCAGCTACTCCAAGAAGCGCCACATCCTGCCGTTCTAGACAGGCGCCGCCCAACCCCGCGCCGGCCGGCGCGGGGGCGAGTCTTGCGAGCCGGACCTAGCCTGGGATGTAGCGGTAGATCTCGGGCCTCGCGGTTCCGTGGGCGTCGGCGCCGCCGAATACGATCACCGAGCCGTTCAGCTCGCCGCAGCCGATCCCGCTGAGAGCGCCCGTCCAAGGGGCGCTCGGCTGGGCCTCCCAGGTCCCCGGCCCGGTGGCGCTCCACATGTCGTTGCTGGGGGCGCCGCCGACGCCGCCGCCGACCAGGTAGAGCACGTCGTCGATGACGGCCACACCCGGGGAAATGCGCGGCGTCGGCCACGGCGCGGTCTCGGGCGGCTGCCACTTCCCGCCGCTGAACCAGTGGACCCATGCCGAGATCGTGTTGATCAGGCAGAGGTCCGGGCCGACCACGGCGGCCGCGCCGTTGGTGGAGATGTCGGCCTTGCCGGCGCTGGTCCAGGTGATCCCGTCCTTCGAGACCCAGACATCGTCGTAGAACGTCCCGGTCATGGTGCGGCCGCCGAACAGGGTGATGTGGTCGCCGTCCGAGACCACGCAGTGGCCGAACCGCGGCGGCCACGGCGCGACGGTATGGGTCCAGTGCAGTCCGTCCGGGGAGCTGAACACGTCGCTGGTCGCCTCCTCCAGCGCGCCGCCGGTCACCCAGAGGGCCCCGTTGTGGGCGCAGGCGGCGGGGCTGGTGCGCCAGGGCAGGCTGGCGTTCGACTTCCACTCCAGGCCGTCGGGCGAGGAGACCACCGAGCTGCTTGGACTGGCGCCCAGGCCCCAGAGGCGGCCGTTGAAGGTCACCGTGCGGGCGTTGACCACGGCGGACGTGGGGGAGGTTCCGATCAGCGACCAGCCGGTGGTGGCCGCCTTGGAGACCGGAGGTGCGTCTACGAGGCTCATGGGAGTTTTCCTTCCAGGGAGACGGGGCGGCGCGCGCGGGTGCAGGCGCCGGGGACGCTTGAAAGCCAATGGTGGCACTGGGAAGCGGACGCGCACTGGCGGCTCGAGAGCCGCGGCTAGGCGCGGCGGAGGTGTCGGTCGCGAGCGACAACCTGTGGGAGAGGCACGAACCCGACTGTGACCTGCGTCACCTGCAGTCTCAGTCGGTCCGGTAGTCCGACCTGGGCGCCGCCACGACCGCCCCGCCGTCCGGGAACACCTCGGGATGCAGCGTGCGGGAATAGACCCGGCCGCGCGGCGAGAAGGCGTGGGTGGCGCGGCCGTCCTCGCCGGTGATCGTCACCACACAGTTCCAGTCCGCGGCCAGGGCGGTGAACGTCGCGCGGTTCTCGGGGGTGTTCCAGGCGAGGCGCCGGCCCGGCAGCGAGACGACCTGCACCCCCACCGGCCAGCGGTCGCGCTCGCCGGCCGCCAGCAGAAAGCCGCAGTCCGGCGGGAACAGGCGCTCGGGCGCCTCGCCGTGCCGCCAGAGGCAGTGGAATGTCTGGCATGACGCGGGGTGATCCCCCCAGATCGCGCAGCCCCGCGCGCCGCCCAGCAAGTGTCGGCACGGCTCGCCCGCCGCCTTGGGCAGCTCGCGCACCGCCATCACCGTGCAGCAGGCGTCGCAGCCGGCGCACGAGCGCGAGGGGGTGGAATCGGCCATGCCCGACCCTCGCGGCCGACAGGGGCCGGCGCAAGTCGGCGGCGCGCCGCGGTCAGCTCCTGAGCTTCGCCCCGACCGCCTTCTCGGCCGCCGCCACGATCTTCGCCGACAGCGCCTCGATCTCGGCGTCGGTGAGGGTCTTCTCGCGCGGCTGGACGACCACCTCGACGGCCACCGACTTGGTCCCCTCCGGCACGCCCTTGCCCTGGTAGACGTCGAAGACGCGGGCGTCGGCGATCAGCGCCTTGTCGGCGCCCAGGATCGGGCGGATCAGGTCGCCGGCCGGCGTCGCCTCCGCCACCACGAAGGCGAAGTCGCGCCGCAGGGGCATCAGCGCCGAGAGCTCGAGCGCGGACTTGGTCTTGATCGCCTTGCGCTTGCCCTCGGGGATCGCCTCCAGGTTCAGCTCGAAGGCCAGCATCGGGGCGTCGGCGTCGAGCGCCCTCAGGATGCGCGGGTGCAGTTCGCCGAACTCGGCGACCACGTTCTTCGGGCCGAGCTGCAGCCGGGCCGAGCGGCCCGGGTGCCACCAGGGTGAATTGCTCCCCTGGACGGTCTGCAGCGCCGGCGTGCCCAGCTCCTCCAGCAGGAACATCAGGTCGGCCTTCAGCGCGAACAGCGGGTCGGTCCTGGCGCCGTCCCAGCGACGCGGCGGGCGGGGCGCCTGGAGGGCGGCCACCGCCGTCCACTGGTCCTCCGGCCGGTCGTCCCGGAAGTTCGGGCCCACCTCGAACAGGGCGACGTCCGCGAAGCCCTTGCGGGCGTTGCGAGCCGCCGCCTCGATCAGGTTCGGCAGCACCGAGGGGCGCATGCAGGCGAGGTCCGAGGCGATCGGGTTGGCCAGCACCAGTTCCGGCTGGCCGCCGCCGAACATCTCGGCCCACTCGGTGCGCATGAAGCTCCAGGTCAGCGCCTCGGAATAGCCGCGCGCCGCCAGCGCCCGGCGGGCGTTGCGCATGCGGGTCTGGCGCACCGTCAGCGCGCCGCCGGCCGGGGTCGCGACCTCCGGCAGGGGGTCGGTGGGCAGGTTGTCGTAGCCGGCGATCCGGGCGACCTCCTCCACGAGGTCGGCCTTGCCCTCCACGTCCCGGCGCCAGGACGGCGGCTGGACGCTCTCGCCCGAAAGCTGGAAGCCCAGCTTCTGGAGGATCTCGTCCGTCCGCGCCCGCGGCAGGTCGAGGCCGGACAGCTTCTTCACATAGGCCCGGTCGAAGTCGAACGCCGCCGGCGGCGCCGGCGCCTGGCCGGCGACCCGGATGTCGGAGGCCTCGCCGCCGCAAAGATCGAGGATCATCCGGGTGGCGAGCTCCAGACCCGGGACCACGCTCTCCGGGTCCACGCCCCGGGCGAAGCGGTACTGGGCGTCGGAGGTGATGCCGGTGGTCCGCCCGGTCTGCGCCGTGCGGATCGGATCGAACCAGGCGCACTCCACGAAGACGTCGACGGTGGCCTCGGAGCAGCCCGTGCTCTCGCCGCCCATCACGCCGCCCAGGCCGACCGGACGCTGGCCGTCCGCGTCGGCGATGACGCACATCTCCGGGGTGATGTCGTAGGTCTTGCCGTCGAGCGCGATGAGCTGCTCGTCCTTGTGGGCGTGCGGCGTCGGCTGGTCCTCGCCGGAAGGCTCGGCCGGGCCGCGGCCCAGGCGCGCCTCGATCGTCTCGCCCACCAGCAGCGCGCGGTCATAGACGTGCAGCGGCCGCGCGCGGTCGTAGGAGATGTAGTTGGTGACATCCACCAGGGCGTTGATCGGGCGCAGGCCGACGCTCGCCAGCCGCTGCTGCAGCCAGGCGGGGGAGGGGCCGTTCTTCACGCCGCGGATCAGCCGGCCGGCGAACACCGGGCACGCCTCGCCGTCCACCCGGATCTCGATCGGGCAGGGGAAGGCGCCGGGCACGGGCTCGGTCGCGTCGGGCCTCAGCGTGCCCAGGCCCGCCGCGGCGAGGTCCCTGGCGATGCCGCGCACGCCCAGCCAGTCGGGCCGGTTCGGCGTCACCTCGAAGTCGATCACCGCCTCCAGGCCGAAGGCCTCGGTCGCCGACGCGCCGACCGGCAGCTCGTCCGGCAGTTCGACGATGCCGTCGGACTCCTCGGCCACCTCCAGCTCCTTGGCCGAGCAGAGCATGCCGTTGGAGACCACGCCGCGCACCGGCCGGGCCTCGAGCGTGACGCCCGAGCCCGGCACATAGGCGCCGATCGGGGCATAGATGGTGGTCAGGCCCGCCCGCGCGTTCGGCGCGCCGCAGACGATCTCCAGCCGTCCGTCCTTGGTGTCGACCTGGCAGACCCGCAGCTTGTCGGCGTTGGGGTGCTGCACGGCCTCGACGATCTTCGCCACCGTGAACTTGGCGAGCTTGGCGGCCGGGTTCTCGACGCCCTCGACCTCGAGGCCGGCCATGGTCATGGCCTCGACCACCTCCTCGACGGTGGCGGTGGTGTCCAGGTGCTCCTTGAGCCAGGAGAGGGTGAACTTCATCTCGCTATCCTCTCGACGCTCAGCTCAGGCCGGTGGCGGGGTTGGGCGCCTGGAAGGCCGAGAAGCCGTAGTGCTCCAGCCAGCGGACGTCGGCGGCGAACATGTCGCGCAGGTCGGGCATGCCGTACTTCAGCGCTCCCAGCCGGTCGATGCCGAGGCCGAAGGCGAAGCCCTGCCACTCGTCGGGATCGAGGCCGCAGTTCTCCAGCACCTTGGGGTGCACCATGCCGCCGCCCAGGATCTCCAGCCAGTCGGAGCCCTCGCCGATCTTGATCGCGCCGCCCGAGCGGTCGCACTGCACGTCCATCTCGCAGCTGGGCTCGGTGAACGGGAAGTGGTGCGGCCGGAAGCGGGTGACCACGGCGTCGGTCTCGAAGAACCGCCGCGTGAAGGCGTCGAGCGTCCACTTCAGGTGGCCCATGTGGATGTTCCGGTCGATGACCAGGCCTTCCATCTGGTGGAACATGGGCGTGTGGGTGGCGTCGGAGTCCGAGCGGTAGACCCGGCCCGGTACGATCACCCGGATCGGCGGCGCCTGGCCCTGCGCGATCCAGGACGGCAGCTTGCCGTTCTGGCCCTGCTGCATGACGCGCACCTGCACCGGGCTGGTGTGGGTGCGCAGCAGCTTGCGCTCCCCGGCCTCGTTCTCGGGCAGCCAGAAGGTGTCGTGCATCTCCCGCGCCGGGTGCTTGGGCGGGAAGTTGAGCGCCGTGAAGTTGTGGAAGTCGTCCTCGATGTCCGGCCCCTCCGCCAGGCCGAAGCCCATGTCGGCGAAGATGGCGATCATCTCGTCCAGCACCTGCATGGTGGGATGGACGCGGCCGCGGCGCTCCGGCGGCGGGGGCAGGGTGAGGTCGACCCGCTCGGCGGCGAGCTTGGCCTCCAGCTCGGCGGCCTCCAGCCCGGCCTTCCGCTCGGCGATGGCGGCGGCCACGCGGTCGCGCAGGCCGTTGATCAGCGGCCCGCGCTCGCGGCGCTCGTCCGGGCTGAGCCGGCCCATGGTCTTGAGCAGCTCGGAGATCGAGCCGGACTTGCCGAGCGCTTCGACGCGCACGGCCTCCAGGGCGGCGACGTCCTGCGCGGCGGCGATCCGGCCGGTGAGGTCGGCTTCGAGTTGGGTGAGGTCGGTCATGAGGAGCGGTGTCCTAGCGCGCTGCTTTCACGGGGTGAAGAGGGCAGCAAAAAGCCCTCCGGCGGTTCGGCCGGAGGGCTTCTGAGCTTTTCAGGATCGAACGGACCCTAAGTCTCAAGCCAGCGCGGCGCGAACCTTGTCGGCGATGGCCTTGAAACCGGTGGGGTCGTTGCCCGCGATGTCCGCGAGGACCTTGCGGTCGATCTCGATCCCGGCCTTCTCAAGGCCGAAGATAAATCGGGAATAGGTGAAGCCTTCCAGGCGCGCCGCGGCGTTGATCCGCTGGATCCACAGCGAACGGAAGTTGCGCTTGCGGACCTTGCGGTCGCGGTAGGCGTACTGGCCGGCCTTGTCCACGGCCGCCTTGGCGGCGCGGATGGTGTTCTTGCGGCGCCCGTAGAAGCCCTTGGCTTGCTCCAGGACCTTCTTGTGCTTGGCGTGGGCGGTCACGCCCCTCTTCACGCGAGCCATCTGTCAGCGCTCCTTAGCTGAGGCCGTAGGGCATGAAGGTCTTGATGAGCTTGGTGTCGGCCTCGCTCATGACCTTGGTGCCGCGGTTCTGACGGATGTACTTGGCGTTGTGGCTGATCAGGCGGTGGCGCTTGCCGGCCACACCGGCCTTCAGCTTGCCGGACGCCGTCAGCTTGAAGCGCTTCTTCACGCCTGACTTGGTCTTCAGTTTGGGCATTTCACGTCGGAGCGCGGGGCCCCGTCCTTCTGGTCGTGTTTATGAACCGCCATGGCATGCCTTTGGCCAGGCGGTTCGCAAGGGCGCGGCTATTACGCGAAACGGGGGCCGGATGCAACTCCCAGCGCCCGTTCAGGCCGGCGCCGGCATCCGGTTCCGCACCTGCACCGCCAGCCACAGGCCCGGCAGGATCAGCAGGGCGGCGAAGGCGAAGGGGGAGCCGGGCGTCACCAGGGAAAACAGCTGGCCAGCCAGCACCGGACCGCCGATCCGCGCCAGGGCCATGCCGCTCATGTTGAGGCCCAGCATCTCGCCCTGCCGATGCGAGGGCGCAGCCTGGGAGATCAGGGCCGTCAGGTTCGGGAAGCAGATCGACTGGCCGACGCAGACGAAGGCGAAGCCCAGCATGGCCACGCCCCAGACCGGCGAGATCCACTGCACCACGAGCCCCAGGCCCATGAAGACCAGGCCGCCGGTCAGGGTGTTGGTCTCGCCGTAGCGGCGGGCCAGCCGCCCCGACAGCCAGCCCTGGCAGACGGCGCCCAGCAGGCCGATGACCATGAAGGCGAGGCCGATTTCGCGCGGGCCCCAGCCGAAGCGGGTCTCGGTCGACAGGCCGTAGGTCGCCTCGATGCCGGCGAACCCACCACGACGATGAAGCTGATCATCAGCATCCGGCTGATCACCGGGTGGGCGAGACCCTCCTGCAGGCCGGCCAGCCGCTTCAGCGGCCGGTGCGGCGGCCGCTCGGGACGGTGCTCGCGCACGAAGACCACCACGGCCACGGCCGAGGCGATGGCGAAGCCCGCCGCCACCAGCAGTGGCAGCTGGAAGCCCAGGGCGCCCCGGCTCGGCTGGGCCAGCAGGCCGCCGATCGCCGGTCCCATGACGAAGCCGGCGCTGAACGCCGCCCCCATGATCCCCATGCGGCCGGCGCGCTTCTCGGGCGGGGTGATGTCGGCCATCGCCCCCTGCAGGGTGGAGATGTTGCCGGCGAAGACCCCGTTGAAGAACCGGATCGCGAAGGCGACCCAGATGTTCGGCGCGAAGGCCAGGGCGGCGTAGCTCAGCCCGACCAGCGAGATGGTCAGGATCAGCACCGGCCGCCGGCCGATCCGGTCCGACAGCCGGCCCCAGAACGGCTCGCCCAGGAACTGGCCGAAGGAGAAGGCCGAGAACATCAGGGTGACCTGCCAGGCGGGCGCGTCGAACGCCTGGGCGAAGAAGGGCAAGAGCGGGATGACCAGGCCGAAGCCCGCGATCATCAGGAAGATCACGGACAGCAGGACGATGAGCGCCCGCCGCTCCTCGGCCGGCGCGGTCACGGGACGCCTCCGCCCCGCCGCCGCGCCGCCAGCTGGCCGGCGGCCAGCGCCAGCCAGATCGCCGGGGCCACGGCCAGGGCGCCCTGCAGGAAGGGCCCGTGGATCGTCAGCCCCGCGAAGGTCAGACCCGCGGAGAACGGCCCAATGACCCGGGCCAGGGCGCCCATGGCGTTGTTCAGGCCGAGGATCTGGCCCTGCCGGTGCGGGTCGGCCGCTTCGGAGATCATCGCCGCCACGTTGGGCCAGGCGATGGAGGAGCCCACCGCGCTCAGCGACATCAGGGCGATGGTCGCGGGCCCGCTGGGCACGACCGGCTGCAGCGCCAGGCAGACCATGGTGATGGCCATGCCGAGCGCCAGCATCCGGCCCTGGCCGTAGCGCTCGGAGAGCGGGCCGGAGACGGTCATCTGGGTGAGCGCCGAGGCCGCGCCGGCGAAGGCGAAGGCCACGCCTACCTCCCGCGGCCCCCAGCCGTAGCGCGCCTGCGCCCACAGGCCGAAGATCGACTCCACGCCCGTGAAGGCGAAGCCCACCAGGAAGGTCACCAGCATCAGCCGGCCGATCACCGGATGGCGCGCCGCCTCGCCGGTGGCGGCCCAGCGGTTCGGCCGGTGGAGGTTGGTCATCTCCCGCTGCCGGCTCTCGCGGATGAACAGCGCGATGCCCACCGCGCAGGTCCCGAACAGACCCGCGGCGATGAACAGCGGAAGCTGGAAGCCGATCGGCCCCGCCTCGGGCCGGGCGAACAGTCCGCCCAGCGACGGCCCCACGATCAGGCCGACGTTCCAGGCCGCGCTCTGGTAGCTCAGCGCCCGCGTCCGCCGCTCCGGCGGGGTGACGTCGGCGATGTAGCCCTGGATCACCGAGCCGTTGCCGGAGAACAGGCCGCCGAGCAGCCTGACCCCGAACGCCGCCCAGGCGTTCGGTGCGAAGGCGAGCGCCAGGTAGCAGAGGCAGTTGGCCAGGATGGTGGAGATCAGCAGCGGCTTGCGGCCGTACTTGTCCGAAAGACGGCCCCAGAACGGCTCGCCGAAGAAGGTCCCGACGGAGAAGGCCGAGAAGATCAGGGCGATCTGCCAGGGCGGGGCGTCGAACGACTTGGCGTAGAAGGGCAGCAACGGGACGACGATCCCGAAGCCCAGCATGTTCAGGAAGATCAGCGAGATCAGCGCCGCGGCCGCGAACCGCGGCGGCGGCGTCGCCTCCCGCGGCGCGGAGTCGGACATGTTAACGGTGTTAGGACGGGGTCGGGACGCCGACAAGGACAACGGCGCCACACCTGCGCCTCATCCCGCGGTCAGCCGCGGGCTGATGCGGGGGACCCATCGTGAGTCAGCTTGGGTCCCCCGGATCGCCCGTGCGGGCGACCGGAGGATGACGGTTCATTTCGCCGCCGCCTGCTGTTTCTCGAGCACCGCGCGGAACGCCTTGTAGGAGGCCTGGTAGTAGGCCTTGCAGCCCTCCGGATCGACGAAGGCGTCGGCCTTGCCGGCGTCGAGCGCCTTCTTCTTGGCGTCGAGGCCGAAGAACCGGGTGTGGCTGGCCAGGAACACCTCGCAGGGCGCGTTCAGCCAGAACCGGTGGCTCTTCTCGTAGTCGGCGGCCATGCCGGGATAGGTCTCCGGCGCCGTGAGCCGGTAGCCCGGCAGCACGCTGGACGAGCAGTGGACCAGCGCCTGGCGCACCTTGCCCGCGACCCTCACCGGGAAGGTCCAGGTTGTGCAGCCCTTGGTGTGGCCGGGCGTGACGTGCGCCGTGAGCGTGACCCCGCCCAGGCTGACCTTCTGGCCGTCCTTCAGGATCACGTCGACCTTGGTGGGCTCGTACTCCCACTCCGGGCCCTTGAGGTAGGGGTCGCCCTTGCCGCCCGCCTCGATGATCGGGGCGTCGGGCGCGCTGACGTAGAGCCTGGCGCCCGGCGCGGCCTTCTTCAGCTCGGCCAGGCCCGCGGCGTGGTCGAAATGCTGGTGGCTGTTGACCAGCACCTTCACCTGCGCCGGATCAAAGCCCAGGGTGCGGATATTCGCCACCGCCTGCCGGCCGGTGATGGCGTCGCCGCCGTCGATGACGATCAGTCCGGCCCGCGTGGTCAGCAGGTAGGCCGCGTAGTCGGCCGCGCCGATATAGTAGAGGCCCTCGGCGATCCTGAACGGCGGATAGGCCGCGTTCTCGGGCGACGGCCCCTGCTGGGCGGCGGCGGGCAAATGAAAAGCGGCCGCCGTGACGGCGACCGCTCCCAGAATTCGCAGGTGTCCGGTCCGCACTAGCGGGGCGCCAGGATCATGATCATCTGGCGGCCCTCCATGCGGGGCTCGTACTCCACCTTGGCCACCGGTTCGAAGTCCGCCTTCACCTTCTGCAGCAGCTTCATGCCGAGCTCCGGGTGGGCCAGCTCGCGGCCGCGGAAGCGCAGGGTGACCTTCACCTTGTCGCCCTCCTCGAAGAACCGGTGCATCGAGCGGGCTTTGACTTCGTAGTCGTGGATGTCGATGTTCGGGCGGAGCTTGATCTCCTTGATCTCCACCACCTTCTGCCGCTTGCGCGCCTCGTTCTTCTTCTTCTGCTCCTGGAACTTGAACTTGCCGTAGTCCAGGATCTTGCAAACGGGCGGATCCGCGTTCGGGACGATCTCCACCAGGTCGAGGCCCGCTTCTTCAGCGGCCTCCAGGGCGGAGGACGTGGGCATCACGCCCTGCTTCTCACCGTGTTGGTCGATGAGCAGGACACGGGGAACGCGGATTTCATCGTTTATGCGCGGACCGTCTTTGACGGGCGGCGCCTGCATGGGGCGGCGAATAGGCGAGGCTCCTAGATCTGTTTAGACGAGCGGGTGGTTTCAACGCAAAACGCCGGCGCGCGCAGAGCGCTCCGGTCGTAGGTCAGTATATGCGTGACGGTTGACGCTCTATCAACCCGCGCCGGCGGTCTGCGGCAAGAGAGAGACGGCCGCCTGTGCCACCTTGGCCACAGGCATTTCCGAGAGCCTGTCAGCCTGCAGGACCAGCACCTTGCCGCGCGGCGCCGACAGCGAGGGGTCCGAGGCGCCGGAGAACAGCACCACGGTGGGCGCGCCGGACGCCGCCGCCAGGTGCAGCGGCCCGGTGTCGTTTCCCACCGCCAGGGCGGCCTTGGCGCCCAGGATCGCCACGCGGGCGAAGTCGGTCCGGCCGGTCAGGTCGCGGGCCCTGGGCACGGTGCGCTGGATGGCGTGGGCCAGCGCCGTCTCCTGCGGCCCGCCGATGATCACGATGTCGAAGCCGCGCGAATAGAGGATGCGGGCGAGCTCCGCATAGCGCTCCACCGGCCAGCGCTTCTCCGGCCGGTGCGCCGAGCCGCCGGGTACGAACATGACATAGGGCCTGGGCTTCACCGCGCCAGGCACCGGCCGCTCCGCCGGCAGGTGCTTCCAGACCCAGGACAGGTCCGGCGGCGGCGCCGTTCCGGGCGCGGTCGGGGCGTCGGGCCAGATTCCGGCGTACATCAGCTGGTCGGCCTGCCGCTCCAGGGTGTGCATGCTGTCGCGCAGCTTGTTCCGATGCGGCATGGAGCAGCCGAGCGCGACGCCCGACCACGGCGGCGGGCCGGGCCTGAGGATCTGGAAGATGCGGTTGGACTGGGCCGAGGTCTGGAGGTCGTAGACGCGGGCGTAGTTGGCGCCCTTCAGCCGGCGACGCAGGGCCATCCACTGCGGGAAGGTCTCCGGCCGCCCGTCGGTCTCCACTGCGTTGAAATAGGGGCACGACTTCGCCAGCGCCTCGAACGGCGGCGTGGTCAGCAGGGTGATGTGGTCCTTCCGGTGCGCCTCGCGGATCTTCTTCATGGCGGCCAGCGCCAGCACGAAGTCGCCGAGCGCGCCCAGCTTGATGACCAGGATCTTCTGTACGGCGCGGGGCATCAGGCGCGGGCCTCCAGCACCCGTTCGTAGGCCGCGAGCGTGGCCTCGCACATGGCGTCCACGGAATAGAGCTGCCGCACGCGCGCCTGCCCCTTCTCGCCCATCTCCAGCCGCTTGCCGTGGCCGATCCCGATCGCCGTGCGCAGGGCTTCGGCCCAGGCGTCGGCGTCGCCCGGCGGGACCAGCCAGCCGGTGACCCCGTCGACCACCGTCTCCACCGTGCCGCCGTGAGCCGAGGCGATCACCGGGCGGCCCATGGCCTGCGGCTCCACCGCGGCGCGGCCGAACGACTCCGGCTTCGTCGTCGGCAGGAGCGCCAGGTCGCTGAGGAGATAGGCCGCCGGCATGTCGTCGCAGTGGCCCACGAGTCGCACCTGGTCGGAAAGGCCCGCCCCGGCGATGGCGGCCTCCAGCTCCTCCCGGTAGCCGGTGCGGCCCTGGTCGTCGCCCGCGAAGAGGATCAGGAAGTCGTCGACCCCCTGCGCCTTCAGCTTCGCGGCGGCCTCGATGATCGTCAGGTGGCCCTTGATGCGGGTCAGCCGTCCGGCCAGCAGGATCTTGGTCCGTCCGTCCGCCTCGTCGATCCCCCAGGCCTTGCGGAGCCCCGCGACCCGGTCGGAGGTCACGAAGGCGGGGCTGAAGCGGTCGAGGTCCAGCCCGCGCGGGATGGTCACGATATGGTCGGCGGCCAGGCTGTGCTCGGCCAGCAGGTGGTCACGGGTATATTCGGAGTTGGCGATCACCAGGTCGCCGCGGGTCATCACCGCATTGTACCAGCGCTTCAGCGGCGAACCCGCCTTGTAGACCCCGTGGTAGGTCGCCACGAAGGGCGTGCCGGTCGCCTTGGCGGCCCACAGCGCCGAGAAGGCCGGGGCGCGGCTGCGGGCGTGCACCACGCTCACCTTCTCCGATCGGATCAGGTCCACCAGACGCGCGGCGTTGCCGAGGATCACCAGCGGGTTCTTCGACTGCACCGGCATCTGGGTCAGCCGCCCGCCGTCGGCCTCCAGGCGCGTCGCCATGCGACCGCCGCGGGTGGCGACCAGCGCGCGGCCGCCGGCCTTCACGACGGCCTGGGCCACGTCGATCGTGGTCTGCTCGGCGCCGCCGGTTTCCAGCTCCGGGACGACCTGCAGGAGGGTGAAGTCGGGCGGCAGGGGCACGCCCCCTGCATAGCGTGAAACGGGCCCTCGTAAACACCGCCGGCGCTGACGCGCGACGCGCCGCAGGCTATGAGCGCGGCATGAGCGAAGAGAGCGGTTACCTCGCGCGGCCCGACGGCGCGCGCCTGGCCTGGCGGCGGGTGGCGGGCGAGGGGCCCGCGGTGGTCTGGCTGGGCGGCTTCAAGTCGGACATGGCCGGGACCAAGGCCCAGGCTCTGGCCGACTGGGCGAGGGCCTCCGGCCGCGCCTATGTGCGCTTCGACTACTTCGGCCATGGCGAGTCCGATGGCGACTTCCGGGACGGGACGATCACCCGCTGGCGCGAGGACGCGCTCGCGGCGATCGAGGCGCTCACATCGGGCGAAACCGTGCTGGTCGGCTCCTCCATGGGCGGCTGGATCGCCTGCCTGGCGGCGATGGCGCAGCCGGAGCGGGTGAAGTCCATGGTCCTGGTGGCCCCCGCGCCGGACTTCACCGAGAAGCTGATGCGGCCGGAGATCCCGCCGGAGGGGCTGGCCGACCTCGCCCGCGACGGCGTGTGGCTCAGGCCCTCGGAGTACGGCGAGCCCTATCCGATCACCCGCGACCTGCTGGAGGACGGCGCCCGCTGGTCGATCCTGGAGGCGCAGGAGATCCCCATCGAGGTCCCGGTGCGCATCCTCCAGGGTGGAGAGGACCCGGACGTCCCCTGGACACACGCGCTGCAGCTCGCCAACGCCCTGAAGGGCCACGACGTGGTCTTCACCCTGGTGAAGGACGGCGACCATCGCCTGTCGCGGCCGCAGGACATCGCCCGCCTGGTCGCCGCCGTGGAGGAGCTCGCCTGAGGACGTCCAGCCCCTGGCGGGCCGCGCCCCTCCTGCTCTCGGCCGCGATCCTGTTCTGGGCCGGCAACTCCATCGCCGGGCGTGCGCTGGTGGGCGTGACCCCGCCCATGGCGCTGGTTTTCTGGCGCTGGGTGGTCGCCTTCCTGATCGTGTCGGCGCTCGCCTGGCGCGGCCTGGCCGAGGACCGCGAAGAGCTCATCCGGCGGTGGCCCACCGTGCTGGCGCTGGCCGCCACCGGCGTCGCCAGCTTCGGGGCCCTGCTCTACGTCGGCCTGCAGAATACGACGGCGCTGAACAGCCTCGTCGTCCAGGCCGCCATCCCGCCGCTGATCATGCTGTTCGCCTGGCTGGCCCTGCGCGAGCGGACCAGCCGCTGGCAGGTCGCGGGCGTGGCCCTGTCCCTGGTCGGCGTGCTCGTCGTGCTCTCCCGCGGACGGCCCTGGGACCTGCTGCACCTCGGCCTCAACCGCGGCGACGCGGTGGTGCTGGTCGGCGTGGTGCTCTACGCGGTCTATTCCCTGATCCTGCGCCGCCGCCCGCAGGTGCGGCCCATGAGCCTGCTGTGGGCGACCTTCGGGGCGGCGATCGTCCTGCTGGCGCCCTTCTACCTCGCCGAGATCGCGTCCGGCCGGACCATGGCCGTCACGCCGCAGGCCCTGCTGGGCATAGGCTATGTGGCGGTGTTCCCGTCCTTCCTCGCCTACCTGTTCTTCAACCGCGGCGTGGAGCTGATCGGCCCGGCGCGGGCCGGCCAGTACCTGCACCTCCAGCCGGTGTTCGGGGCCGTGCTGGCCGTCCTCCTTCTGGGGGAGTCCTTCCACCTCTTCCACGGCGCGGGCCTGGCCCTGATCGGCGCCGGCATCCTGCTCGCCGGCCGCGGGCCGAAGGTCTAGCCGCCCGCCGCCAGGATCGCCCGCAGCCCCTCGCGGTAGGTCGGATAGGCCGGCCGCCAGCCGAGCTCGGCCTTGGCGCGGGCGTTCGAGATCCGCTTGCTCTCGGCGTAGAAGCGCATCGCCTGCGGCCCGAGCCCGGCCTCCGCCAGGGGGATCTCCTGCGGGACGGGCAGGCCGAGCAGGCCCGCGGCGTAGGCCACCACGTCGGGGTTCGGCGCCGGCTCGTCGTCGCAGAGGTTGTATATCCCGCCGGCCCGGGGGGCGGCGATCGAGGCTTCGAGCCCCGTCGCCAGGTCGTCCACGTGGATGCGCGAGAATACCTGCCCGGGCGCCACGATCCGCCGCGCCTGTCCGGCGCGAAGCCGGTCGAAGGCCGAGCGGCCGGGGCCGTAGATGCCGGGCAGGCGGAAGACGGTGACGGTAAGTCCCATGCCGCGCCCCACCTCCAGCCAGTCGCGCTCGGCCCCGACGCGACGGGCGCCCTCCACCGACTGGGCGGCCAGCCGGCTGGTCTCGAACACCCAGCCGCCGCGGCGGTCGCCGTAGACCCCGGTGGTCGAGAGGTAGCCGGTCCAGTCCGGGAAGGCACCCGCGCGCGCCAGGGCGGGGACGAGGACCTGCAGGGCCGGGCAACCCTCCGGGCCTGGTGGGGCGGTGACCAGCAGGGCCTGGGTTCCGGCGAGCGCCTCGGCGATGGCGTCGCGGTCGCCGAGCGGCAGGGCGGTGACCCCGTCCGCGGCCAGCGCCGCCCCCGCCTCCGGCCTGCGGAAGGTGGCGGCCACGTCCCAGCCCTGCGGACGCAGGCGCCTCGCGAGCGCCCGGGCCGAGAAGCCGTAGCCGAAGACGAACAGGCGCAAGCGCTACTCCGCCGCCACGGCCCCGGCCTGGGCGGCCGCCGTGGCCGCGGCCCGCTCGGCGTTCCAGGCGGAGACGCAGGGGATCTTGGCCAGGTCCGCGCGGTCGGCGTAGCGCCGGGCGATCTCGGTCACCTCGAGCAGCAGGCCGTCCTCCAGGGTGATGGGGTCGAGGCCGTAGGACAGCAGCCGGCGGTTCTCGACGGCGAGGTCGTTCTCGTCGGCCTCCTGGCGCGGGTTGGGCAGGTGGGCGACCTCGGCGCCGGTCAGGCGGGCGACCATTTGGGCGAGGTCGCGCACCCGCCAGCACTCGGTCATCTGGTTCATCACCTTCACCCGCTCGCCGCGCTCGGGCGGATGGCTCAGCGCCAGCTCCACGCAGCGCACGGTGTCCTGGATGTTGATGAAGGCCCGGGTCTGCCCGCCCGCCCCATGCACGGTCAGCGGATAGCCCACCGCCGACTGCATCAGGAATCGGTTCAGCACCGTGCCGTAGTCGCCATCGTAGTCGAAGCGGTTGACCAGGCGCGCGTCCATCCGCGTCTCGGCGGTCTGGGTGCCCCAGACGATGCCCTGGTGCAGGTCGGTGACGCGGACCCGGTCGTTGCGGGCGTAGAACTGGAACAGCAGGGCGTCCTGGGTCTTGGTCATGTGGTAGATCGACCCCGGATTGGCCGGGTAGAGGATTTCCCGCGGGACCCAGCCCTCGGGCGTCTCCACCTTCACGGTCAGATAGCCTTCCGGGATCGCCATGCCGGCCGTGCCGTAGCCGTAGACCCCCATGGTGCCCAGGTGGGCCAGGTGGATGTCGAGCCCGCTCTCGACGATCGCCGCCAGGATGTCGTTGGTGGCGTTGAGGTTGTTGTCCACCGTGTAGCGCTTGTGGCGCGCCGACTTCATCGAATAGGGGGCCGCCCGCTGCTCGGCGAAGTGGACCACCGCGTCGGGCCGCCAGCCGGTCAGGAGGGCCAGCAGGGCGTCATAGTCCTTGCCGACGGTCAGCGGGTGGAAGCCGATGGTCCGGCCGGAGACCTCGGTCCAGGCCGCCAGCCGGGTCTCGATGTCGGCGATGGGGGTCAGCGAATAGGCCCCCAGCTCCGCGTCGATCCTGCGCCGGGACAGGTTGTCCGCGATCGCCACCTCATGGCCGCGCGCCGAGAGGTGGAGCGCCGTGGGCCAGCCGCAGAACCCGTCGCCGCCGAGGATCAGTACCCGCAAATCCGCCGCTCCCGTGCTCCCCGGATGAAAGGGCTAACGCACGGCAGGGCAATGCGGAAGCCTGAGTAGCTACAGCAGCTCCTGGATCGCCTTGCGGGCGGCGTCCTTCAGGTCCGCCCGCATGAGGGCGAAGGCGACGTTGGCGCGCAGGAGGCCGATCTTGTCGCCGCAGTCGTAGGTGGTCCCCTCGTACTCCAGGGCGTGGAAGTCCTGGGTCTTCATCAGGTTGGCCATGCCGTCCGTCAGCTGGATCTCGCCGCCCGCGCCGCGCTCCTGGGTGGCCAGCACCTCGAAGATCTCCGGCTGGAGGATGTAGCGGCCCGAGATGAACAGGTTGGAGGGCTCGGTCCCCGGCGCGGGCTTCTCGACCATGCCCGTCATCCGGTTCAACCGCCCCTCCTGGCCGTCCAGGGCGACGATGCCGTATTTGTGGGCCTCGCCCTCGGGCGCCGGCTCGACCACCACGATGTTGCCGCCGACCTTTTCGTAGGCGGCCACCGCCTGGGCGAGCGCGGCCGGCTCGGCCGCCATCAGCATGTCGGGCAGCATGACCGCGAAGGGCTCGTCGCCGATCACGTCGCGGGCGCACCACACCGCATGCCCGAGGCCCAGCGGGGCCATCTGGCGGATGAAGCTCATCTGGCCGGGCTCCGGCAGGTCGCGGCGGACGTCGGCCAGGATCTCGACCTTGCCCTTGGCCTCCAGGATGCCCTCGATCTCGGGGCTGGAGTCGAAATAGTCCTCGATGGCGCCCTGGCCGCGGCCGACGATGAACACGAAGTGCTCGATGCCCGCCGCCCGGGCTTCCTCGACGATATAGGACAGGATCGGACGGTCGACGACGTTCAGCAGGTTCTTCGGCGTGGTCTTGGCGCCCGGCAGCACGCGGGTCCCCAGGCCCGCCACCGGCAGCACCGCCTTGCGCACGCGTTTCGTCATCAACCCCTCCGACCTTGTTCCGTCTGCTGAAGCTTCGCCGTTCCGGCAGGCGCCATAACGCGGAGCTTCCGATCCCGATCCCCGCGAGGCGACTAGAGGAGCGGAGCCGCGAAATCCACAGCTCCCTGCGTCAAAAACTCACCCCCGGGGCGAGTTCACGATTTCGGGAAGACACGGGAGTGTGTAAGGTCCGGTCCTGTCGGGGGATAGTCCTCCAGGGGAGCCTTCCAATGAAACTGCGTATCCTGACTTCGGTCGCCGCCGCCGCCGTGATGGCTGTCGGCCTGTCTGCCTGCCAGCCGAAGACCGAAGAAGCGCCGGCCACCGGCACGGCCGCGGACGCCGCGGCGACGGCGCCGGACACCAGCGTGACCGTCACCACGCCGCCGGCCGACACCGGCGCGATGGCCACCACGCCGCCGGCCGACACCGGCGCCATGGCGACCACGCCTCCGGCTGACACGACCACCACGACCACGACGACGACGCCGGAACCGAAGTAAGACGTCGCAAGACGCCTGAACTGATCCGAGGCGGCCGCCCCTTCCGCAGGGGCGGCCGTTTTCTTTTGCGCCCTATTCGACCGTCACCGACTTCGCGAGGTTGCGGGGCTGGTCCACGTCGGCGCCCTTCTGGACGGCCACGTGGTAGGCCAGGAGCTGGATCGGCACCGACATCACCAGAGGCGCGATCAGCGGGTCGCAGCGGGGGGCCGTCACCACCACCTTGGCGCCGGCCGGCGCGTGGCGCTCGCCCTCGGGATCGGTGATGAACACCACCTGGCCGCCCCGGGCCATCACCTCGCTCATGTTCGAGGCCGACTTCTCGAAGTAGCTGTCGTACGGGGCCAGGATGACGATCGGCGTCTCCTCGTCCACCAGTGCGATCGGGCCGTGCTTCAGCTCCCCGGCCGCATAGCCCTCGGCGTGGATGTAGCTGATCTCCTTCAGCTTCAGGGCGCCTTCCAGGGCCAGCGGATACATCGGACCCCGGCCGAGGTAGAGCACGTCGGCGGCTTTCGAGAGGTCGTGGGCGACCCCCTGGACGGCCTCCTCCAGGTTGATCGCCTCCGCGATCAGGCGCGGCGCCTCGACGAGCACCCCGACCAGCCGCTTCTCCTCCGCCGCGTCGATCCTGCCGCGGGCCCGGGCGGCGGCCACGGCCAGCGCCGTCAGTACGCACACCTGGGCGGTGAAGGCCTTGGTCGAGGCCACCCCGATCTCCGGGCCGCAGTAGATCGGCCAGACCACGTCGGCCTCGCGGGCCATGGTCGAGCCCTGGGCGTTGACCACCACGGCGGTCTTCAGCCCCTTGTCCCGGCAGTAGCGCAGGGCCGCCAGGGTGTCGGCCGTCTCGCCCGATTGCGAGATCGCGATCATCAGGGTGTTCTCGCGCAGCGCCGGCTGCCGGTAGCGGAACTCCGAGGCCACGTCGACGTCCACCGGCAGGTCCGCCAGCGGCTCGATCAGGTACTTGCCGACCAGGCCGGCCAGGTAGGCCGTGCCGCAGCCGACCATCTGGATCCGCTCGATCCCGGCCAGGTCCACGCCCTCGAAGATGGTGACGCCGGCGACCATGTCGGCATAGGCCGCGATGGTCCGCTGGCAGCCCTCCGGCTGGTCGTGGATCTCCTTCTCCATGAAGTGGCGGTAGTTGCCCTTCTCCATGAGCGCGGGAGACTGCGGCACCACCTGCACCGGCCGGTCGACCGGCCGGCCGTCCTCGTCGAACACCCGCGCCGTGGCGCGGTCGATGGCCACGTAGTCCCCGTCCTCCAGGTACGCCACGCGGTTGGTGAACGGGCCGACCGCCAGGGCGTCGGAGCCCAGGAACATCTCGCCGTCGCCGTAGCCCACCACCAGCGGGGGGCCGCGCCGGGCGCCGAGCAGGAGGCCGTCCTGGCCCTCGATCATCACCACCAGGGCGAAGGCGCCGCGCACCTGGTCCAGGGTCGCTTTGAAGGCGTCCACGGGCGCCTTGCCGCTCTCCAGCTCGCGGTCGAGCAGCTGGGCCACCACCTCGGTGTCGGTGTCGGTCTCGAAGGCGCGGCCCTCGGCCTCCAGCTTCGCCTTCAGTTCGGCGAAGTTCTCGATGATCCCGTTGTGCACCAGGGTCACGCGGCCTGCCCGGTGCGGGTGGGCGTTGCCCTGGGTCGGCGGGCCGTGGGTGGCCCAGCGGGTGTGGCCGATCCCCACCGTGGCGACCAGCGGCTCGGCCGCCAGCACCTCCTCGAGGTTCTTCAGCTTGCCCGAGGCGCGGCGGCGCTGGATCCCCTGGTCCGTGAAGCCGGCGACCCCTGCGGAGTCGTAGCCCCGGTACTCCAGCCGCTTCAGGCTCTCGATCAGCCGTTCCTGCACCGGAGACGCGCCGACGATGCCGATGATACCGCACATGAGGCTTTGATTCCTTTGTGATAGAGGGCGAACCTGCGCTCACGCCTGTAACGCTGGGCCTTTAGCATCGGCTAAGCTGCCGGCCACTAAATCTGAGTTTCGGATCGTTTCGAGAGCAATCGATGAGCAAGCGCGCCTATTTCGGCACTGACGGCATCCGCGGCCAGGCGAACAAGCACCCCATGACGGCGGAAGTCGCGCTCAGGGTCGGCATGGCGGCGGGCAAGCTGTTCATGTCCAAGGACGAGCGCCGCCACCTGGTGGTGATCGGCAAGGACACGCGGCTGTCGGGCTACATGATCGAGCCTGCGCTGGTGGCGGGCTTCACCAGCGTGGGCATGGACGTGCGCCTGTTCGGGCCGCTGCCGACCCCGGGCGTGGCGATGATGACCCGCAGCCTGCGCGCCGACCTGGGCGTGATGATCTCCGCCTCGCACAACCACTTCGCCGACAACGGCATCAAGCTGTTCGGGCCCGATGGCTACAAGCTCTCCGACGAGCGCGAACTGGAGATCGAGGCCCTCATGGACCAGGGCCTGCAGGAGGGCCTCGCGACACCCGAAGGCCTCGGCCGCGTGCAGCGGATCGACGACTGCCAGGCCCGCTACGTGGAGATCGCCAAGGCGACCTTCCCCCGCCGGCTGAACCTCACCGGCATGCGGGTGGTGATCGATTGCGCCAACGGCGCGGCCTACAAGGTGGCCCCCGAGGCGCTCTACGAGCTGGGCGCCGAGGTCATCCGCATCGGTGTCTCGCCCAACGGCTTCAACATCAACGACGAGGTCGGCTCCACCCAGCCCGGCCTGATGCAGAAGACGGTCAAGGAATACCGCGCGGACATCGGCATCGCCCTCGACGGCGACGCCGACCGCTTGGTGATCTGCGACGAGAAGGGTCAGGTCGTCGACGGCGACCAGATCATGGCCCTGATCGCCGATCACTGGGCGAAGCGCGACCGCCTGACCGGCGGCGGCGTGGTGGCCACGGTGATGTCCAACCTGGGCCTCGAGCGCTACCTGGCCGCCCGCAAGCTGAAGCTGGAGCGCACCCAGGTGGGCGACCGCTACGTCATGGCCCGCATGCGCGAGGGCGGCTTCAACCTCGGCGGCGAGCAGTCCGGCCACATCATCCTGCGCGACTTCGCCACCACCGGCGACGGCCTGCTGGCCGCCCTGCAGGTGCTGGCCGTGCTGAAGGAGAGCGACCAGCCGCTGAGCGCGCTCGCCCGCCAGTTCGAGCCGGTGCCGCAGCGGCTGGAGAACGTCCGCTTCGCGGCCGGCAGGCCGCTGGAGAGCGAGCAGGTGAAGGCGGTTCTCGCCGACGCCGAGCAGAAGCTGAACGGTTCGGGCCGCATCGTGGTCCGCGCGTCGGGCACCGAACCCCTGATCCGCATCATGGCCGAGGGCGACGACGAGAAGCTGGTCAACCAGGTGGTCAAGGAGATCGCCGGCGCCGTGAAGAAGGCCGCCGCCTAGGGGCCTGCGCCGCCCCCGGCGGCCGAACACTGTCCCGTGATCCGGGGCGCCGTGGCGGCAACCCTACCCAAGTCTGAACGCTTGTGTCAGCATCGACACATGCTGCGCCGCTCGACCGGCGCAGGCGAACGAACAGGGTTGGAGGAAACATGCGGCGCGACCTCGCTTTCGGCGGGGCGGCGCGGCCGGTGGTCGGCAAGGGCGTAAGCTCTGTCGCCTGCCTGGCCTTCGTCGTTCTGCTGGCGCTCGCCTTCTGGGCCGGCGCGGTCTGGCTAGGGCAGCTCCTGATCCACCTGAGCTCCGGCGGCTTCTAGGCCGCCACCGCCTCCGCGATCCGTCGCTACGGCCGCCCCACGCTGGTGTAGGCGAAGCCGCGCGCCTTCATGTCGTCGGGCTTGTAGATGTTGCGCAGGTCGACGAGCACCGGCCGGTTCATCAGCAGCTTGATCCGGTCGAGGTCGAGCGCCCGGAACTGATCCCATTCGGTGATGATCACCAGCGCGTCGGCGCCCTCGGCCACCGCGTAGGGGTCGGTCTTGAAGTCCACGTCCTTCAGCATGTGCGTCGCCTCGTGCCCTTCCGGGTCGAAGGCCTGCACCCGCGCGCCCGCCGCCTGCAGGGCCGGCACGATGTCCAGGCTGGGCGCGTCGCGCATGTCGTCGGTGTTCGGCTTGAAGGTCAGGCCCAGCACCCCGATCGTCTTGCCCGACAGATCCTGGCCGTTCACCGCCTTGATGACCTTCTGGGCCATGGCCTTCTTGCGCGCGTCGTTTACCCGCACGGTGGTCTCGATCAGCTCCACAGGCGAGCCCGCGTCGCGGGCGGTGCGCACCAGGGCCAGGGTGTCCTTGGGGAAGCAGGAGCCGCCGTAGCCGGGGCCAGCGTTCAGGAACTTGCCGCCGATCCGGCCGTCGAGGCCGATCCCCTTGGCCACCTGCTGCACATCGGCGCCCACCGCCTCGCAGAGGTCGGCCATCTCGTTGATGAAGGTGATCTTCATGGCGAGGAAGGCGTTGCCCGCGTACTTGATCAGCTCGCTGGTGCGCCGGCCGGTGAACTGGATCGGCGTCTCGTTGAGATAGAGCGGCCGGTAGAGCTCGCGCATCACCGCGCGGGCCCGGTCGTCGTCGGTGCCCACCACGACCCGGTCCGGCCGCTTGAAGTCCTCGATCGCCGCGCCCTCGCGCAGGAACTCGGGGTTCGACACCACCGCCACGTCGGCGTCGGGCCGCACGCGCTTGAAGATCTTCTCGATCTCGTCGCCCGTGCCGACCGGCACCGTGGACTTGGTGACCACCACGGTGAAGCCGTCCACCAGGCCCGCGATCTCCTCGGCGGCGGCGTAGACGTAGGAGAGGTCGGCGTGGCCGTCGCCGCGGCGCGAGGGCGTGCCCACGGCGATGAACACCGCGTCCGCCTGCTTCACCGCCTCGGCCGCCTCGGTGGCGAAGAACAGCCGCCCGGCCTTGACGTTCTGGGCCACCAGCACGTCCAGCCCCGGCTCATAGATCGGGATCCCGCCCGCCTTCAGCCGCTCGATCTTCGAGGCGTCCTTGTCGATGCAGGTGACCGTGTGGCCGAAGTCCGCGAAACAGGCGCCGCTCACCAGGCCCACATAGCCGGTGCCGATCATCGCCACGTGCATGGCTGGTTATCCCCAACTCGAGTTCGAGCGCCTTTCACCACGCAGGCGCGGGCATCACAACAGGCCGCTGGTTCACAGCGGCACAACGGGAGCGGGACGCTGCAAAATTGGCGCCCTCAGATCTCCTGGTTGTAGGCCCCCACCTGCGGCCGTCGGGCGAGCCGCGGCTTCACCTCCTCGCGGAACAGGGCGCGCATGTCGTCCTCGCTCCGGGAGCTCTCCACGACGACCACGATCTCGGGCTTGTTGGACGAGGCCCGCACCAGCACCCAGGAGCCGTCCTCCAGCGCCACGCGGACACCGTTGACGGTGATCACGTCGACGATCTCACGGCCCAGGATCTTGCCGCCGCCCTTGGCGAACTCGGTGTATTCCCGGACCACGTCCTCGACGACGCCGTACTTCTCCTCGTCGGCGCAGTGCGGGCTCATGGTCAGCGAGGTGTAGGCGACGGGCAGGGCCTTCTTCAGGTCCGACAGCTTCTTGCCCGGATTGCGGTCGAGCATGGCCAGGATCGCGGCGGCCGCCACGATGCCGTCGTCGTAGCCCCGGCCGATCGGCGGGTTGAAGAAGAAGTGGCCGCTCTTCTCGAACCCGGCCAGGGCGCCCAACTCGGCGGTCTTGCGCTTGATGTAGGAGTGGCCGGTCTTCCAGTAGACGGTCGTGGCGCCGTTGGCCTTCAGCACCTCGTCCGTGGCGAACAGGCCCGTGGACTTCACGTCGACCACGAAGGTCGCGTCCTTGTGCAGCTGCGACAGGTCGCGCGCCAGCATCAGGCCGATCTTGTCGGCGAAGATCTCCTCGCCCTCGTCGTCCACCACCCCGCAGCGGTCGCCGTCGCCGTCGAAGCCGAGGCACAGGTCCGCACCGTGCTCGCGGACGGCCTTGGCCATCTCCGATAGCATGTGGTGGTCCTCGGGGTTCGGGTTGTACTTGGGGAAGTTCCAGTCGAGGTCGCAGTCCATCTCGATGACCTCGGCCACGCCCATCCGGCGCAGGGCCTCGGGGGCGAAGGCGCCCGCCGTGCCGTTGCCGCAGGCGGCGATCACCTTCAGCGGTCGGCTGATCTGCGCCCGGCTCGCCGCGTCGGCGATGTAGCGTTCGCGCACGCCGTCGATGTGCGCCACCGAGCCGCCCGGCCGCTGCTTCCAGGTCCCGCCGAGCACGATCTCCTTCAGCCGGCCCATCTCGTCGGGCCCGAAGGTGAGCGGACGCTGGGCCCCCATCTTCACCCCGGTCCAGCCGTTCTCGTTGTGGCTGGCGGTGACCATGGCCACGCAGGGCGCGTCCAGGTCGAACTGGGCGAAATAGGCCATGGGCGAGGTGGCCAGGCCGATGTCGATCACCTCGCAGCCGGCCGCCACCAGGCCGATGGTCAGGGCCTGCTTGATGGACAGCGAATAGGACCGGTAGTCGTGGCCGACCACGATGCGGGTCTGGCCGAGCTCGTGGATGTAGGTGCCCAGGCCCAGGCCCAGGGCCTGCACGCCCAGGAGGTTGATCTCCGGCCCGAACAGCCAGCGCGCGTCGTACTCGCGGAAGCCGGTGGCCTTCACCAGCGGCATGACTTCGTAGTCGAAGGTGTTGGGGGCGAGGTCGGCGCGGGGAGCAGGCAGCATCGGAACTCCGGGAAAACGGCGTTGGGTGTCTTTAATGAGCGGAAGGCCCCAAGGCCACTTTCAACGCTCACGGTGACGTTTCGTGCCGCTTCTCCCCGTCTTGGGGTTGGGCGCGGTGTTACATCACCCCGGCGCGAAGGATGTCGTGCACGTGCAGGATGCCCACCGGTCGCCCGTCCTCCACGACGAACAGCACGGTCACGGCCGGCGCCGGGTCGCTCATCAGGGCCAGCGCCTCCGAGGCCAGCATGTCCGGCGGCACGGTCTTCTTCGGGCCCGGCGTCATCACCTCGCCGGCGGTGTGGTCCATCAGGCCCTCGATGTGCCGGCGAAGGTCGCCGTCGGTGATGGCGCCGGCCAGCCGCCCCTCCGCGTCGGTGACGCCGACAATCCCCCAGCGCTTCTCGGTCATCACCAGCAGGGCCTCGCGCATCGGGGTGGCCTCGCCCACCAGCGGCAGCTCTTCGGCGCCGTGCATCAGCGAGCCCGCGGTCCGTAGCATCGCCCCCAGCTTCCCGCCCGGATGGAAGACGTGGAAGTCGGTGGGCTTGAAGCCCCGCCGCTCCAGCAGCGCCACGGCCAGCGCGTCGCCCAGCGCGATCTGCAGGGTGGTGGAGGTGGTCGGCGCGCTGACCTCGGCGGTCGCCTCGGCGGCGTCGGCCAGCGGCAGGACCACCTCGGCGGCCCGGCCCAACGCGCTCTGCGGCTGGGCGGTGATGGCGATCAGCGGGATGGCGAAGCGGGTGGCGTAGGCCAGGATGTCGGCCAGCTCGCGGGATTCCCCGGACTTGGACAGCGCCAGGATCACGTCGTCGCCGGTGACCATGCCGAGGTCGCCGTGGCTGGCCTCCGCCGGGTGGACGAACAGCGCCGGCGAGCCGGTCGAGGCGAAGGTGGCGGCGATCTTGCGCGCCACGTGGCCGGCCTTGCCCATGCCGGTGCAGATGATCCGGCCCTTGGCGGCGAACAGCAGGTCGACCGCTCGGCCGAACCGCTCGTCCAGCCCACGGGCCTGGACCGACAGCGCCTCGGCCTCCTGCGCGAGCACCCGGCGACCCACGGCGATGGCGTCGAAGTCGCTCATTGGGTCGGCGCGATGGCCTGGGCCTGCAGGTCGCGGACCGCCTCCCGCGCCTGGCTGGCGCGGGCCTGCGCGGCCTCGTGCTCACGCTTCATGGCGGCCTTCATCTCCGGCGTCTGCTGGACGGGCGTGTGGCCGAAGGGGCCCGGCGAGCGCGCGCCGTAGCCCTGCGGCCAGACCATGGCCAGGGCGATCACCAGAACGGCGGCGAGCCCCAGGATCGGCAGGTAGAGGCGGTCGAGCATCACCGCCCTATAGCGGCTTCGGCGCTTGACGGCCAACGCCCCGCGCCCTAGCCGCTCGGGTCCGCATCGAAGGAGGTCCCACTTGCCGACGCTCATCCTGCTCCGCCACGGCCAGAGCCAGTGGAACCTCGAGAACCGCTTCACCGGCTGGGTGGACGTCGACCTCACGCCGCAGGGCGAGGCCGAGGCGAAGAAGGGCGGCGAACTGATCAAGGCCGCCGGCGTCCTGCTCGACGGCTGCTACACCTCCGTCCAGACGCGGGCGATCCGCACCTCCTGGATCGCGCTCCACGCCGCCGGCCAGGCCTATGTGCCCGAGGTGAAGGACTGGCGGCTGAACGAGCGCCACTACGGCGGCCTGACCGGCCTCAACAAGGCCGAGACCGCCGAGAAGCACGGCGAGGAGCAGGTGAAGGTCTGGCGCCGGTCGTACGACGTCCCGCCGCCGGAACTTGCCCCGGGCGGCGAGTACGACTTCTCGAAGGACCGCCGGTACGCGGGCGTCGACCTGCCGGCGACCGAGAGCCTGAAGACCACGCTCGAGCGCGTGCAGCCCTACTGGGAGGCCGAGATCGCGCCGCAGCTCAAGGCCGGCAAGACCCTGCTGATCGCCGCCCACGGCAACTCGCTGCGCGCCATCGTGAAGCTGCTGTTCAAGGTCGCCGACGAGGCCATCGTCGGGGTGGAGATCCCCACCGGCAACCCGCTGCTGATCGAGCTCGACGCGAACCTGAAGCCCACCGCCGCCCGCTACCTCGACGAGGCCCGCGCCACGCCGCTGCCGCCACTCTAGAAGGCGCCGCCGGCCCGCAGGTTGATCCCGTACTCGAGGTAGGCCTTCAGGCAGCAGAGCATGTGCATCCAGCCGCCGGCGTTGTCGTAGGACGACTTGATCCCGGCCTCGTCCACGGGCCAGCCGGTCTCGCGGATCTGGACCATGGTGTTACCGCCGTCCAGCGGCCGGAACACCATCTCCACACGCGTGTCGTAGCCGCCGTCGGCCGGCCATTCGAAGACGATCCGCTCGTCCGCCACCACCTCGCGCACCTTCACGTCGAAGGGCTCGGGCGCCTCGGCGAAGCTCCATTTCACCACTGCGCCTTCGACTAGCGGGCCGCTCGAGGTCTGGATGAAATAGCCCGTCAGCTTCTCGGGCCTGACGACGGCGTCGAACACCTCCGACACCGGCTTCCGGATCTTCAGCTGCACCTGGAATTTCGGCTCCATCGGACCTGCCTCCGGTTGCGAATCGCCAGCCATTTATGTTATAAAAATATAACATGTCAACAGCCGACAGCGACGACCTCGTCTTCAGGGCCCTGGCGGATTCCCGCCGCCGCCGGATCCTGGACCTGCTGAAGACCCGGTCGCGGACCACGGGCGAGCTGTGCGAGGCCTTCGAGGGCGTCCTCGACCGCTGCACGGTCATGCAGCACATCGGCGTGCTGGAGCGGGCGGGCCTGCTGATCGCCCGCCGGGAGGGCCGCACCCGCTGGAACGACCTGAACGCCGCGCCCTTCAGGGACATCTACGACCGCTGGATCTCGCCCTACGCCCAGGGGTCCGTGGAACTGCTCGCCCGCCTCAAGCGCGACCTTGAGGGGGCATGAGCGAGGCCCCATGGTGCGCCGATGACCTCCGACGAGACCCACATGCGCCGCGCCATCGCGCTCGCCCAGACCCACGTGGGCCGCACGGGCGAGAACCCGTCGGTCGGTTGCGTCATCGTCCGTGAGGGCCGGGTGGCGGGCGAGGGCGTCACCGGCGAGGGCGGCCGGCCGCACGCCGAGGAGCTGGCGCTGTCCCAGGCGGGCGAGGCGGCGAGAGGCGCCACGGCCTATGTCACCCTGGAGCCCTGCGGCGCGCGCTCGTCCGGCGCGCCCGCCTGCTCCGCGCGCTTGGTCTCGGCCGGCGTGACCCGCGTGGTGGTGGCCTGCGAGGACCCGTCCGTCTTCGCCGCGGGACAGGGGGCCGAGCGCCTGCGCGCGGCCGGCGTCACGGTCGAGACGGGGCTGCTCGCCGACGAGGCCGGGCGGCTCTATGCCGCGTACCGACCGGCCGGAACCTAAGGCGTTGGAAATCCTCCGTTAAGCGCGAGGGCCCTAGGGTCGCGGGTCATGGCCGTCGCACCTGCCAACAGCATGCTGACCCGCCGCCTCACCCAGGCGGAGCTGAACGCCATCGCCACCAAGCACGACCGCCTGTGGAGCTCGAAGCCGGGCGGGGCGCGGGCGGTGTTCGCCTGGACCGACCTCTCCAACCTCGACCTGCGCGGCAAGAACCTCTGCAACGCCGATTTCACCGGCGCCGTCTTGCAGGACTGCAGGATGAAGGGCGCCAGGCTCGACCACGCCACCTTCTTCGGCGCCGACCTGCAGCACGCCGACCTCAGCGAGGCCTCGCTGCGGCGCGCCGACCTGCGTGGCGCCTGCCTGCGCAACGCCAACCTGACCGGCGCCGACCTCTTCGAGGCCGACCTGCGGGAGGGTTCGCTCGCCGCCGCCGACCGCAAGGAGGGCTTCCGCCGCCTGGAGCCCACCGCCCGGCCGGGCGAGGTGGCCGGCGCGATCCTGGCCGGCGCCAACCTGGAGCGTTCCAGGCTCTCCGGGGTCATGGCCCAGAAGGCCGACTTCACCGACGCGGTGCTGAAGGACGCCAAGCTGATCCGGGCCAACCTCAAGCAGGCCCAGATGAAGGGCGCCAACCTCTCCGGCGCGGACCTCTCGGGCGCCGACCTCGCCGGCGCCGACCTGCAGGACGCGGTCCTGGTGGGCGCCAAGACCGCCGCCTGGAACGTCATGGACGCCAACCTGAAGGGCGTGCTCACCGACGAACCGGCTGGCATCCCTGCGGCCGACCTGCCCTACGAGATCATGATCCGCGAGCATGCCCGCTGGTGCGCCACCGGCGGGGCGGAGGGCCACCCCTCGTCGTTCAACAACGCCGACCTGCGGGCGCTGGCCAGCATCCGCGGCTTCAACCTGACGGCGCTCTCGGCCAAGGGCGCGGTGTTCTACGGCCTCGACATGGAGGGCGTGCAGCTCCAGGGCGCCCACCTCGAGGGCTCCGACCTGCGCAACTGCAACCTGCGCCGGGCCGACCTGCGCGGCGCGCGCCTCGTGGGGGCCAAGCTCGCCGGCGCCGACCTGCGCGACGCCCTGATGGGGCCGCTGCTGATCGGCCCCAACCGCGTGCTGCCGGCCGACCTCACCGGCGCGAACCTGAAGAGCGCCGACCTCGCCCGCGCCGACCTGCACCAGGCCAACCTGACCAACGCCGACGTCAGCCGGGCGAACTTCACCGGCGCGCTGCTGCGCCAGGCCAACTTCGCCGGCGTCATCCGCCAGGGCGCCCGCGGGCTGGAAGACATCATCTGAAAACGAAAAAGGGCGGCCCCTCGCGGGACCGCCCCATGTTCGGGCTGAGAGGCTTTCGGCCTTACGCGGCCTTTTCGCCTTCGATCAGCGGGGACTTGCCCGAGCCGATCTCGATCCGGCGCGGCTTCAGGGCTTCCGGAAGCTCGCGCTTCAGCGAGATGGAGAGCAGGCCGTCGGCGAGGTTGGCGTCCGTCACCACCACGTAGTCGGCCAGCTGGAACCGGCGCTCGAAATTGCGCTCGGCCAGGCCGCGGTGCAGGTAGCGGCGGGTCTCGTCGTTGGCGGCCTTGCGGCCCTGGACGGTGAGGAGGTTCTCCTTCACCTCGACATTGAGCTCTTCCGGACGGAAGCCGGCCACCGCGATCTCGATGCGGTAGGCGTTCTCGTCGGTCCGCTCGATGTTGTAGGGCGGATAGCCCGTGGCGGCCTCGGTGGTGGCGGACTCGAGCAGGTCGGCCAGCCGGTCGAAGCCCACGACGGAGCGATAGAGGGGGGAGAAGTCGATCGTACGCATGCGGTCACATCCTTCTTGACAAGCAAGGTTGCGTTTTCGGAGCTGTCGGCGAGCCATCAGGCCTCGCGCGGCGCCCCGGAAGGCCCGGACATCCAGCGCCTTCCGCCAGTAGAGGTAGGGCGCGCGCCTGCGGGTTCAAGAGCCCAATCGGGGCCTTGCCAGCCGCCGTCCCGCACGCGAGGGTGGCGCCCGAAAAGCCAGGCCCCGCTGGCTGCTGATTGGGATGAAACCGCCATGCTCCGCGCCCTCCTCGCCGCGTCCGCCCTCGCCGTCACGGTCGCCGCCGCGCCCGCCCAGGCGGCCGACGCCCAGCTGAAGACGGCCGTGGACAACCCGGCCCGGGCCGCCGAGCACCGGGCCCGCGACCAGTGGCGCCACCCGGCCGAGACCCTGGCCTTCTGGGGCCTCAAGCCGCGCCAGACGGTGATCGAGCTGTCGCCCGGCTCGGGCTACTGGACGGAGATCCTCGCGCCCTACGCGAAGGCCACCGGCGGGACCTACGTCACCACCGGCGCCGACCTCGCCAATCCCAACATCTCGGAAGGTGCGAAGAAGGGCCGCGCCGACTTCGAGGCCAAGTACGCCGACGCCGCCAAGTGGGGGCCGGTGAAGGTGGTGAACTTCGGGCCGCAGTCCGGACCGCTCGGCGCGCCGGGATCGGCGGACATGGTCATCACCGCCCGCAACATCCACAACTTCATGTTCCAGCAGGGCATGCTGGACAAGGTGATGAAGGACGCCTTCGACGTGCTGAAGCCCGGCGGCGTCCTGGCCGTTGAGGAGCACCGCGCCGACCCGCGTCCGGAGAAGCCCGGCGTGACGGACGGCTATGTGGCCGTGAAGTCCGTGGTCGCCGCCGCCGAGAAGGCCGGCTTCAAGCTCGCCGCCCAGTCCGAGGTCAACGCCAACCCGAAGGACACCAAGGACCATCCCTTCGGTGTCTGGACCCTGCCGCCGACGCGCCGCACCGCGCCCGGCGGCCAGCCGGCCGATCCCAGCTTCGACCGCAGCAAGTACGACGCCATCGGCGAGAGCGACCGCATGACGCTCCGCTTCGTGAAGCCTTCGTGACGCTGCGGCTTTGACCGCCGCTGCGGCGCAGGCTACTCCGGCTGCCGATGTCAGATGCCGGGGGGCGTGACGAGGTCGATTTGGCGCGCCCCATTCCCTACCTTTCCCGCCGCTTCGTGCTGCTGGGCGCCGTGGCGCTCGGCGCCTGCAGTCCGCGTGGCGCGGCCGAGGCTCCGGCCAAGAAGGCCGCGGCCTCCGGCGGTCCGGCCACCATCGAGGGCGCGGTGGCCGGCGACTGGCGGCCGCCCGCCGACCGGGCCCGCGACGCCTGGCGCCATCCCGTCGAGAGCCTGAAGTTCTGGGGCCTGAAGCCCGGGCACACGGTGGTGGAGTTCTGGCCGGGCGCCGGCTGGTACACCGACATCGTCGCCCCGTTCCTGGCGGCCACGGGCGGCAAGCTCTATGCCGCCAACCTGCAGACCGATCCGGCCGATCCGGTGGCCGCCCAGGCGGTGGACGCCTATCGCCGGAAGCTCGCCGACAAGCCCCGGCTCTACGGTCAGGTGGAGATCACCGCCTTCGGCCCGACCAGCGGCCCGGTAGCGCCGGCCGGGACCGCCGACCTCGTCCTCTTCCTGCGCAACTTGCACAACTGGATGGCCGCCGGCATCGCGGAGAAGGCGTTCCGCGACGCCTTCGCCGCCCTGAAGCCGGGCGGCGTGCTGGGCGTCGAGGAGCACCGGGCGAACATCGGCGCGGTGCAGGACGTGCTGGCCGCCGACGGCTACGTGCAGCAGCCCTATGTGATCAAGCTCGCGGAGGAGGCCGGCTTCCAGCTCGCCGCGGCCAGCGAGATCAACGCCAATCCAAAGGACACCAAGGACCATCCCTTCGGTGTCTGGACCCTGCCGCCCGTGCGCCGCTCCAGCCCGCGCGGCCAGCCGGACGACGCCAGTTTCGACCACGCCCCCTACGACGCCATCGGCGAGAGCGACCGAATGACGCTGAGGTTCGTGAAACCTTCCGCAACGCAACCCTGACGGTTTACTTCGCTCGCCTGCAAAGCGAAGCTCGACGGTGAGTCGGGAGGCCGGGGGGCATGGCGACCATCGAGGAGATCACGGATCGGATCCGCCGCGCGGCGGCGTCCGGCGCTGCCCTCGAGCGGTCCATCAAGCTCGACCTGAAGGGTGAGGGGTTCATCCACATCCAGGGCAATGAGGTCAGCAACGGCGACCTGCCGGCCGACCTCGTGGTGCGCGTGGCGCGCAAGGACCTGGAGGCGCTCGGCAAGGGCGAGCTCGATCCGATGCGCGCGGTGATGACCGGCCGACTCAAGCTCTCCGACATGGGGCTGGCCATGAAGCTCCTGCCGCAGATTCAATCTCTGTTTTCCAGCACGGGCTAAGGGACGCCCATGGCCGAGCCGGCGCCCCTGTTTCCGACACGCGACAATCCGGTCCCCGCCGGCGGGTCGGCCGAGTGGTTCGTCGGCCACGGCGGGGCGAAGCTGCGCGCGGCCCTGTTCCGGCCGGAAGGGACGCCGCGCGGCTCGGTCGTTCTGTCCGGCGGCCGCACCGAGCCCATCGAGAAGTACTTCGAGACCATCGAGGACTTCCGCGCCCGCGGCTTCGTGGTGCTGGTCCACGACTGGCGCGGCCAGGGGCTGTCGCATCGTGAGCTCGCCGACCGGCTCAAGGGCCACGCCAACGGCTACAGGGCGTTCCTCGACGACTACCGCGCCCTGCTGGGCGCCTTCGCCGCCCGGCTGCCGGCCCCCTGGCTGGCGGTGGGCCACTCCATGGGCGGCTGCCTGACCCTGCTGGCCCTGGCGCATGGCGAGAACCGCTTCGCCGGCGCCCTGCTTTCCGCGCCGATGCTGGGCGTGCAGACCGGCAAGACCCCGCCGGGCCAGGCCAAGGTCATGGCCCGGCTGCAGGTGCTCGCCGGCCGCGCGGCGCGCTACGTCCGCGACGTCCGTCGGGCCGCCCCCGAGGACGACTTCGAGACCAACATCCTGACGCACGACCGGGCGCGCTTCGCCCGCAACTGCGCCATCGTCGCCGAGCACCCGGACCTCGCCCTGGGGCAGCCCACCTGGGGCTGGCTCGACTTCGCCTTCCGCGCCACCGCCTTCCTCGCCAGGCCCGAGCGCCTGCGCGAGGTGACCACGCCCGTGACCATCGTCTCGGCCGGGGAAGAGAAGCTGGTGGACAACGCCGCCCAGGCGGCCGCCGCCCGACACCTGCCGCAGGGAAAGTTCGTCAACGTCCCCGGCGCCTACCACGAAATCCTGATGGAGACCGACGAGATGCGTAACATCTTCCTGAAGGCGTTCGACATGCTGACCGGCCGCACCGCGCCGAAGCCTGCCGAAGCGCCGAAGCCGACCGCTGCGGCGCCTGCGCCGAAGCCCGCCGAAGCCCCCAAGCCCGCGCCCGCTCCGCAGCCTGCGGCCAGTGCGCCTGCCGCGCCCGTGACCGCCGCCGCCCCGGCCGCCAAGCCCGCGGCCGCGAAGAAGCCGGCGGCGAAGAAGCCTGCCGCCAAGTCCGCTGCGCCCAAGGCCGCCGCCAAGCCTGCCCCGAAGCCCGCGGCTCCGAAGGCTGCGGCTCCCAAGGTGGCGAAGACGGCTGCGAAGCCCGCTGCGGCGAAGAAGCCGGCCGCCAAGGCCGTGGCCAAGCCGGCGCCGGCCAAGGCCGCTGCGCCGAAGGCGGCTGCGAAGCCCGCCGCCAAGGCTCCGGCCAAGACAACCGCCGCGCCCAAGGCCGCCAAGCCGGCCGCCAAGGCCGCCGCCCCGAAGGCCGTCGCCAAGCCTGCCGGCAAGCCGGCTGCGAAGCCCGCCGCCGCGGCCAAGCCGGCCGCCGCCAAGAAGCCCGCTGCGCCGAAGGCCGCGGCCAAGAAGCCCGCCGCCCCCAAGGCCGGCGCGAAGAAGCCGGCGACCGTCTAGCCTATTTGGCCGATCGCTTCAGGGCGACCAGCGCCTCCTCCAGGCAGGCGCGGTCGCCGGCGATCGCCACCTGTCCGCCCCGCTCGGGCATGGGGCGTCCGCGCCAGTCGGTCACGACGCCCCCGGCGCCCTCGATGAGCGGGGCGAGGCCGGCCACGTCCCAGGGCTGCAGGCCGGCCTCGACCACGAGGTCGATCTGGCCGGTGGCGACCATGGCGTAGGCGTAGGCGTCGCAGCCCAGCCGGGCGAGCCTCGCCGCCGCCCGCACCTGGGTCCAGGCGCCGTGCTCGGCGCCGTCGAAGCAGCCCTCCGGATCGGTGGTGGCGATGACCGCGTCGGTCAGCTTCGGGCAGGAGCGGACCTTCAGCGGCCAGACGCCGCCCCGCGCCGCCAGCCGCGAGCCTTGCGGCGTCCCCACATAGACCTCGTCGAGATAGGGCTGGGCGATCGAACCCAGCACCTGGCGGCCCTCAACCCGCAGGCCGATCAGCGTGCACCAGAGCGGCAGGCCGGCGATGAAGGCCCGGGTGCCGTCAACCGGGTCGGTGATCCAGACGAACTCGGCTTCGGGCCGGTCCTCGCCGTACTCCTCGCCGATCACGCCATGGTCGGGGTAGCGCTCGGCGACCAGCTTGCGGATGGCGCGCTCGGCGCCCTTGTCGGCCTCGGTGACGGGATCGAAGCCCTTCACGCCGCCCTTGTCGACCATGCCGTGCTCGGCGCGGAACATGGGCAGGGTGGCCTCGGCGGCCACCCGGTTGAGCTCGAGCAGGAAGGCGTCGAGCTCGGCGATCTTGTCAGGGGAGAGGGCGGGCATGGCCCGCCCTTTATCAGCCTTCCGCCTCGCCGTTGAGCGACTTGGCGAGGTCCAGCAGCCGGCGGCGCGGCCGCTCGCCCAGCTGGTAGTAGGCGTGGATCAGGTCTCGCGTCTCCTTGCGGGCGAACATCTCGCCGCCGCCTTCGCCCGCCGCCGCATGCAGTTCTCGCTGGGCCTGGGAGAGGCCCTCGTAGAAGTAGCTCACCGGCACCTCGAGCACCTCGGAGAGCTGCCAGAGGCGGGCGGCCGACATGCGGTTGGCCGCGCACTCGTACTTCTGGATCTGCTGGAAGCGCACGCCGCAGACCGCCGCCAGCTGCTGCTGGGTCAGCCCCAGCAGGCGGCGCCGGCGCCGCAGCCTGCGCCCCAGGTGAACGTCGATCTCGCTGCTCATGACGCCAACCCCATCATCCCCGTCCCATGCCGGGACATTTGGCCGTCCACGCCGCAAGTCGCGCGCCACGCGAATTGGACGGAAGGCCCGACGCCCCCTAGTTAGGCGGGATGGCGGAGAAGAAGCCCTCGCTGGGGCAGGACATCGCGTGGCGGCTGGAGGCCTTCGCCTACGACGTGGCCGAGGCGCTGGCCCGCGCCTTCCCGATCGACGCCGTGTCGGATTTCGGCGCCTGGCTGTTCACCAGGCTCGGCCCGCTGACCAGCGCCCACCGGGTCGCCGAGACCAACCTGCGGATCGCCTTCCCGGAGAAGTCCGACGCCGAGATCGAGGGCCTGCTCGCCGAGCAGTGGGCGCATGCGGGCCGCTGGTTCACCGAGTTCCCGATCCTGGACCGGATTATCGCCGACCCGTCCCGCGTGGAGGTGGTGGGGGCCGAGCGGCTGGCCGCCATCCGCGACGGAGCCGGCCCGGTGGTCTTCATCTCCGGCCACTTCTCGTCGTTCGAGATCATGCCGGCGGTGATCATCCATTCGGGCGTCACCTGCCAGATCACCTACCGGGCGACCAACAACCCCTATGTGGACGAGCGCATCCGGCGGAGCCGGTTCCGCTATGGCGTCCGGTTGTTCGCGCCCAAGGGGACGGACGGCGCGCGCGAGCTGCTGCGGGCGCTGTCCCGCGGCGAGTCCGTCGCCCTGATGAACGACCAGAAGTTCAACGGCGGGATCGCCGCGCCCCTGTTCGGCGTCATCGCCCACACCGCGCCCGGGCCGTCGTCCTTCGCGCTGCGCTTCGGCATCCCGCTGCAGCCGATGAGCGTGCAGCGCATGCACAAGGCCCGCTTCCGGGTCGTCGTCCACGAGCCGATCCGGCTCACCGACACCGGCGACCGCAACGCCGACATCGAGGCCGGCGTGCGCACGATCAACGCGTGGATGGAGGCGCGCATCCGCGAGCGCCCGGCCGAGTGGTTCTGGGTCCACAAGCGCTGGCCGAGCGAACTCTACAAGCGCAAGCGGTCCTAGCCGTTGGTTTCCTTCCACCGTTGCAGCGCCTCGGCGGGGCCCGCATAGGCCTCCTGCAGGGGGGCGCTCCAGTAGCGGAGCTGCTCGAGGGGGATCTTCTTGCCGGTGACGGCGCAGATGACGTAGCGGCCGGGCTTCAGCACGGCGAACTCGCCGTCGCCGTAGTGCAGCTTGGCGAGGTCCTGGCCGGAGAAGTCGCGGTCGTGGGCGTTCATGGCTGCCGATATAACCGTCCGGCGCGCCTCAGAACAGATCGCCCTGCGCGGGTGAGGGGGCTTTCGGCTTCGCACGGGCGGGCTTCGGCGCGGCCGGAGGCTCGCTCCGGCCGGCGCCGTCGATCACCGCCTCGCGGGTCACCTTGTCGCCGAACTTGATCGAGACCGCCTCGCCGCTGGCCAGGGCCGCGCCCTGGCGGACGATCGAGCCGTCGGCCCGCGTCACCCGCGCGAAGCCGCGCTCCAGGGGGCGCTCGGGGTCCACCGAGGCGTGCAGCTTGGAAAGCGCGGTCAGCCGCTCCGACAGCCGCTCCAGCTTCCGTTCGGCCGCTGGCTGCAGGCGCACGGCCACGGCCTCCAGCCGGTCCTTCTGCACCTGCTGCGGCCGCTGCAGCAGCAGGGGCGAGAGCCGCGAGGCCACGCGCACCAGGTCGCGCTCATGGGCCGCGGCGTTCTTCGCCAGGCCCGCGCCCAGCCGGCCCGAGACGATGCCGAACCGCTGCACCGCCAGCTCCACGAGGTCCGGCACGCGCCGCAGCGCCCGCTCGGCGTGCTGCACCCGGCCCCGGCGGTCCTCCACCGCGCGCCCGCCGCAGCGGTGCATCCGCGCGCCGAGGTCGCTCACCAGCGCCTGCAGCTCGGCCAGCACCGGCGTCGCCATCTCCGCCGCGGCCGTGGGCGTCGGCGCCCGGCGGTCGGAGACGAAGTCGATCAGGGTGGTGTCGGTCTCGTGGCCCACCGCGCTGATCAGCGGGATGGTCCCGGCCGCCACGGTGCGGGCCAGGGTCTCGTCGTTGAACGGCCAGAGATCCTCCACCGAGCCGCCGCCGCGGGCGACGATCAGGATGTCGGGGCGGGGGATGGGCCCGCCGGGCTCGAGCGCATTGAAGCCCCGGATCGCCGCGCAGACCTGGGCGGCGGCCGCGTCGCCCTGCACCACCACCGGCCAGACCACCACGCGGCAGGGCCAGCGGTCGCGGATCCGGTGCAGGATGTCGCGGATCACCGCGCCGGTCGGGCTGGTGATCACCCCCACCACCGCCGGCATGGCGGGCAGGGGGCGCTTCCGGGAAGCCTCGAACAGCCCCTCGGCCTGCAGCTTGGCCTTCAGCCGCTCGAGCTGCGCCAGCAGGGCGCCGACGCCCGCCGGCTCCATGGTCTCGATGACGATCTGGTAGCGGGAGCCCTGCGGATAGGAGGTGATCTTGCCGGTGACCACCACCTCCATGCCCTGCTGCGGGCGCACCTGCAGCCGGCTCACCTGGCCCTTCCAGACCACGCCGTCGATGGCCGCGCGCTCGTCCTTCAGGGTCAGGTAGACGTGGCCGTTGGAGTGGTGGGTGACCTTGGACAGCTCGCCCCGCAGCCGGACGAAGCCATAGGCGTCCTCCAGCGTCCGCTTCAGCGCGAACGCCAGCTCCGAGACCGAATACGGCCGCGCATTGCCGCTCTCGGCGGCGGTGGACTCAGGGGCGGGCTCGCTCATTGGGGGAAGTTAGCCATGCGGGCCCCGAAACCCAATGACGCACCGCCAGAAACGGGAAAGGGCGCGCCCGGCCTGCTGGCGGAAAACCGCCGCGAGCCGGACGCGCCCCCATCCCCAACGGATCACTCACCGCGCGAAGGCGGATCTCAGATGTAGCGGCGCAGGCTCCGGGCGAGCTCGGCGGCGCTGGACTTCTTCTTGGTTTGGGCCGGCTGGTAGGCCACCTGGCTGTGCTCGTGGCAGTAGGGGCCTTCTCCCGACCGGCGGCCGCAGAAGGTGAAGTTGTCCATGGCCGGATCGCCGATCGGCCACTTGCACATGTGGGCGCCGAGCGTCAGCACCGTGGCGGTGCCCGGGGCCTCCTCCACATAGCGCACGGGCGAGGGCTGGGCGGCGGCCAGCGCCGGCGGCTCGGCGATGCGGCGCGGGGCCGAGGGGGCCGCCGTCACCGGGCGCGCCGGGCGCGGCGCCTTGAAGACGGTGCGGGCCGGCTTGGACGGGGTGGCCCGGCCCGACAGGCCCAGGCGGTGGACCTTGCCGATCACCGCGTTGCGGGTGACGCCCCCCAGCTGCTTGGCGATCTGACTGGCCGAGAGGCCGTCTTGCCAGAGCTTCTTGAGCAGCTCGACACGCTCGTCCGTCCAACCCATTTCGCCTCTCCCAGCCCAGGGATCCGGCCGCGCCCCCGCGGTCTCGGATCAACATCTTGTGGCGTTGAGCAGCCTCAGCGCCTACCAACCACCATCAGTAGTAAACAACTCCTTAAGGCCCACAATAGGCGCCCTTGGGCTTGTCCACAGGAACTAGATGTAGCGTCATCAGCCAGCGTTTTTGTCGCAGGCTTGCGGCTTGCGCGCAGGCGGCGCACATCAGCAGGCATGAAGGACATGGCCGCCGCCGACGCCGTTTCGCCGCCCCAGCCCCGGGAGTATCCGGGCGTGAACTGGGTGGGGCTGAAGACCCTCTATCTGCGCGAGATCCGCCGCTTCATGAAGGTCGGCATGCAGACGCTCGCCGCGCCCGTGGTGACGGCCCTGCTCTACATGCTGGTCTTCGTGGTCGCGGTGGGCGGCGGCCGCGCCGTGCATGGCGTCGACTACGGGACCTTCGTGGCGCCTGGCCTGATCATGATGCAGATCCTGTCCAACGCCTTCGCCAACTCCTCGTCGAGCCTGCTGCAGGCGAAGTTCAACGGGCTGATGGGCGACTTCCTGACGCCGCCGCTGACGCCCGGCGAGCACGTGGTGGGCTTCGGCCTCGGCGCGGCCACCCGCGGCATCGTCGTGGGCGCCGTCAGCCTCGTGGCCGTCCTGCCGTTCGCCCGCCTGCCGGTCGCCCAGCCCTGGGCGATCCTGGTCTTCGGCCTGGGCGCCGCCTTCATCATGGGCTTCATCGGCATCATGGCCGGGCTGTGGGCCGAGAAGTTCGACCACATGGCGGCGGTGACCAACTTCGTCATCATGCCGATGACCTTCCTGTCGGGCACCTTCTACCTCGTGGAGCGCCTGCCCGAGCCGTTCCGCTCGGCCAGCCACTTCAACCCGTTCTTCTATCTGATCGACGGCTTCCGCTACGGCTTCGTCGGCCAGGCGGAGAGCGACCTGAGGATCGGCGTGGCCATGACCGTGGCGCTCGTCCTGGCCACCGGCTGGGCCTGCCTGCGGATGTTCGAGGTGGGCTACAAGATCAAGACCTAGGCGCAGCCGGTCGCCGGGCGCCGGACGCTGTCACGCCGGCGCGATTGACACACCGGCGTTAGAGGACGAAAACGCCAAGCCTTCCGGTCCCCGGCGCGCAAGCGGCGGGGACGCTCCGTTTTGGAGGGCTCCTTCGGTGACGCAGACGACCACCGCTTCCGCCGTTCCCAGCGACCACATCATGGGCGTCTACGCACGCGCCCCGCTGGCGTTCGAGCGAGGCGAGGGCGTGCGCCTCTACACCACCGAGGGCGAGGAATACCTCGACTGCATGGCCGGCATCGCGGTGACCGCGCTGGGCCACAGCCACCCCAAGCTGGTGCAGGCGGTGAAGGACCAGGCCGAGAAGCTCTGGCACACCTCCAACATCTTCAGGATTCCCAACCAGGAGAAGCTGGCGGGGATGCTGACCGACGCGACCTTCGCCGACGTGGTGTTCTTCACCAACTCCGGCGCCGAGGCGATCGAGTGCGCCATCAAGACCGCGCGCAAGCACCACTGGGCGAACGGAAACCCCGAGCGGATCGACATCATCGGCTTCGACGGCTCGTTCCACGGCCGGACGATCGCGGCGATCTTCGCGGCCAACAACCCGAGCTATGTGGAGGGCTTCGGCCCGCCGCCCCCCGGCTTCGTCGGCGCCAAGTTCGGCGACCTCGAGGGCCTGAAGGCGCTCGTCGGCCCGACCACCGCGGCCATCCTGCTGGAGCCCGTGCAGGGCGAGGGCGGCGCCCGGTCCTGGACGGAAGCCCAGCTGCGCGAGATCCGCCAGCTCTGCGACGAGACCGGCACGCTCCTGATCTACGACGAGATCCAGTGCGGCCTCGGCCGGACCGGCAAGCTCTTCGCCTACGAATGGGCCGAGGGCGGCGCCGATCCCGACATCATGGCGGTGGCCAAGGCGCTCGGCGGCGGCTTCCCGGTGGGCGCGTGCCTGGCGACCATCAACGCGGCCAAGGGCATGGGCCCGGGCTCCCACGGCTCCACCTACGGCGGCAATCCGCTGGCCATGGCCGTCGGCGTCGCCTCGTTCGAGGAGCTGGTGAAGCCCGAACTGCTCGCCCACGTGCGCGAGGTGGCCGGCTACTTCACCCAGCAGCTCTCCGGCCTGAAGGACCGCTACCCCGACGTCGTGCTCGACATCCGCGGCAAGGGCCTGCTGATCGGCGTCAAGCTCGCCACGCCGAACCGCGAGTTCATGCAGCACGCCCGCGACCAGCACCTGCTGATCGCCGGCGGCGGCGACAACTGCGTGCGGCTCCTGCCGCCCCTGGTCCTCACCATCGAGGAGGCCAGCGAGGCCATGCAGAAGCTGGAGAAGGCCTGCGAGGCCGCCCGGGCCAAGGCGCAGGCGGCGGCATGAGCCAGATCCGCCACTTCCTCGACCTCTGGCGGCTCGAGGGCTCGGACCTCCGCGCCATCCTCGACGACGCCAAGGCCCGCAAGGCCGCGCGCCTGGGCTGGCCCAAGGGCCGCCCCGACGCCGACCGCCCCGCCGACGGCCGGACGCTGGCCATGATCTTCGAGAAGCACTCCACCCGGACCCGCTTCTCCTTCGACGCGGCCATGCGCCAGCTGGGCGGCGACGTGATCATCTCCAACGCCGCGGAGATGCAGCTCGGCCGCGGCGAGCCGATCGAGGACACCGCCCGCGTGCTCTCGCGCATGGTCGACGCCATCATGATCCGGGCCAACTACCACGAGGACGTGGAGCGCCTGGCGCTCTCGGCCACCGTGCCGGTGATCAACGGCCTCTCGGACAAGGGCCACCCCTGCCAGATCCTCGCCGACCTGATGACCTTCGAGGAGCACCGTGGCCGGGTGGAGGGCAAGACCCTCGCCTGGATCGGCGACGGCAACAACGTGTGCGCCAGCTTCATCCACGCCGCGCCGAAGCTCGGCTTTCGGCTGAACATCGCCAGCCCCGCCGTCTACCACCCGGACCTCGTGGACCTCGCCCGCGCCCAGGAGCAGCAGGGCCAGGTGATGACCACCCGCGACCCGCGCGAGGCGGTGCGCGGCGCCGACTGCGTGATCACCGACACCTGGGTGTCCATGGGCGACACCGACCACGACGAGCGGCTCGACGCGCTCGAGCCCTACCAGGTGGACGAGAAGCTCATGGAGCTGGCCAACCCGGACGCCTGTTTCCTCCACTGCCTGCCCGCCCACCGCGGCGAGGAGGTGACGGACGAGGTGATCGACGGACCGCGCAGCCTGATCTGGGACGAGGCGGAGAACCGCATCCACGCCCAGAAGTCCATTCTCGCCTGGTGCTTCGGCCACATCGGCTGACCCTGCGGCCATCCGGCCCATCGCCTGGACCGGCCGATAGGGCGAAGCTCGAATCCTGGAATCGTCTTCCTATATGGGGCCGATGATTACGCCTTCCGTACCCGACGACCTGGTCGGCGCCTTCCAGATCGAGGGCGAGCCCGTGCGCGGCCGCGTCGCCCGCCTGGGCCCCTCGGTCGATGAGATCCTGCGCGCGCACGACTATCCCGACGCCGTCGCCAACCTGCTGGGCGAGGCCTGCGCGCTCGCCTCGCTCGTGGGCTCCAACCTGAAGTTCGACGGCCGCCTGATCGTCGAGGCCCGCGGCTCCGGCCCCGTGCGCTACGTGGTCGCCGACTACGACACCTCCGGCGGCCTGCGCGGCTACTGCCGCTTCGACCCCGACGAGGTGGCCGCCGCGTCCGAGGGCTTCGTGCGCCCCGGCGCGCGCTCGCTGCTGGGCGACGGCATCTTCCTGATGACCGTGGACCAGGGCCCGGACATGGACCGCTACCAGGGCGTCACCGCCATCGAGGGCGAGACGCTCGCGCTCTGCGCCGAGCAGTACTTCGCCCAGTCGGAACAGACCCCCACCCGCGTGCGGCTGGCGGTCGGCCAGGCCGACGACGGCGAGGGCCTGAAGTGGCGGGCCGGCGGCGTGCTGATCCAGAACATCGCCGAGGACGACGCCCGCGGCTCCACGGCCGAGGCCTGGAACCGCACCCAGGCGCTGTTCGAGACCATCGGCGAGGACGAGCTGATCGACAGCCTGCTCTCCTCCAACCACCTGCTGTTCCGCCTCTTCCACGAGGACGGCGTGCGCGTGTTCGGCTCCACGCCGCTGCGCGCCTTCTGCCGCTGCTCGCAGGACCGGATCGAGACGGTGCTGAAGTCCTTCCCCGCCGCCGACCGCGAGGACATGGTCGAGCCCGACGGCAAGATCCACGTCACCTGCGAGTACTGCAGCCGCGTCTACGCCGTGGCCCCGGAGAAGCTCGAACAGGCGGCCTAGGCCGCGTCCAGCGCCCGTGAGACGTCGCGCACCAGGTCGCCGGCGCCTTCCAGGCCGACGCTCATCCGCACCCAGCCCTCGGTGAGCCCGATCTCCAGCCGCTGCTCTTCCGGCATGGACCGGTGGGTGGTGGTCGACGGGTGCGTCGCCATCGACTTGGCGTCGCCCAGGTTGTTGGAGATGTCGACGATCTGCAGGGCGTCCAGGAACCGCCAGGCGGCTTCCCGGCTCCCAAGGTCGAAGGCGAGCAGGTTGCCGCCGCCGCTCATCTGGTTGGCGATGATGGCGGCCTGCGGATGGTCGGGCCGCCCGCAGTAGACGGTCTTGCGCACCTTGCCCGAGGCGGCCACCGCGTCGGCCACGCGCGCGGCGTTCTCGGTCTGCCGGCGCACGCGCAGCTCCAGGGTCTCCAGCCCCTTCAGCAGCACCCAGGCGTTGAACGGCGACAGCGCCGGCCCCGTGTGGCGCAGCAGGTCCTTGTAGGCCTCGGTCATCAGCTCGGTCCCGCCGAGGATCGCCCCGCCCAGCACCCGGCCCTGGCCGTCGATGTGCTTGGTGGCGGAATAGACGACCACGTCGGCGCCCAGCGCCAGCGGCTTCTGAAAGATCGGGGTGGCGAAGACGTTGTCGACGATCAGCCTGGCGCCGGCCGCATGGGCGATCTCGGCCACCGCCCCGATGGCGGTCACCTCCAGCAGCGGGTTGGCCGGGCTCTCCACCAGGAAGGCGCGGGTGTTCGGCCGCACCGCGGCCTTCCAGGCCTCCAGGTCGGTGGCGTCCACATAGGTGGCCTCGACGCCGAACCTCGGCAGCCACTCGGAGATGATCCAGCGGCAGGAGCCGAACAGCGCGCGCCCCGCCACCAGGTGGTCGCCGGCCTTCAGCAGGCCCATCAGCGCCACGTGCACCGCGCTCATGCCCGAGGCCGTGGCCCGGCAGACGTCGGCGCCCTCCATGAGCGCCAGCCGGTCCTCGAACACCTGGGTCGTGGGGTTGCCGAAGCGCTGGTAGATGAAGCCCGGGTCCTCTCCCGAGAACCGGCGGTCGGCGGCGCCGGCGCTCTCGTAGGCGAAGCTCTGGGTCAGGAACAGGGCCTCGGAGATCTCGCCGTACGGCGTGCGGGCCATGCCTCCGCGGACGGCCCGGGTCGCCTCTTCCCAGTCGCGCGGATCCTCAGCCATGACGCACCCTCCTTCGGCGGTGCGGCATGAACGGCAGCCGAGGGGCCGTCGTCAAGGCGAGCGTTGCTGAACCCGCGCCCAGCTCTGCTGCGGCCTCGAGCGCGGCGCAGCCGCGCAATGAAACCACGAACCACACGAACGACACGAACGTCACAGTCGATGCGCCGCGCTCTCAGCGGCTCCCGTTCGTGTGGTTCGTGGTCAAACAGACGGCTTCGCCGTCGCAGGGCCCCGCCCTCGGGTTCGCTGGCGGAGAAGCCTTGCAAGACTCCCGTTCCGCGTTAAGGCTTCGCCGCCCATGAGCGAACCGAACCGCCCGGGCATCCTGCCCTGCCAGTCCATCGACGCCCTGATCGAGCAGGGCGCGATCCTCACCGAAGACCGCTTCGACGACGACCAGGTCCAGCCGGCCAGCCTCGACCTGCGGCTCGGCGCCCGGTGCTGGCGGGTGCGGGCCTCCTTCCTGCCCAGGGTCGGCCAGACGGTCGCCCAGCGCATCGCCGACGTGGCCATGCACGAGCTCGACCTCACCCGCGGCGCGGTGCTGGAGAAGGGCTGCGTCTACATCGCCGAGCTCCAGGAGCGTCTGGCGCTGCCGCCCGGCGTCTCGGCCCGCGCCAATCCGAAGAGCTCCACCGGCCGGGTGGACGTCTTCGTGCGCCTGCTCTCCGACGGCGGCCCGGCCTTCGACGACGTGGTCGAGGGCTACCACGGGCCCGCCTACATCGAGATCGCGCCCCAGACCTTCTCGGTCCTGGTCCGCCGCGGCACCCGCCTCAACCAGCTGCGCCTGAAGCGCGGCGACCCGCCGAGGCTGCGGACCGAGAGCGTCGGCGTCGACCTGACCGGCGAGGTCGCGGGCTTCCGCGGCCGCCGCCACGCCCCCGTCGTCGACCTCGACCACGTGGACGGCCACGATCCGCGCCTCTACTGGGAGCCGCTGATCCCGCAGAACGGCCAGCTCCTGCTCGATCCGGGCGAGTTCTACATCCTGGCGTCGAAGGAGGCGGTGGAGATCCCCGTCCTCGAGGCCGCCGAGATGACCCCCATCGATCCTTCCGTGGGCGAGTTCCGGGTCCACTACGCGGGCTTCTTCGACCCGGGCTTCGGCACCGACGAGGCGCACGGCAAGGGCTCGCGCGGCGTGCTCGAGGTGCGCAGCCACGAGACCCCGTTCATCCTGGAGGACGGCCAGACCGTGGCCCGCCTCGTCTACGAGCCGCTGACCGAGAAGCCCACGCGCCTCTACGGCGACCTCGGGTCGCATTACCAGCGCCAGGGGCTGAAGCTATCCAAGCACTTCAGGGTCTGGGGCGAGTAGAACGGGCGACGCACGCCCGCCGTCCCGAAGGGGGGCGTGGGTGGCGTGGTTTCGCAGGGCCGTCCTGGCGGCGGCCGTGGTGCTCGGGGGGCTTGGCGTGTTCGGGCCGGTCTCGGCGGCGCCGGCGCTGTGGGTGGTCAAGGACGCCGACAGCGAGATCTACCTCTTCGGCACCCTCCACGCGCTGGATCCCGCCACCCGCTGGCGGACGCCGGCCTATGACGCCGTGCTGGCCCGCGCCGGGACCGTCTGGTTCGAGGCCGACCTCGACACCGCCGACCCGCGCACCATCGGCCGCATCCTCGACACCTACGGCAAGGACCCGGACCGGCCGCTGTCGCGCAAGCTGTCGGCGCAGGACCTGGCGGCGCTGGGCCGCCACGTAGACGTGGCCCGCATCGACCACCTCCGGCCCTGGGCCGCGGCCCTGATGCTCTCCATGCAGCCGATGCTGGGCCGTGGCGCCCGCGTCGAGGCCGGCGCCGACATGACCGTCACCCGCGCCGCCCGCCGCTCCGCCAAGACCGTGCGCGCCTTCGAGACCCTGGAGGACCAGGCCCGGCTGTTCGCCGGCCTCTCCGAGCGGGCGGAGGTGCAGTACCTCTCCGACGTGATCCGGCAGCGCTCGCAGGGACCGAGGCTCAGCCTGCGTCCCGCGCCCTCCCTGGAGCAGGCCTGGGCGGCCGGCGACCTGGCCCGCCTCGGTCCCGCGCTGGTGGGCGAGCTGCGCGACGAGAACCCCGGCCTCTACGAGGCGCTGCTCAAGCGCCGCAACCTCCAGTGGGCCGAGCAGCTGGCCGGCGAGATGTCCGGCGCCGGCGTGGAGCTGGTCAACGTCGGCGCCCTGCACATGGTGGGCGAACATGGCCTGCCGGCCCTGCTGGCGGCCCGCGGCTTCGCGGTCGAGCGGGTGCAGTAGCAAGCACGCCCGACATTCTGTCATGGGTGCTTGACAGATTTTCGTTGTCATGTTTCCTTGTCACTCAGACAAGGGAGCTTGCCATGCCGCGCCGCGTGTCGGTCTGGGCCGTCATCACCGTCCTCGCCGCCGCCGCCCTGGGGACCTACGCCCTCGCCGGCGCGGCCCTGCTGCTGCGGCCGCCGGCGCTGGGCGCCGTCGCCGAGGCGCCGCGCCTGCTCGCCTCCGCCACCGAAATCCTCCCGCTCCTGGCCGGCCGCATCGTCGCCGGGCGCTTCTGAAAAAGGGGTCCCCATGTTCCTCACCTCGAGTTTCCGGCGCAGCGTCATCCCGTTCACGGCCGTCGCCGTGGGCCTGGTGTTCGGCCTCGCCACCCGGCGCTTCGTCGATCCCGACCAGCCGCTGCAGTTCGCTCTCTGGTTCTCGGTGCCGGTGGTCCTGGCCCTCGTGGCCTCCATCATGTGGTGGCGCCTGCTCGACGAGGTCGCCCGCGACGCCCACAAGACGGCCTGGTACTGGGGCGCCTCCCTCGGGATGTTCGTCGGCCTCGTCGGGCTGATCCTCCTGGAGCGCACCGAGGGCGGGCTGATCACCGCCGGCCTGAACGGCGGCACGACGCCGGAGGCCTTCGTGGCCCTGGGCGCCATCCTCGTCATCTCGGCCCAGCTCGTCGGCTACCTCCTGGTCTGGGTCGGCTGGTGGATCTCCAAGCGCTAGGAGCGTTCGCGATGAAGAACCGCCTCAAGGTGCTCCGCGCGGAGCGCAACTGGAGCCAGGGCGACCTCGCCGAGCGCCTCCAGGTCTCGCGCCAGAGCGTCAACGCCATCGAGACCGGCAAGTACGATCCCAGCCTGCCGCTCGCCTTCCGGATCGCCAAGGTCTTCGACCTGCCAATCGAGTCCATCTTCGAGGACGAGGCCGCCTGAGCGCGGCCCCGCAACAGGAAACGCCCATGCTGTCGACCCTCGCCCGCGGGGCCCGCCGCCTCGCCCTCGCCGCCACGGCCCTGGCGCTCGCCGCCGCCGGCCCGGCCGCCGCCGAGCCTCCCCTCTGGGCGGTCAAGGACGCGGACTCCACCATCTACCTGTTCGGCACGGTCCACGTGCTGAAGCCGGGCACGGAATGGCGCTCGCCGAAGGTGGCCGCCGCCCTTGGCCGCAGCGACGAGCTGGTGCTGGAGGTGCTGGGCGCCGACGACCCCAAGGCCGTCCAGCCGCTGATCGCCCGCTACGGCGTCGATCCCGCCGGCTCGCTCTCGGCCAAGCTCTCCGACGCCGACCGGCCGCGGCTCGCCGCCGCGGCGCGGGCCATGGGCCTGCCCGACGGCGCCATGGAGCCCATGCGCCCCTGGCTCGCCGCCCTGACGCTCGCCGTCCTGCCCATCGTCCAGGCCGGCTACGACGCCAAGAGCGGCGTGGAGACCGTGCTCACCGCCGAGGCGAAGGCCGCCGGCAAGACGCTCGGCGCGCTGGAGACCCTGGACCAGCAGCTCCGCTTCTTCGCCGACATGCCGCCGGAGGTGGAGGTGGCCCTGCTCAGCGCCACCCTCGACGACGTCGCCGACGGCCCCGCCCAGCTCGACCGCATGGTGGCCGCCTGGGCGGCCGGCGACATGGCCGGCCTGGAGCGGGAGTTCGTCGAGGAGACCCGCCGCGACTATCCCCAGCTCTACAGGGTCGTGGTCGTGCAGCGGAACGAGGACTGGGCCGGCCAGCTCGCCCGCAAGCTCGAGGGCTCCGGCGTCAGCTTCGTCGCCGTCGGCGCCGGCCACCTCGTCGGCCCCGACAGCGTCCAGGCCCAGCTCGAGAAACGCGGCCTCAAGGTCGAGCGGCAGTAGGGAAGTCCCTACAGCCGCGTGCGCAGGCTCCACAGCTCGGGGAAGGCCCGACGGGTCAGGGTCCGGGCGAGGTAGCCCACCCCCTCCGTCCCGCCGGTGCCCGGCCGGCCGCCGATGATCCGCTCCACGGTCAGCACGTGCTTGTGCCGCCAGGTGAGCAGGGCGTCGTCCAGGTCCACCAGCTTCTCGGCCAGCTGGTAGAGCTCCCAGTGGCCCCTGGTGTCGCGATAGACCTCCAGCCAGGCGTCCTCGACGGCCGGGGAGGGGGCGTAGGTCTGCGAGACGTCGCGCCTCAGCACCGCCTCGGGCACCGGCAGGCCGCGCGCCGCCAGCTGGGCGATCGCCAGGTCGTAGAGGCTGGGCGCCTCCAGCGCGGACTTCAGGTCGGCCAGCGCCGCCGGCCGCTCGGCGTGGAAGCGCAGGAAGCTCTCGTCCTTCAGCCCCAGCAGGTACTCGAGCTCCCGGAACTGGTGCGACTGGAAGCCGGAGCTGGTCCCCAGGCTGCCGCGGAAGGAGAGGTAGTCGGCCGGCGTCATGGTCGCCAGCACATCCCACGAGAGGGTCATGATGGTCTGGATCCGCGACACCCGCGCCAGGGCCTTGTAGGCCGGCTCCAGGTCGCCCGCGGCGATCAGCCCGCGCGCCAGCTTCACCTCGTGGATGATCTCCTTGAGCCACAGCTCCTTGGTCTGGTGGATCACGATGAACAGCAGCTCGTCGTGCCGGTCGCTCAGCGGCTTCTGCGCCGCCAGCAGCTCGTCCAGCGCGAGATAGCGCGCATAGGTCATGGGTTGGTCTGACATGCGGCATCCATACGCCGCGCACCGAGCCTCTTGGAAGCTCGGGCTCTGCCGCTTTCCAAGTGGCGCGGCCTTAGGATCCGAATTCCCACACGCAGACGGCGCCATAGCTCACTGCGGAGCAGTCACTTCGTATGTTCTTGTTTTGTTCTTAACGATCCAGCTTAGCTGAGCCATAGTGGTTACTGCGCTGCGGCTGCTAAGCCGGTCGAGAGGTACACCCGGGAAACGCGGAACAAGACCCGAGCCATCTTCTACGATCCGAAGGACTTCATGTGACACGCCAATCATACGCAAAAGCGTTGGACGACGCGCTTCGCCCCTTCGGGTTCGAGCGGCGCGGCGACGACTGGATCCGCGTGCGGGGCGACATGTGGGAGTGCGTGAACCGCCAGTCCAGCTGGCTCGGTGGCGTGACGGTTAACGTCGACATGAAGGACCTCGAGACCGAGAAACTCTTCCTGTCGATCTTCGCCGCGCGCGGAGCGATCCAGATGCCGACGATCGGCGCGAGGATCGGAGAACTGATCGACGGCTACGATCGATGGTGGAAGAAGGACGAGCCGAATGGTCCCGCTGAGATGGCCCAGGCCGTGGTGGAGCACGGATTGCCCTGGTTCGATCGCGTGCGCTCATTAGAAGAGCAAGCGGCCAACTGGTATGGCCGCGCCGGAGCGCTCACGTCACGTGGTTACGACGGACGGTCGTTGGTAGGACTAGCACTTACGCTCTACCGCATGGGCGAACTTGAAGAGGCTTGCCGGGTGCTGAACAAGCCCGTGCCGCGGACCGCCATACCCTCCAGTGTGGAGAAGGTGGCGCTAGTGAGGGATTGGTTGGCTTGCCGCCCCCGGATCCATCCGGGAATCGCTGAGCGTGAGTTGGACTGAGCCTCTTTGACTTGGATCAGGCCGCGAAGGCGAAGAAATCCGTTCCAACCAGTTCTACCTAGCGGTAATTTCTCTGCGGGAACGCCAGAACCCGAAGTTTAGCTTGGGGCCTATAGAGGGTCCAACGGGACCGGCGCCTTCTTCGTACAAATTCCGCGTCGGCGAGCGTCAGCGCTACGTCATCTCCGCCGGCGCCGCCCGCGGCCTTGACTCTTTGGCCCTAAGCGGCTGAAACCGCGGGCCTTCGCGGGTGTAGTTCAGAGGTAGAACGTCAGCTTCCCAAGCTGAATGTCAGGGGTTCGATTCCCCTCACCCGCTCCAGTCTTCCTGCCCATCCGGATTGATCCGCCGCAAGGCGCCGCGCGCCGCGCCGGGCCATCAGGCTGGCCGGAGGTCGCGTGATCCTCGCCTGGACCCAATTTCTCCTGCTCGGCGCCGTCGTCGCCGTGGCCGCCTCGTGGCTCTCGCACTACGGCGACGTGATCGCCGAGCGCACCGGCCTGTCCGGCTCCTGGATCGGCCTTGTCCTGATGGCGACCGTCACCTCCCTGCCTGAACTGGTCTCCGGCGTGAGCGCGGTGCGGCTGGAGGCGGCGCCGGACCTGGCGGTGGCGCACATCCTGGGCGCCTGCGTGCTCAACCTGCTGCTGCTCAGCGTCGTGGACCTCTTCTACCGTCCCGCCTGCATGTTCGTGCGCGCGTCCCAGGGGCACGCGCTCACCCTGGGGTTCAGCGCCGCCATGCTCTCGATCGTGGGCCTCGGGCTCGCCGCCCCGGCCGCGGTCCCCGGCCTGCCGCTCAGCGTCGCCACCCTGCTGATCGTGCCGGTCTACCTGCTCGCGCTCCGCAGCACCTTCACCTTCGAGCGGCGGCAGCTCCTGGAGCCCGTCGAGCCGGCGACCGCCAAATATCCTCACATCACGCTGCGGCGCGCCGGCGTCGGCTACGCGGCGGCCGCGGCCGGGGTGGTGGCCGCCGCCCTGCTGCTGCCGGGCGCGGCGGTCGGACTCGCCGACGCCATGGGCTGGTCCGACAGCCTGGTCGGCAGCCTGTTCCTGGCCGCCGTCACCTCCCTGCCGGAGGCGGTGGTCACCCTGGCGGCGGTGCGCATCGGCGTGCTCGACATGGCGTTCGCCAACCTGCTGGGCAGCAACCTCTTCAACATGGTCATCCTGGCCGTCGACGATGTCGCCTACGCCCGGGCGCCGCTGCTCTCCAGCGTCTCGGACGGGCACATGACCACGGTGCTGGTGGCCCTGCTGATGACCGGCATCGTCACCGCGGGGCTGGTCTACCGTCCCAACGGACGGGTCCGCGGCGCGGTCAGCTGGGCGAGCCTCGCCCTGGTGGCCGCCTATCTCCTGAACGCATGGCTGCTGTTCGCCGGCCAGCCGGCGGCGTCCCCCTGACCCAAGCGGGCAGGGGGACGCCGGGCCGTCCTCAGAAGATCCAGCCGTCGCCGAGCGACGAGAGCTGCACGCCCACGAGGGTGAGCTGGGCCGTCCCGTCCACGGTCACCACGGTGTCCGCGCCCACCTGGGCCACCGTATAGCTGTCGCCGGGCAGGATGTTCACCCGGTCGCCTTCCCAGACATTGAAGTCCAGCACCCGGTCCGACCCCGCCTCGCCGAAGAAGTGGAAGGTGTCGGCGCCCGCGCCGCCCACCAGCACGTCGGAGCCGCGGTCGCCGGAGAGCCAGTCGGCGCCCTCGCCGCCGCTCACCGAGTCGTCGCCCTGGCCGCCGCGCACCACGTCCGCGCCCCAGCCGCCGGCGGCGGTGTCGTCGCCCATGTTGCCCAGCACCACGTCGTCGCCGTCGCCGCCGTCGAGCAGGTCCTGGTCCTTGCCGCCGACCACCCAGTCGCCGCCGCCGCCGCCGGAGACGGTGTCGTCGCCGGCGTTGCCGTGCAGGTCGTCGAAGCCGCCGCCGCCGGAGATGTTGTCGCGCCCGTCACCGCCGTGCAGCACGTCCTGGCCGTCGCCGCCCACGAGGATGTCGTCGCCGGCCGTCGCGCCGCCGCCCGCCGTCACCGGCGCCGGGGCCGGCGAGCCGGAGAACGGCGTGTCGTAGCCGGCGAACTTCTTGACGTACTCCGAGACCGGCGTGCCGTACGGATCGCGCATGTTCATGGCGCCGTTCGAGGTCAGGTAGTCCTTCAGGTTCCACACCCCCACGAGGTGGGCGCCGGCGATCAGGCCGGACATGGTCACCTGGCCGCCGTCCACCCACTGGCCCTCGAAGCGCAGCAGGTCGAGCATCTTGAGGTCGTTGTGGATGTTGACGAACCACTCCTGCTGGGCCGCGTCCTGTGCGGCCGGCGAGGCGAGGAAGCTCGCCTTGTCATAGACCCCGTATCCGGCCGCCTTGGCCGTCCAGCGGCCGATGAAGTCGATGGCGCCCGTGCCGTCGTTGCCCTCGTAGAAGCCGATGGCCTGCAGGGCCTCCTCGCCGAACTGGAACCGGCCGAGATAGCCCACGCTGCTCACGAAGGCGTAGTTGTTGCCCGACTCGTTCTGGCCCAGTGCTCGCAGCAGGTCGAAATAGCTTCCAGCGCTCATTACTGATCACCCTTGGTCTGGAAAGGCCGCGCGCCCCCGTCGGCGTCGCGGCTTGGGAAGCGCCGTGGAACGGCGCCTGAGGCTTGCAGGTTGGTTAGGGAGGGGCCCCCCGGCTCGACGCCCTCAGGGATCGCCATTTGCGCAGGCCGGAATGTGGCGCCCGGCGCCGCAAACCTGCGTCAAGTTGACCGTGCCAAGCTTGTTTACTTCACGGCCCCGCTGCGCCCTTGCAGGGCGCCGCCGCCTGGCCAAACTGGGCCGTGATGAGCGACGCCGATCCCGCCCCGACCCTCCGGGCCGCCACCGCCGCCGACGCGCCGGCCCTGCGGGTGCTGATGGACCGGTCGATCCGCCGGCTGCTGGAGCCGTTCCTGCCGCCCGAGGCCGTGGAGGCGTCCTTCGAGATCATGGGTCTGGACACCCAGCTCCTCGCGGACGCGACCTACTACGTCGTCGAGGTTGACGGCCGCCTCGCCGCCAGCGGCGGCTGGAGCCGGCGGGCGACCCTGTTCGGCGGCGACCACACCACGGGCCGCAGCGCCGCCCTGCTGGACCCGGCCGCCGAACCCGCCCGGGTGCGGGCCATGTACACCGACCCGGACTTCGCCCGCCGGGGCCTGGGGCGGGCGATCCTCGAGGCCTGCGAGGCCGCGGCCCGGGCCGAGGGCTTCCGGGCGGCCGAACTCGCCGCGACGATGGGCGGCGTGCCGCTCTACCGGGCCTGCGGCTACCGGGAGGTGGAGCCCTTCGAGGTGGCGACCTCCGGCGGCGTCCGTGTGCCGCTCGTGCGGATGTCCAAGCCGCTCTGAGGCTCGCAAAGCGAAACGGGCGGGTCCTTCGACCCGCCCGCCGCTCACGCGAACCCTGACACCAAGGGGCGGGTCAGAAGTTCACGCCCACCCGCGCGTAGTAGAACCCGCCCTGCCAGTCGACGATCATGTCCGAGCGGTAGATCCGCCCGTTGGTCGCCGACTCGCCGATCAGGTCGCGCGTCGGGTAGTTGTCGAACACGTTGCGCACGCCGAGCGTGAGCGTCGTGTTCTCCGTCGCGTCCCAGCTTCCCTCGAGGTCGAGGAACACCTCCGGGTCCCATTTCTGGATCACCGGATTGGTGGCGCTGAACATGTTCTTGTACGGCCCGTAGACGCTGAGCCGTGCGACGCCGCTGAACGGCCCGGCCTTGTGGACCGCCGTCATCACCCCGCGCCAGCGCGGCTCGGAATGCTTGAAGTCGTAGACGTACTCGCCGTCGAAGAACCGGCGCTGCACGCCCGACGGGTCGGTGATCACCTTCACCGTGTCGACGATCGGCATGTTCCAGTTGAAGGCGGCGCTGAAGTTGGTCGACTGCCCGTTCGGCCACTCGGCCGCGTAGGTCGCCACCACGTCGACGCCCTGGATCTTCGCGTCGAAGGCGTTCTGGAAGAAGTTCACCTGGCCGATGGTGTCGGCCCCCGGCACGTTGGCCGCGATCAGCGCCGCCTGCAGGGCCGGCGTCACCGTGATCGGCGTCACCGCGTAGAACATGTCGTCGATCAGGATGTAGTAGGCGTCCACCGACAGCGTCAGGCCCTCGATCGGCTGGGCGGTCACCCCGAACGAGAAGTTCTGCGACGTCTCCGGCTCCAGGTCCTCGGCGCCCAGGAACTGGGCCACGGGGTTGGAGGCCGGGAACAGGCCCTGGGCCACCGGCTGGCCGTTGTTCACCACCGTGGAGACGATGGTGGTGAAGTTCTGGCCGGTGGTGGGGGCGCGGAAGCCGGTGCCCACCGAGCCGCGGACCGCGAACATGTCGTTGATCTCGAAGCGGCCGGCGACCTTGTAGTCGAGCGTCGAGCCGAAATCGGAGAAGTCCTCCGCCCGGATCGCCGCCTGCAGGAACAGCTGCTCGGTGACGTCGGTGGAGACGTCGAGGTAGGCGGCCTTGGAGTTGCGGGTCAGTCGCCCTGCGTAGAGCGGCGGGAAGCCCGGCGCGCCGTTCGAACCCACGCCCAACACCGCATAGACCGGGTTGGTGAAGGTCCGCCCGTCGATCACCTGGGTCGTGGTGTTGCAGACGATGCCGGCGTTCTGCGGCGCGGTGGGCCGCAGCGTCCGGTTCGCCACCAGCGGCTCGTCGGTGCAGAAGTCGTAGGGGTCGGGCGTAGCGTACGGCCCGGCGATGTACGACGGGATGTCCCCCTCGCGGATCTCGTAGCCTTCCTTGCGGTACTCGGCGCCGAAGGCCACGGCCACCGGCGTCGCCGTGAAGCCGGTCTCCCACGCGTAGGTCAGGTCGGCGTTCAGCGCGATCTCGTCGGAGACCAGGTCGCCCTGGTGGAACTCCGTGGGGCTCTTCTCGCCGAGCGAGAAGTTCACCGTCTCGTCCAAGTCGTAGCGCAGCTTGTCGTAGCCGTAGCGGGCCGAAAGGTCGTAGCCGAAGGCGCCGGCCTCGCCGCGGTAGCCGCCGACGAGCGAGTAGTCGGTGACCGTGCCGAAGTACTCGGGCGTGAAGCCCAGCGGGAAGATCTGGTTGGCCCGGAACAGCTGGCCGTTGGCCATCCGTACGTAGTCGTCGAGGTTGTTGGTCGAGGCCCCCACGTCGACCGGATTGCGGTAGTTGAAGTCCTCCTTCTGATGGCTGCGGCTGTAGTTGCCGAAGGCGTAGAGCTCGCCGACGCCCAGCTCCATCGCCGAGTTGACGAACACCCGCGTCGCCGTCCCCTCCGGCTGGCCCCACTTCTGCGGGATGCGCTGGTAGAGGCCGGCGTAGTTCACCTGCTGGGCGTAGGCGGCGGTGAAGGGCGTGCCCGGTCCGGTGGTCTCGGTGGCGAACAGCGGGATGCAGAAGCCCGCCGACTGGTTCGGAATGCCGCGGTTGCAGAAGGTCTGCACCCGCGCCGTCGGCTGCTCGGTAGAATATTCGAAGGAGACGTTCACGAAGCCGTTGTTCGGCAGCGGCAGGCCCTTGTTCCCGCTGACGATGATCGAGTCGCCGTCCTTCTCGTAGTACTGGCCCGCCTGCACCTGCAGGCTGCCCCCGTCCGGCCCGTCCTTGAGGATGAAGTTGATGACCCCGGCGATGGCGTCCGAGCCGTACTGGGCGCCCGCGCCGTCACGCAGCACCTCGACGGACTTCAGCGCCGCGGCCGGGATCTGGGCGGCGTCCTGGGCCTGTACGCCCGAGCCGCCGGTGACCACCAGGGCCGAGCGGTGCCTGCGCTTGGAGTTCACCAGCAGCAGGGTCTTGTCCGAGGGCAGGCCGCGCAGCGAGGCGGGGCGGATGAAGGTGGCGCCGTCCGAGATCGGCTGGCGGGTCAGGGTGTAGGATGGCACCAGGGTCTTCAGCAGGTCCTGGGTGTCCGTCACCGAGATCGACTCGATATCCTCCTGGCTGAAGCTGTCCACCGGCACCGGGCTCTCGATCGCCGTGCGCGGCGCGGCCCGCGAGCCGGTGACGATCACCTCGCCGATGTCGGCGTCCGCGGCCCCGGCCGATCCGGCTCCCGCCAGCGCCCCCACCACCGCCAGGACCGAAATTCCGGCGAGCCAAAGCCGCCGCCCCGTCTTCGTCTGCATGAGATAACCCCCGTTTCTTGCCTGCAGAGAAGCCGGACCACGTGTTTCATTATTCAGGGCGCTACATGCCCCATCGCGGCCGTCTTCCCGCAATCAGGACCGGGCCGGAGTTGTCTGGAGTCAATGGATTTAGGGTCGTATTCCAGCGGATGCTTGGATTCAGGTCAGACTAGACGGTAGTGATTATTTTCTATCCAACATCGTCATCTTTGAGCCAGCCGTCGATTTGAGCGGGCCAGACCAAAAAACGCGGTCCGTGTTTTTGATCTGGCTGTCGAAAGCTCGGGCGCCTGCCCGGGACGACCAATTTTCGGGCGCCGGCCGGCCGCGACTGCCCGCTGCCCGCCGCGGGGCGTCCTTTCCGGGCCCTCGGCGCCGGCTTGATCGGCGCCCGCCCGGGCCCGAGGCTATGACTCGCGGGCGGCCGCAGTCCGGTCGCCGCTGAATCCCGGGGGAGTTCCTGAAGATGCTGAAGTCCGTCACCGTCGCGCTCGCGCTGAGCCTCGCCGCCGCCGGCGCCGCCCAGGCGCAGAACCTGCACGTCAACCCGGCGAACGGGGCCATCTCGCGGGCGGTGAAGGTCCCGGCGGGCTCGGAGATGCTCTACGTCAGCGGCATCACGCCCCGGCCGCTGAACGCCGGCGCGCCCCAGGGGACGCCGCCGCAATGGGCCGACACCAAGGGTCAGGTCACCAGCATCCTTTCCCAGATCGAGGAGATCCTGAAGGCCCAGGGCTACGGCTGGGAGGACGTGGTGATGATGCGCGTCCTGCTGGTCGGCGACCCGGCCAAGGGCGGCCGCATGGACTTCGCCGGCATGATGGAGGCCTACATGGCCGTGTACGGTCCGCTGAAGAACCGCCCGGCCCGGATCACCTCCGAGGTCGCCGCCCTGGTCCAGCCCGGCATGCTCGCCGAGATCGAGGTCCAGGCGGCGAAGAAGCCGTAGGCCCCCGCCGCGCGGGAAGAGGGCGCGGGGAGGGGGAGCGGCCGTCAGTCCGCGCCGTTCGCGCGCTCCCGGTAGAGGTCCATGACCACCGGCGCGCGGAGGGACGCCACCGCCCCGTCCATGGCCCCGCGGTAGCAGGCCGAACGGCGGACCGCCCGCTGCTGGTCGGCGACGCTGACGATGGCGGCGCCGCAGACCTCCAGCGCCGCCCTGTCCAGCCGGCGCAGCATCAGCTGGGCGTCGCGGGCCTGCGCGAGATTCAGGTCGCCCGACCGGACCGCCGTCTCGCGGGCGGACGCCGCCGCCGGAAGGGCCAGCGCCAGGGCGAGGGTCCCGAGCATCAGGGGTCGCATCGTCTTCCTCCGCTTGTGGTCTTTGCCCATACGATAGGCGCGCGGGCGCCGGGCCGCTACGTTCCGGGGCAATTCAGTCGCCGGCGTACAAAAACCCGCCCCCTGGCCTCGACCGAGCGTTCGTCCTGCCGATGATCTTCGCCCCCGCGATCCCGCGTCCGGAGCCCTCGCCATGCCGGAGGTGAGCGCCGGCGTCCTGGCCTGGCGGCCGGCCGCTGACGGCCCGCAGGTGCTGCTGGTCCATCCGGGCGGGCCATACTGGCGCGGCAGGGACAGGGCGGCCTGGTCGATCCCCAAGGGCCTGGCCGAGCCGGGGGAGGACCTCTACGCCGCGGCCCTGCGCGAGTTCGAGGAGGAACTCGGCCAGCCCATCTCGGGCGAGGCCCAGCCGCTCTCGCCCTGCCGCACCCCGGGCGGCAAGTGGATCCACGCCTGGCTGGTGCGGGCCGACCTCGACCTCACCGGCCTGCGCAGCAATGTCTTCGAGATGGAGTGGCCGCCGCGCTCAGGTCGCCGGGCGGCGTTTCCCGAGGTGGACCAGGCGGCCTACTTCGCCCCCGACGAGGCGCGGGTCAGGATCCACGCGGGCCAGCGGCCGGTTCTTGAGGATGCGCTGCGGCGTCTCGGCTGGCGCTCGTGACGCTCTCCGCCCCGCCGACCGGGCGGTAGTTGCGGGCCGCCACGATCTCCGTGCGCGGCGCCTCGGGCGTGGCCCTGGCCTCATGGGCTGATTTGTACTGCACCTGGAACAGCGAGCAGGCGGCGGGATAGCCCTCCACCGCCACCGCGCTGATGGTGTTGCGGAACGCCACCTCGGTGCGCAGCTCGCAGTAGTAGGTCTTGCCGTTCATCAGGACGGCGCGGCGCCAGACGTAGTGCGGCCGGTCGGCCAGCACGATGCGCTCGTCCCAGCGGCCGTAGAGGTTCAGCGCCGTGTCCAGCTCGCGCCCGCTGAGCGCGGTCGGCGCGTCGACCGTCGTGGTGGTCGCGCACCCGGCGAGAAGCCCAAGACTGAGTAGCGCCGCGATCCGCATCTTGCCCCTGGAGTGTCGGGTTCCCGACGGCCAAGCTGTCCGCCGTCGCAACAACTCCGTAAGCGCGGGAAGGTTCACCGCGAAGCGGCGCGCGCAGGGGGCGACGACGCGCCGTACCCTTCCGATTGAGGGGGCGGGCGGATCCGCGCCTCAAGGTTTCATTATCCACGTTTCTCCGGCCGGCGGCGGCGCCGGCCGGAGAACGCAGGTCGCCTACCAGATGCGCACGCGGTCCACGGGGGCCACGTAGAGCGAATCGTCCGGCTTCACGTCGAAGGCCGTGTACCAGCCGTCGAGGTTCCGGATCGTGCCGTTGACCCGGTAGTAGGACGGCGAGTGCGGGTCGGAGACCACCTGCTGGCGCAGCGCGTCGTCCCGCTGCTTCTGGCGCCACACCTGAGCCCAGCCGAGGAACACCCGCTGGTCGCCGGTGAAGCCCTCGATCACCGGCGCCGGCTTGCCGTCCAGCGAGGCGTGGTAGGCGTCGAGGCCGAGCGACAGCCCGCCCATGTCGCCGATGTTCTCGCCCATGGTCAGCTGGCCGTTGACCTTGGCGCCGGGCAGCGGCTCGAAGGCCGAGTACTGGGCGCCCAGCTTCTGGGCCTGGGCGTTGAACTTGGCGGCGTCCTCGGCGGTCCACCAGTCGCGCAGCACACCGTCGCCGTCCGACTTGCGGCCCTGGTCGTCGAAGCCGTGGCTGATCTCGTGGCCGATCACACCGCCGATGCCGCCGTAGTTGATCGCCGGATCCGCGTCGGGATCGAAGAACGGGGCCTGCAGGATCGCCGCCGGGAAGACGATCTCGTTGTTGGCGAAGTTGTAGTAGGCGTTCACCCGCTGCGGGGTCATGCCCCACTCCTTCTTGTCCACGGGCCCGTTCAGCCGCGCCACGTTGCGCCGCCATTCGAAGGCGTTGGCGCGGTGGGCGTTGCCGTAGAGGTCCTTCGGATCGAGCGTCAGGGCGGAGTAGTCGCGCCACTCCTCCGGATAGCCGATCTTCACGGTGAACTTGGCCAGCTTGTCCAGCGCGCGGCCCTTGGTCTCCGGCCCCATCCAGTCGAGCTTCTCGATGCGCGCCTTCATGGCCGTGCGGATGTTGGCCACCAGGTCGTCCATCTTCGCCTTGCTCTCCGGCGGGAAGTAGCGGGCGACATAGACCCGGCCCACGGACTCGCCGACCGCCTGGTTGGTGAAGGCCACCGCCCGCTTCCAGCGCGGCCGCTGCTCGGGCTGGCCCTGCAGGGTCTTGTTGTGGAACTCGAAGGCGGCGTCGGCGAAGCGCTTGGAGAGCAGGGGCGCCGCGTCGTCGGCCACCCGGAACGCCTGCCAGGCCTTCAGCGTCGGCAGCGGCGTCTCGCCGTAGACCTTCGCGAACTTCGGGAAGGCGGTGTTGGTGGTGACGATGAACCGGTCGACCTTGGGCAGCTCCGTCCCGGCCAGGTAGCGGTTCCAGTCGTAGCCGGGGGTCAGCGCCTGCAGTTCGGCCAGGGTCGCGGGGTTGTAGGTCTTGTCGCGGTCCCGGCGCTCGGCGCGGGTCCAGCTCGCCTCGGCCAGCCGGGTCTCGAAGTCCACGATCGCCTTGGCGCTGGCGGCCGGGGCGTCCCAGCCGATCATGGTCAGGATCTTCTCGACATAGGCCTGGTAGGCGGCCTTCTTCTCGGCGAAGGCGGGAGCCAGATAGTAGTCGCGGTCGGGCAGGGTCAGGCCCCCGGTCGCGGTCATCACCGCGTAGCGGGTGGGCGCCTTGGCGTCGATGGAGATGAACACCGGCAGGATCGAGGCGAAGCCGGTGGTGTTGGCCTTGCCCATCAGGCCGGTGAACTCGTCGCGGCTCTTCACCTTGCGGATCTCGGCCAGGGCGGGCGCGATCGGCCGGGCGTCCAGCGCCTCGACGGTGGCCTCATCCATGAAGGAGGTGTAGGCCGCCCCGATCTTTGCCGCGTCGGGATCGGCGAGTCTGCCGGCGGCGGCCTCGTCGAGGATCGCGCGCACCCGGTTCTCGGAGAGCTCGCTCAGCTTGTCGAAGTTGCCGTAGCGGGCGCGGTCCGCGGGGATCTCCGTGCGCGCATCCCAGGCCCCGTTCGCGTACTTGAAGAAGTCGTCGCCGGGCTTCACCGAGGCGTCCATGCCGGAGCGGTCGAAGCCCCAGGTCCCGTATCTCGGCGAGGCCAGAGAGGCGTCGCCCGCGCCGCCGCCCGACTGGGCCTCCTGGAACAGCAGCTCGGTCTCGCAGGCGGCGTCGGCGCAGGCGTGGTCGTGGACGCCGGCCAGGGCCGGCGCGCCGATCATCAGGGCGGCCGCCGCGGCGGCGGAGAGCAGGATATTTCGCGAAACGGCGGTCATGAACGGTCCCGGGATGCGCAATGGGGCTGTGGCAGGTCCAGCCTGCCTTGCCGCGCAACAAAGTGGGAAAACCGTCCCCGGGCAACCCCCTTACGGCAGCAGGCGCTCATAGGTGCGGTTGATCGCCGAGTAGCACTCGCAGGTCAGGCTCTCGAGCACGCTGCGGTCCAGGATGTCCACCACGCCGCGGCGATAACGGATCACGCCCCTGTCCTGCAGGCCGCGCGCGACCGCAGTCACCGTGGTGCGCTGCACGCCCAGCATGTCGGCCAGGAACTCCTGGGTCAGCGCCACCGTGTCGTTGGTGATGCGGTCGTGGCAGGAGAGCAGCCAGCGGCAGAAGCGGGCCTCCACCGAATGCAGGGCGTTGCAGGCCACCGACTGGATGGCGTGGCCGAACAGGGCCTCGTTGTGGCGGTCGACCAGCCGGCGGATCGCCGGGCACTTCTCCCAGGCGTCGTGCAGGGCCGCGGCGCTGATCCGGGCGGCCCGCACCGGCGTCTGGACGATGGCCCGCGACAGCGACTGGCGCGGCGCCACCGCCGCCATCAGGCCCAGCGCCCCTTCGCGGCCGATGGTGGCGCTCTCGATGGCCGCGCCGTTCTCCATCAGGGTCATCAGGGAGATCACCCCGTCCTGGGGGAAGTAGACGGTCTCGATGTCGTCGCCGGGATCGTAGAGCAGCCGCCCCCGCTCCAGGTCCACCTGGGCGAGGTTGGGCGCGATCAGCCCGTAGTCTTCTGCGGAGAGCGACGCGAGCAGACGGTTTCGCAACGCGGTGAAGGGCCTTTGCATCGGGGATACGAAACGTCGCCGTACGGCTTGGGTTTCAAGTTATCGATGCGGTTGGCCAAAGACTGTCGAGAACTCGACACTGGCGTCAGATGATCGGCAAAAACTTAGAAAAACTAGATGGAGCCTGTGGATATCCGGTGATTTCCCGGTCCAGTCCGAATGTCGCGTCCGCGACTTAACTATAGCTGGCGGCGGCGGACGCCCGCGAATCACGACCAGCCTGTCATTTGATGCGCGCAGCGGGGCCGGAGTTCTTTCTCTCCGGCCCCGCCGTCGCGCTACTCAGGGCTGCGTCAGTGCAGGTTGAGGTTGGTCCGCTCGCCGAGGTCCGGCCGCGCCTTCGACGCGTTGGCCTTGGCGATCTCGAAGGCGAAGCGCAGCGGCCCGGCCTCGGTGATCCACACCTGGGCGTCGTGGCAGTCCAGGCAGAGCATGGTCAGGCGCGGGTCGTCCTTGCCCTCGGGGTACCAGGCGGCGACCACCGGGCTCCAGTACTTCTCCATCCGCGCCGGGTCATGGCGGACGGTCAGCTCGCCGCCGATGCAGGCCTGCAGGTCCTTGCCCTGGTAGACGAACATGGCGTGGCCGCCGCCCTGGCCCGCGGCCTCGGCGAGGTCGGTGTCCTTGTAGGTGAAGAACCAGACCTGGTTGGTGTCCCGCTCCACGAAGGCGGTCATCGGCTGGAAGTGCTGGTCGTCCCGCATCAGGCCCAGCATGCCCGTGCGGTTGTCCTCGATTTCCTTCCACAGCTTCCGTTCGACGGCGGCGGGGTCGTGGTTGTGATCGGCCATGATGGGCTCCTTGGGCTTTGGGGTCGCCCCTCGAAACCCCGCCGCATCCGGGCGGTTCCTAGGCCCGGCGCCGGCGCAGGCGCGAGACCGCCCAGAAAAGCGCCGCCAGGGCGCAGCCGGCCAGGATCCCGGCCATCAGGTCGTGCAGCACCGTCAGGCCGAAGGTGGCCAGGACCACCGCCGCCGTCCGCCGATCGCCGAGCAGGCTGCGGAACTCCTCCTTCTCGGCCATGTTCCAGGCCACCACCGCCAGCACGCCGGCCAGCGCCGCCACCGGCACGAAGCTCGCCAGCGGCGCCGCCAGCAGCATGAAGGCCAGGATGAAGGCGGCGTGCAGCACGCCCGCGACCGGGCTCACCGCGCCGGCCCGGATGTTGGTCGCCGTCCGCGCGATGGTGCCGGTGACCGCGATGCCGCCGAACAGGGACGAGCCGACATTGGCCGCGCCCTGGGCGACCAGTTCCATGTTCGACCGGTGCAGCCGTCCGGTCATCCCGTCGGCCACCTTGGCCGAGAGCAGGGATTCGATGCCGCCCAGCAGGGTGAAGGACAGCGCCGCCGGCAGGACGGCGATGATCAGTTCGGGCGTGAAGACCGGCATATGCGGCGCGGGCAGGCTGTGGGGAATGCCGCCGAAGCGCGAGCCGATGGTCTCCACCGGCAGGTGCAGCAGGGTCGCCAGCAGGGTCGCCGCCGCCACCGCGATCAGCATGCCGGGCAGGGCGGGACGCCACCGCCGCAGGCCCAGGGCGACGGCGATGACGGTGAGCGCCACCGCCACCGAGGCGAAGCTGAGGGTGGGCAGCGCCCGGCCCAGGACGGCCAGCTTCTCCAGGATCGGCCCGGGCTCGGCCTCCGTCAGCTTCAGCCCCAGCAGGTCCTTGAGCTGGCTGGCCAGGATGGTGACCGCGATGCCGGCGGTGAAGCCCACGGTCACCGCGTGCGGGATGTGCCGGATCAGGCCGCCCAGCCTGACGAGGCCCAGCAGCGCCAGTATGACGCCGGACAGGAAGACGGTGAGGATCAGGCCCTCGACGCCGAACTTGGCCACCGTCGCGGAGACCAGGACGATGAACGCCCCGGCCGGGCCGCCGATCTGGAACCGGCTGCCGCCGAGCGCGGAGACCAGGAAGCCGCCGACGATCGCCGTGTAGAGCCCTCGGTCCGGCGACACCCCCGAGGCCATGGCGATGGCCATGGACAGCGGCAGGGCGACGATGGCGACCGTCAGGCCGGCCATGGCGTCCTTCTTCAGGTGGTCCAGGCCATAGCCCTCGGCCAGGGTGGTGGCCAGCTTCGGGCGGTAGAGCTTCGCGGAGGCCGTCCGCGCGGCTGCGTCGGGCATCGGTTCGAGGTCCAGAGTGACGCCGGACCCAGGATGACGGACACGGCCTTCTTCGACGTTAACCTAGGCCGCGGGTGGGGATTTCGCCACTCCGTAGGGCTACGGAAGCCCTCAGGACAGCCAGCGCCGGGGATGGCGCCACCCAAGGGGGCGCACCTCGCCGGGCTTCAGCCCCAGCGTCCCCATCTTCTGCGGCGGGATGCGGCGCAGCGCCTGCACCGGCTCCTGGCCGCCCACCGGGCTCGAGGCCACCGCGCCCTCGCGCAGCGCCCAGTCCACGGCGGTCCACTCGGCCTTGGCGCGGTCGTCGTGGCCCACGGCGAAGTAGTGACGCGTCGCCGCCTGGCCCGCGGCCTCAACCATCACGCCGATCACCCAGCCGCCCGACACGCGCGCCTCCTCCGACAGGATGCGCCCTCTAGCCTGCGGGGCGCGCACGAAAAACCCCTCCGGCGGACCGGAGGGGCGCTTTTCCGCTGCGGCCGGAGCGCGCGCCTAGTTGTAGGCGACCACCACGTTGAAGGTCCCGGTGTAGGCGCCTGAGTGGGTGCTGTCCGCCACCGGGATCGAGCCGCCGACCCCGAAGGTCAGGTTGCCGGTGTTGCCCAGGGTGCCCGACAGGAGCTGCGGGTTGGTCACCGACATGGCGAGGGTCACGGTGATCGTCTCCGAGCCGCCGGTGCGGGTCATGGAGAAGCTGGCCGGGATGTTGACGTTCATCGACTGGCCGCCTTCGCCGGTGACGGTGTAGGTCGCCCGGCCCGACGGCGCGTTCGGGCCGCTGTTCAGCAGGGCGACGCCGCCGGTGTAGGTGCGCTCGCCGTCGGCGGAGCTGATTGTCACCGTGCCCGAGCCGGACGTCGGACGCACGATGGTGCCGAACGACAGGTCGGTGTTCTTGGCCAGCTGGATCGGCTGGAAGATGGTGGCGCTGGAATTGGTCACCTGGCTGGACGAGGCCTGCGCGCCGGCGGCGGTCGCCAGGGCGGCGCCGGCCGAGGCGGCGACCATTCCGAGGACCAGGTGTCGAAGCTTGTTCATTTCGTTCCTGCGGGTCTGACGTTCGGGCGCTGTCCGGTCGACGGTAGACTGGCCGAGATGGCTCGGCCGGTTCCGCCTGACGTCGTCCGTGTCAAAACAGAACATTGCTCTCTCCGGCCAATACCCTTGCGCCCGCTGCGATGCAACAGCGGCGCCGTTGCTTGGGTCATCTCGGCGCAGATCGTTCGCCCAACCTGCAACCGAGGCATGAAATCACTGCCGGAACCGCAACCCAGAGGGCGAATTCGCCGGGCGGACGCCGGAGATGACGCCCGCCGGGCCCGCCGCTAAAGGAGGCGGGGGGAGCCTCGCCTTGCCACGGACCGTCCGCCATCTCGTCCGCCTCGCCGCGCCCGCCGTCCTGCTGGCGCTCGCCGTCGGTCCCGCCTGGGCGCACGGGGTGGCCGACAAGGACGCCGCCTTCATCGAGGCCAACCCCGGGCCGCAGCTCCTCGCCTTCCTCTACCTGGGCGCCAAGCACATGGTCACCGGCTACGACCACCTGCTGTTTCTCGCCGGGGTGATCTTCTTCCTGCATCGCCTGCGCGACGTGGCCCTCTACGTCACCATGTTCAGCCTCGGCCACTCCGTGACCCTGCTGTCCGGGGTGCTCGCCCGCATCCACGTCGACCCCTTTCTGGTGGACGCGGTGATCGGGCTGTCGGTGGTCTGGAAGGCGCTGGACAACCTGGGCGCCTTTCCGGCCTTCACCGGCCGCCAGCCGGACAACCGCCTGGTCGTCCTCGGCTTCGGCCTGGTCCACGGCTTCGGCCTGGCCACCAAGCTGCAGGACCTGAGGCTGTCGCCCGACGGCCTCGTGCCCAACATCCTGGCCTTCAACGTCGGCGTGGAGCTCGGCCAGCTCCTCGCCCTCAGCGTCATGCTCCTCGCCTTCACCCTCTGGCGCGCGACCCCGGCCTTCCGGCGCGGCGCGGTGGCGGCCAATGTGCTCCTGATGACCGCGGGCTTCCTGCTCATGGGACAGCAGCTCGCCGGCTACGCCTTCCAGGAGGCCGCCTGATGGCCGATCCGCACCCGTTGCGCCTCTCCCGCGGCCGCCTGCTGCTGGCGCTCGCCGGCGCGCTCGCCGTGGCCCTGCTGATCCTGTTCGCCGCCGTGATCCCCGCCGAGTTCGGCCGCGACCCCACCGGCCTCGGCAGGGCGACCGGCCTCGCGAAGCTCTGGGCCCCGTCCCAGGTGACGCTCGACCCGCAGACCGCAGGCGGTCCCCTGGCCCGGGAATACGCCACCGGCTTCCGCACCGACGTCATCGAGATCCCGCTGCGCGCCGTCTCCGGCGACCCGCGCGATTTCCAGCTCGAGTACAAGGTGCGCATGAGCAAGGGCGCGACCCTGGTCTACGAGTGGCGGGTGGACGGCGCCCGCAACGCCGGCGACCTCTACTACGACTTCCACGGCCACACCGTGGCCGCCACGCCCGGCGAGACCATGACGGTGGCCACCTACCGGCAGTCCACCGGCGCGGGCCAGAACGGCGCGCTCACCGCCGGCTTCGACGGCATCCACGGCTGGTTCTTCCAGAACTCGGCGCTGAACCCCGTGGTGGTGCGCCTGAAGCTCGCGGGCTTCTACGACCTCATCCCGCCCGGCCAGGCGGGCAACGAGGCCGGGATCGTCGCCAACGTCCCGGCCGCGAAGGCCCGCCCGGCGGGCTGAGCCCGCCCGCCTCCGTCAGACCGTCGTCGCCGTGGGCCGCACGATGATCTCGTTGACGTCCACGTCGGCCGGCTGGGCGATGGCGAAGCGGACCGCCCGGGCGATGGCCTCGGCCGGCAGCGCCGTCTTGCGGTACCCGTCGATGAAGGCGGCGGTCTCCGCGTGGCTGATGGTGTGGGCCAGCTCCGAGGTGGTCACCCCGGGCGAGACCACCGTCACCCGCACCTTGTCGGTCTCCTGGCGCAGCGCCTCGGAGATCACCCGCACGGCGTACTTGGTGGCGCAGTAGACCGCCGCCGTCGGCAGGATCTGGTGGCCGGCGGTCGAGGCGATGTTGATGATCTGCCCGTGGCCCTGGGCCTCCATCACCGGCAGGGCCGCGGCGATGCCGTGCAGGACGCCGCGGATGTTCACGTCGATCATCTGGTCCCACTCGTCGACCTTCAGGGCCGCGAGCGGCGACAGCGGCATGACCCCGGCGTTGTTGACGATCACGTCGACGCGGCCGAACCGATCGCGCGCCGCGTCGACGAAGGCCTGCACGCTCTCGCGGGAGGTCACGTCCAGGCCCTGGGCCATGGCCCGGCCGCCGGCCGCCTCGATCTCCCGGCTCAGGGCCTCCAGCCGCTCGACGCGGCGCGCCCCGATCACCACCGTCGCGCCGGCGGCCGCCAGCTCGCGGGCCGTGGCCTCGCCGATGCCGCTGCTCGCGCCGGTCACCAGCACCACCTTGTCGGTAAGTTCAGTCATGGTCATCTCCTTTGGATTGGCGACGACACAGATGGGCCGGCAGAAGGATCGGACGTTAGAATGGACCTCCGCGGTTCTTGCACGATCCTCCACGATCCGGCCCGGGCGCTTGCGGCTTGCGCCGGGGCGTGGGACGCAGGTTCCATGGACGATCTCGCTTCCCTGATCGCCCGCCACGCCTCGGGGGACGGCATGCACGACATGCCCGTTCCTGGCCTGGCGGTCATCCGCTACAGCCATCCGACCGACCGGGTGCCTGTCCTCCACGAGCCCGCCGTCTGCATCATCGCGCAAGGCGCAAAGGTCGTGCTGCTGGGCGAGGAGGCCTACCGCTTCGACCGCGCCAGCCACCTGGTGGTCTCCGTCGACCTGCCGCTCGTCGGCCAGGTCGTCGAGGCGACGCCCGAGCGGCCCTACCTCTGCGTTCGCGTCGACTTGGAGCCCGCCCTGCTGGGCGAGCTGATGCTGCAGCAGCCGCCCGAGCCCGGCGGCGAGACCGCCCGCGGCCTCCACCTCAGCCGCACCACGCCCGAGATGGTGGATGCGGTGGGCCGGCTGCTGGGCCTGCTGGACCGGCCGCAGGACACGCCGATCCTGGCGCCGCTGATCCGGCGCGAGATCCACTACCGGCTGCTGACCGGCGACCAGGCCGGCATCGTCCGCCAGATCGGCGCGCCCGACAGCCGCCTGTCGCAGGTGAACCGCGCCATCGCCTGGATCCGCGCCAACTTCGATCGGCCGTTCCGCATGGAGGCGCTCGCCCGCGAGGCGGGGATGAGCCCCTCGGCCCTGCACCAGCACTTCAAGGCGGTCACCTCCCTGAGCCCGCTGCAGTATCAGAAGCAGATCCGGCTGCAGGAGGCCCGCCGCCTCATGCTGGGCGAGGCGCGCGACGCCCAGGCCGCAGGCTTCCAGGTGGGCTACGAGAGCCCCTCCCAGTTCAGCCGCGAATACGCCCGCCTGTTCGGGGCCCCGCCGGCCCGCGACGCCGCCCGCCTGCGCGCCGCCGGCCCCATTCCCGTGGCGGTCTGAAGCCGCCCTACTCCCGCGCGTAGACGACCTGCCCGTCCACCACCGTCAGCACCGCGTGGCCCTTGGGAATCTCGGCCTCGGGCGCGGTCATCAGGTCGACGGAGAAGGCGGTCAGGTCGGCCCGCTTGCCGACGGCGATGGTCCCGAGCTCGTCCTCGGCGAACCGGGCGAAGGCCGGCGCGGAGGTGAACAGCCTCAGCGCCTCCTCGCGGGACAGCGCCTCCGCCGGGCGCCAGTTGGGGGCCGAAAAGCCCTTGAGGTCCTTGCGCGCCACGGCGGCGTAGAACTCGATCAGCGGGTCGCCCCGCTCCACCGGCGCGTCCGAGCCGCCGACCACCACCGCGCCGGACTTCAGCAGGCTCTTCCAGGCGTAGGCGCCGTCCAGCCGGGCGTCGCCGAGCCTGGCGGGCGCGAAGTGGAAGTCGCCGATCGCGTGACTGGGCTGCATGGAGGCGATCACCGCGCCCTGGGCGAAGCGCGGGATGTCCGCCGGCCGTACGACCTGGGCGTGCTCCACCCGCCAGCGCGGCTCGCGCAGCCGCACGTTGGCCGGGACGTTGCGGAACGCCTCCTCGAACAGGTCGAGGACGGTGGCGTTGCCCTTGTCGCCGATGGCGTGCATCGAGACCTGGATGCCCGCGTCCCGCGCCTTGGCCAGGATCGGCTTCGCGGCCTCGGGCTGGGTCACATAGGTCCCGGTGATGTGCGGCGCGTCGGCGTAGGGCGCGAACAGCACCGCCCCGCGCGAGCCGAGCGCGCCGTCCATGTAGAGCTTCACGGCCCGGGTGGTGATCCGCCCGTCCGGGCTCTGCCTCGGCCCGCCCTCGAACAGCGGCCCGGCCTGGCCCGCGTCCACGGCGTTGTAGACCCGCAGGGGCGCCTCGCCGCGCGCCGCCATCTGCTCCAGCAGGGCCACGTCCGGCCAGGCGACGCTCATCGAATGGACGCCGGTCCAGCCGTAGGCGGTCTCCACCTTGAACGCCGCGCGGAAGGCCGCCAGGCGGTCGGCCTCGCTGGGCGCCGCCGCGAGCTTGCGGACCAGCCCCATGGCGTTGTCCACCAGCACGCCGGTCAGCTTGCCGTCAGGCCCTTTGAGGATCTGGCCGCCCGTGGGGACCGGCGTCGTCTCGTCCACGCCCGCGGCCTTCAGGGCGGCGGAATTGGCCACCAGGGCGTGGCCGTCGGCGCGGACCAGGATCACCGGCAGCCCCCCGGACACCGGGTCGATGTCGCGCCGCTCCAGGAACCGGCCCTCCGGCCAGCCGGTCTCGATCCAGCCGCGCCCCTGCACCAGGCCCGTGGGCCTGCGCTCGGCGACGTAGGCGCGCAGCCGGTCGGCCGCCTCGGCGGCCGACGCCGCGCCCTCCAGGTTCAGGGTCAGCTCCCGCTCGCCGATGCCGCGCAGGTGGGCGTGGGCGTCGGTGAAGCCGGGGAACAGGGCCGCGCCCTTCAGGTCCACGACCCGGGTCGTCGCCCCCACCCGCGCCTGCGCGCCCTTGCGGTCGCCGACATAGGCGATCCGTCCGGCGGACACCGCCACCGCCTCGGCCCTCGGCTGGCCCGCCTCGCCGGTGTGGACGGGTCCCCCCCAGATCACCAGGTCCGCCGGCTGCGCGCGGGCGGGGAGGGCGGAAGCGGCGAGGGCGAGGGCGGAAAGGGCGACGGCTGTGGAGCGCATGGCCCAGCTAGACCATCTGGCCCGGCCGTCGCGCAAGCGCCGCCGCGGGGCCGATGTGGCGCCAGACGAAGATTGGCCCGAAAAGCGACTCGAACGTGCGGTCCCTGACCCGTCGGTCGATCCGCAGCCGGTAGACGCCGGGGTGGGCGTCCGGGCGGGGCTCGGCCATCGGGACGCGCCGCCCGCCGCGCAGCTGATCGTCCAGCCACGCCCCGAGGTAGGGCTCGCCCAGACCCTGGATCGCCGCCAGGATCGGCCCGGCCCCCGCGGGGCGGAAGGGCACGGGCGCCGCCAGCTCGCCGTCCGGCCGGGCGTAGAGCCCCACGGCGTAGGTCCGCTCCCGCAGCCGCGCCACGCCGAAGCCCGCGTGGGTGTGCTTGTCGCGCAGCAGGTTCTGCCAGTGGGGCCGGCTGTCGCGCCACTGCGCCATCAGGTCGACGGCGTCGTGGGAGCCCGCGCCGCGGCGGTAGGCGATGTTTTCCGAGGCGGTGCAGAGCAGGCGGCGCGCCAGGAGGCCAAGCCGGTCGGTGGGGTCGAAGCCCTCGGGAGAGACGTGCTCCACGTAGATGCGTTGGGCGAGATCGGCGGCGTGCGCCCGGGCGGTCTGCGCCAGGTCCTCGCGCCAGGCGAGCGGGCCGGCGCCGGCCGCCTCCCGCGCGGCGTTGGTGAGGCCCATCAGCTCGCGCGCCGCCGCCTCGTCGAACCGCCCGCCGCCGGCGTCGTCGAGCCGCGCACGCAGCCGTCCCTCGTAGCCGATCCAGGTCGCCGCCGTGAGCCGCGCGGGCGCGGCGGCGCCGGCCAGCAGCGCCATCCCGCCCGCCATCGCCGTCCGCCGGCTGGGCGTCACGGCTGCTTCCACAGCGAGTTGGCCGGCCGCGGGATGTAGCGCGCGTGGCAGGCGAAGCAGGCGTTGTAGATCTCCCCGCCGGTCTCGAAGACCCTGTCCGCGTCCCTGGCGCGGGCCGCCGCCACCCCGGCCTCGCCGGCGACCGCGAGCTGGCGGGCGTAGCGCAGCCAGGCCTCCTGGTCCCGCGCGCGGCCGTCCATGGCCAGGAGCGCGCCGGACTCCTGCACCATGGCCGCGGCGTCCACCATCTCGGCCCAGGCCGCGTCGCTGGTCGGCGTCCGCTCCTCGACGCCGTCCTCGGTGGAGACCGAGCCGGACCCCTTCCAGAAGCGCTCCGCCGCCGGGTTGACGATGTGGCGCATCACCTCCCGCACCGACAGCATCGGCCCCGGCTGCGAGGCGGCCGGCCAGGCGAAGGCCAGCGCGGCGATCAGGACGGCGGCAAGCGGACGCGGCATGGCGACTCCGGCGGCGGGGCGGGTCGTCAGCTTAGCGTGAAGTCCGCTGCGGCAAAGGGAGGCTCGTCCTTCCGGTCCTGAAGGAGGCGGAGCTACCCCGCGGCGCCGGCCTTGGTCGGGGCGGCGGCCTTGGCGCGCTCGGCGGCAGCGGACAGCGCGTCGTGCTCCTCGAGGGCGTCGACCACCAGGGCCAGGCGGGCGGGCACGCCGCGGGCCTCCACCTGGCGGAACATGGTCTGCAGGTCGTCGTCCAGGGCGCTCGTGCGGCGCGCCTTGGCCGCGGCCCGGACCTTCGACCACAGCACCACGCCCAGGCCCGCGGCGAACGGCAAGGCCATGGCGCCCACGACGGCGGCGATCTGCAGCGGCGAGCCCAAGCTGCCCATGGTCCGGCCCTCCAAAGGGTTCCCAGCCAAGCTCAACCGGTCAAGCTCGGCAACTACAAATGATCCGTATTGGTCACGTTTTCGCCATCTTGCGGCGTGACCGCGGTCACTCCTGGGCTCAGTGGCCGCCGTCGCCGGGTTGGGAGAGGCTGTGCTCGTAGACCGCGGTGGCCATGCCGCGGACCGTCTGGGCGGCCGTCTTCAGCGCCGTGTCGCCGACGAGCGTCGCGGCGCGGGCGGCCAGCGCCTCCAGCTCCTCGGCGGTGCGGGTAAGGTGCTGGTAGACCTCGAGGTCGGACAGGTTGCGCTCGGTCATCGTCCCCCGGATGGCACAGCCGGCGGGAGTCGTCACGAAGCTTTGAGGTCGCGGTCCGGCGCTAGCCGCGGCCGAAGCGGGCGTGGTGCGCGCGGCCGCGCGGCGGCGGCCGGCCGAGGCCCGTCCGGCGCCGCTCCGCGCCGATCACGGCCCGGCGGAGTTCCTCCACCAGCCGCGCCAGGTTTTCGTCCGTCTGGGTCATGGCCGCTCAACGTCGCAGACGCGCGTTCGTTTCCCGCCGGCTCAGGTCCGAAGGCAGCTGAGGCAGCCCGTCGCGCCGCCGGCGCCGCTGGCCAGGATCGCGCCGTGCAGGTAGAGCGCCGGCGCCGGGCGTTCCGCCGATCACATCCCCCGGCGCGGCGGAACCGCCGGACGCGGGGCCGGGTTGGCCTGCCGCATGCGGAGCAGGAAGGACGAGCAGATCCGGGCCGCCGGCTGGTTCATGCAGCGGGCCCAGGAAGCGATCGAGGCGGCGGAGGACGCCCCGTCCGACGACGCGGCCGCGGCTCACTACAAGGAGGCCGAGACCTGGCTCTACATGGCCGGCAGGAGCCTGAACCCGGCCACGCCCCGGCCGCCGCCCCTGGCTCCCCCGGCGGTTCGCGTCGGACGAGAGCGACGCAGCTTCGCTTCCGAAGACTGACGTTATTTCAAAGGCCTGACCTGCCCACCACAGGTTGAGCAAAGTTCTTCCTGTTCGCCCGCCGGAATGGTAAAGTTTGTCTTGCTCCGGTCCGCAAGGGGGCGTCCCGGCGCAGGTGAAAACCAAGTGCTGCACGTCACTCGACCTGACGAGACCCGACCTGGCGAGTCGCCGGCGGACCGCGCCGGCCGTTATCTGCGCATCGCCGCCCAGGTGCGCGACCTGGCCTGGCGCGCGGCCGGCGCCGACGCCAAGGAAGCCTATCTCGACCTCGCCATGCAGTGGGTGTTCCTCGCCGACGAGGCCCGCCGCGAGCGCCGCCCGGCCAACGACGCCTGAGGCCGCCCCGCCGGGAACGATCCGGCGCGCCGGGGACTAACCCCCTCGTCACCGCGAAACGAGGAGCTTTTCCATGTCCAGACGTCCCCTGACCGCCTGGCTCGCCGCCACGGCCCTGGTCGCCGGCGCCGGCGCGCTCGCCGCCTGCGGCGACAAGGAGCGCAGCGCCGAGGCCGAGACCCCGGTCGCCGAGGCGGAGGTGTCCACCACCCTGCCGGAGAGCCAGGTCAGCGACCAGCAGCTGCAGAACGCCGCCGAGGGCGCGGCCGCCGCGGCCGAGACGCCGCAGGGCAGCTCCACCGCCGTGGTGATCTCCCCGCCGACCGACGCGGCGACGACCACCGCCACGACCACTCCGCCCGCCACGGGCGGCGCGCCGAAATAGTGGCCGCGGGGCGGACGGGCGGTTAGAACCGCCTGTCCCTCGCGAATCCGGAGAGGGACGGTCACCAGGGCCGGGCAAGTACGTCCGGGCCCCAGCGGAGCGTATCGCCGCGTGCGTCAGTCCCTTCTCCGGCTCATGGCCGACAACTATCCCGTCATCGCCGACGACCTGCTCCGGCCCCTGCTGGAGCTGTGCAGCCGCTCGCGCGCGGCCTGCGGCGGGGACTTCGACAAGTTCATGATCCTGCTGGCGGTGGGCATGCGCACCACCGCCCACCCCGACTTCGCCCGGCGCAGCCAGGAGGAGCTGCTCAGCGGCGAGATTCTGGTCTTCCCGGGCCTCGGCACCAATGTCCGCTCGATCGCCGACTCGCTGGCGATGCCGAAGGAGACGGTGCGCCGCAAGGTGGCCGAGCTGGTCGACACCGGCTGGCTGGCCCGCGAGGACAAGGAGCTCTACTTCACCGCCCGCGCCTACGCCGACCTCGTCCCGGTGCGCGAGGCGATCGAGTTCCAGGCCGTGCGCTGCCACGAGATCGTCCAGGCGCTGATCGACGCCCAGCCGAAACCCTAGGCCGTCCGCCTACGGCGAAGCTCCGGTGACGGCGGTCACAGCCGTCCGCCGCGGCCTGGCGCATCTGAAGGTCCATCGCAGCCGGGCGTTCCGACGCCCCCCAAGACAGGAACCTTCGAGATGTCCAAGCGCAGCTCTTTCTTCTCCGGCCTCGCCAACCTGGTGGTGGCCGCGATCATCCCCATGGCCGCCGGCTTCGCCGCCCTGGCCCAGTTCACCGTCGCGTGAGCCTAGCTCAGCGGCAGCCAGGGCCCCGGCCGGCACAGGCGCACGGCCTTGACCGCCATGTCCACGCTGCCGAACTCCAGCGCGATGCGCTTGGCGTCCTGGCAGCGGCCCTCGAGGATGGCGTCGCCCAGCCGCCGTCGCCAGTCGGCGGCCGGGGCGGCGTCGGTCCCCTCGCTCGACAGCGGCCGGGCGGCCTGCGGCTTCGGCGCCCGCTCGCGCTTCACCGGCCGGGCCGGCGCCGGCGCGGACTTCGGCTGGGCCCCGGCGCACCTGGGCCCGCCGCCGAACCCGCGGCAGTCGTAGCCCGCCGCGCCCTGCGCGCCCGCCGGAGCGGCGGCCAGGGCCACGGTCAGGCCCACGGTCAGGCCCAGGGTCAGGGCTGCGGCGGCAGGGATCAGGACGCGCATCGGCTCCTCGGCTGGAAGCGGAGCCTAGCCGCGCCGCGCCCCGCTGAACAGCGTCTTTGGAACGGAGTTCGACTGGATCGGAGGCGCCCCCGGCGCCAACCGGGCGGCCCCGCCCGCCGCGAACTGGCCATGGCTATTTCCGCGGCGCACCCCTACATCAGCCGATGCAAACCTTCCGAGCCTACCTCCGCGACGCCGCCGGCGTGATCACCTGGGCCGCCTGGGTCGAAGCCGGCACGGCCGCCGACGCCCAGGCCCAGGCCAGCGCGCTCCGCCCCGGCCAGAACCCCTCCGTCGACCTCTGGTCCGCCACCGAGCGCAAGCTCGCCCCCTCCGCCCGCCTCGACCCGGTCTGACGGCCGGCGCCTACTCTCCCCCGATGCGGAACGCGCGGGGGGAGAGGCTCAACTCATCCAGTCTCCGCTCATCCCCGCGAAAGCGGGGACCCAGGCTTTTTCCATCGCCGATGTTCGCCGTCCGGATCGTGGCCGGCCGGCGAACCTACTCCCGTGCCGGGAGAGGGGACGTCGCCGGAGGCCATCCTTCAGGATGCCTCCCGCCCTTAAGCCCATGGTTGATCGCGAGCCTGCCGGGCCAGGCGTGTCAAGGCGCGCGCCTCCGGCGCGCCCGCGCCGCGGCGGCCCTGCGGGCCGGCCTTGAGACGCCTGACCCGGCAGGCAGAATGCTGGTCATGGCCTTAGGCGCCAGACCGGCCGCCGCCCCCAGATCCTCCCCCGCCTGCGGGGGAGGGGGCCGCTATTCCACCCCCTCTGGGGATGGGCGCGCGGAACGCGAGGGGGCGCCAGCTGGCGGAGCCACGCGGTCGGCGGTGGAGGGGGCGCTGCCGCCTCTGGGAATTTTCCGTACCCGGAAAACCTGCGGTTGCCTTCGGTCGCCGGATACGCTCAAGCTCCGCCCACCACTAGGGGGGACTGACATCATGAAGCTTATTGCCATCGCCGCCGTGGCGGCGAGCGTGGCCCTTGCGGGCTGCGCGACCAATCAGAAGGTGGCCACCAACCAGCTCGGCGACGAGAAGCTGTCCTGCTCGGAGATCACGACCCAGGACAAGAACCTCGACGAACTGCTGCAGAAGGCCCAGCACAACAAGGGTGTCAGCGGCGCCAACGTCGCGGCCGTCCTGCTGTTCTGGCCCGCCGCCGTCGGCAACTACATGGACGCCGACAAGGCCGAGGAACTGGTCAACAAGCGCAAGGCGGTCCTCGCCGACCTCTACAAGTCGAAGCGCTGCGACGCCTGACGACCGGCCGCTAGCCGCGGTCCAGAAGGCGGGACGGCCCTGGCTCTACGCAGCCGGCCGTCCCGCCTTTTTCATGAGTCAAGATCTCGACGATGCCTGGCAGTTCGAGCGTGGCGCGACGGATCACTAACTCAGATACGCCTCGCGCAGGTTGTCGGAAACGGTGAGGCATGCATCCATGATCAGAGCGCATCGCGGCAGGAGATCAGCACTCCGTTCCGGCGCGAGCCACCGACCATTGAACTTGCCGCCGTGGAATAGGTTGTTGCGGACGCGGCTCACATAGCGGAGCAGAAGCTCGGTGTCCGTGGCGGCATTGGGCGGACTGTCGGACCAGCGCAATATTCCATTCTCGACGATCTGCTTCTTGGGAGGTGCGTGGCGAAGAAACGTGCAGGCCTCTCCGAGATCCTCGTCGGAGGCTGCCAGAGCGCTGAACCGATCGTGGATTTCACTCGCTAGCTTGGGCCAATTTGCCTCGGCCCTTCCATTTTCGCGAACGAGGAAGTCGGCGGCCTTCAGCGCGTATTCCATCCTGGCGTAGCGGATGAAGAACTCGACGGCCGCAGCGTTGAGCGCCTCGTCTCCTTGCGGCGCGACGTGCCAATCGCGCCGAACGACTTTCTCTTCCATGAACCCAGCATTCTTCCGAGAATGCCTCCCGCCCTTAAGCCCATGGTTGATTGCGAGCCTGCCGGGCCAGGCGTGTCAAGGCGCGCGCCTCCGGCGCGCCCGCGCCGCGGCGGCCCTGCGGGCCGGCCTTGAGACGCCTGACCCGGCAGGCAGAATGCACGCCCGTGGCCTAAGCGCAGGAGTGGCACCCCTGGTTAGGGGGCGCCCTTCGAAGAGCGGGGGCCGCTGCTTAGCAGTTTGATGAGGTCATCAAGTTCGTTGTTCCCGCCAATCACTAAATCGTAGATTTCCTTGAGACTGTTTCCGCGAATTACAGGAGTTCGGACTCCATAGTTCGAAAAGACATTCTGAGAGTCGCTAATGACCTCAACCGGTGTTCCATCAAGCCGAGTGATAACAAGAGATAAGTTCCGTCCTACTCCTATAACGATAGGCGATGATGGGCCGAGATTGACAACAAAATCCCCAATCCGAGACTGATATTTGTCCGGCTCTGCTGAACGATGCCAGCGCATCTCGCCAGATTTAGTGCGAGCCAAGATTAGGTCTAACAACTGGACGATCTGGCGCTCGGTGCTAGCCACGTATCGCGCCTTTCATGTTGTATTCCATATGGATTAGGAAGTCCTCCAAATCTAGAAGATTTCTATCAACAACATCTGTCGAGAGTTCTTCCACCTCAGAAGACCTTAGGGCTTGTATAGAGCGGGCATTGTCGACCGCAGTTGCTAAGAGGTTCTTTGCAGTTTCAAGGTGTTGTTGATCCAACCCGCCTTGAACGGCGATTATCTTGATTAGGCTAATGCGTAGGGTGTTGTAGCACGCAAGGGCTTCATCCCACCGGCGCCCATTGACGTGTGATTGGGTTGAGGCGACAGCGCCAAGGGCGGTACGGAGCTCGGTTACGATCTCGAATGAGCCATAGTCTCTCTTGATGCCCGAAAGTGCGGCCGCCACGGCTGTTGCTGCGTTTTGCGTGCGGTGCAACTGCCAGATAGTCACTCCGAAGCCTCCCACGGAGATCACGACGCCCCAGGCTGTTAACACAAATCCGAGTGCTCCAAGCCAGCCGACGTCGCGCCCCAGCGGCTCGGTCGCTATCGAAGACGTCGCCCAAGCACTAACTGACAGCATGAAGGCGACCGAGGCGGCAAGTTTGCCCCAGTGCTTCTGAACTAGACCTCTGATGTTGCGCTGAGGCTCGGCTGCAGTTGCGGTCAAACGATGCTCCCTAGCCCTCTCCGCGCGACGAAAGTTCGGTGCGGGATGGTAAGCAGGCCGTCGCGCTGTGAACAAGCACTCTGCCTGATGCTCTCCGTCATCTCGTCCGAGGGACGGCGCCACAATCGGGCTGCACCCACCCCCCAACAAAGAACCCCTCCGCCAGCTCACCGCCAGCGGAGGGGCTCTCGCATCCCCCGGCCCCTCGGCCCGCACGCTCCCGCGCGGGCCGAAGCTCCGATCGTCCTCAGTACCCCTGGATCTTCGCGTAGCGGTCCCGGTGGAAGGCCTGGTTGCCGAAGGCCGCTTCCGCCGCCCGCGCGCGCTTCAGGTAGAAGCCCGCGTCGTGGGCGTCGGTCATGCCGATGCCGCCGTGCATCTGGACCATCTCGTTCGACACCAGGTGGAAGGTGTCGCCCATCTTGGCCTTGGCGAGGCTGACGAGCTCCGGCACGTCGGGCGTGTCGTTGTCGATCGCCGCCAGCGCCGCCTCGACGGCCGAGCGGGCCAGCTCCAGGTCGGTGAACATCTTGGCCGCGCGGTGCTGCAGGGCCTGGAACGAGCCGATCACCTGGCCGAACTGCACGCGGGTCTTCAGGTAGTCCAGCGTGGTCTCGAAGGCCTGGACGGCGGCGCCCAGCATCTCGGCCGAGAGGCCGGCGCGGACGCGGTCCAGCACCTTCTCCAGCGTGGCCGCGCCGCCCGAGAGCTTCTCGGCCGGGGCCCCGTCGAAGGTGACATTGGCCGCGCCGCGGCTGTCGGCGAGCGCCAGGCGCTGGCGGGTCACGCCGGGCGCATCGGCCTTCACCAGGTAGAGGCTGACCTCGCCGCCTTCCTTCGCCGAGACGAGGAAGATGTCGGCGGCCATGCCCTCCAGCACGAAGGTCTTCTTGCCGGTCAGCTTGCCGCCGGAGACGGTCGTCTCGACCTTTTCCGGATTGTGGTGCGGGCCCTCGTCGACGGCGAGCGCGCCGACCGCCGAGCCCTCGGCGATCTTCGGCAGCCATTCCGACTTCTGCGCGTCCGAGCCGCCGAGGATCAGGGCGGACGCCGCGCCGAGGCCCGAGGCCAGCAGCGGCGAGGCGGTGAGCGTGCGGCCCAGCTCCTCGAGGATCAGGCCCAGCGACAGGTAGCCGAAGTTCGACCCGCCGTACTCCTCGGGGATGATCACCCCGGCCCAGCCCATCTCCGCCATCTCGTTCCAGGCGGCGGCGTCATAGCCCAGCTCCACGCCGCTATCGCGCATCTTGCGGAAGGCGGTGACCGGGCTCTTCTCCTGGACCCAGCTCTTCGCCGCGTCCTTCAGCATGCTCTGTTCTTCGTTCAGAACGGCCATCTTGGTGTCTTTCCTCGACTACTCGTCTTTGTGTGGCGCCCTTCCGTCACGGGAGGGAAGGGCGGGCTCAAGGGTTAGGGAACCACGGAATACACGGACCACACGGACGGGTGGCTGGGGCTCGGTGCGAGGATCCGATTGCGCGCCTTCGGCGCGCGAGTCCCCTGACGCACAGCGCCTCCGGAAAGGCCCCTTTCCGTGTCTTCCGTGTATTCCGTGGTTCCAATCATCACTTCGCCTGGGTTAGGTCCGGCAGGCCCAGGATGCGCTTGGAGATGATGTTGTTCTGCACCTCCTGGGAGCCGCCGTAGATCGTCACGGCCTTGCCGCCCAGCCATCCGCGCACGGCCGCCAGCTCCTCGGACGAGAAGGCGTCGCCCTCCCAGCCCAGGCCCTGGTGGCCCATGATCTCCAGCGTCAGCTCGGCGCGCTGCTGCATCACCGAGGTGCCGGCGTTCTTCATGATCGAGGTGGCGGCCGAGGGGCCGGAATTGCCCTTCGATTCCAGCATGGCGCGCACGGCGGTCTGCTGGAAGGCGCGGCCCTCCATCTCGTTCAGGATGATGCGGGTGCGCAGGTCCCGGTCGGCGATGCGGCCGGTCTCGTCGACGCCGACGTACTCCTTGGCGAGCTGCACCGGGCCGCGGCCCAGGCCCATCCGCCCGCCGCCGCCGGCGCCCGACAGGCCCGAGCGCTCGTGCTGCAGCAGCCGCTTGGCGATCGTCCAGCCGCCGTTCAGCGGGCCCACGAGCTGGTCCTTCTCCACCCGCACGTCGGTCAGGAAGGTCTCGCAGAAGGGCGAGTTGCCGGAGATGAGCTGGATCGGCCGCACCTCGACGCCCGGCGTCTTCATGTCGAACAGGACGAAGGAGATGCCCTCGTGCTTCTTGGTGGTGTCGGTGCGCACCAGGCAGAAGCACCAGTCGGCGTATTGCGCGCCGCTGGTCCAGATCTTCTGGCCGTTGACGAGGTAGTGGTCGCCCTTGTCCTCGCAGCGGGTCTGCAGGGAGGCCAGGTCGGATCCGGCGCCCGGCTCGCTGAAGCCCTGGCACCACTGGATCTCGCCCTTGCAGATGGCCGGGATGTGCTGCTGCTTCTGGGCCTCGTTGCCGTATTCCAGCAGGGTCGGCCCGAACATCATCACGCCCATGCCGCCGATCGGGTTGTAGGCGCCGGCCCGGTTCAGTTCCTGCTGCAGCACGCGGGCCTCGGCGCCCGACAGGCCGCCGCCGCCGTACTGCTTGGGCCAGGTGGGCGTGCCCCACCCCTTCTCGCCCATCGCCTTGCGCCAGGCTTCCTGGTCGGCCGTGGGCTTGCTGCGCTCCTCGCGCATCATCGGGTTGGGCTGGCCCTTCAGGCCCGCCGGGAAGTTCGCCTCGATCCACGCCCGGGCCTCCGCCCGGAACGCCTCGAGGTCGCTGCCGCCGAAATCCGCCATCTGAAAAAGGTCTCCTGAAAAAATGCTCGTCAATTCACCCGCTCATCCCCGCGAAAGCGGGGACCCAGGCTTTTTCTTTACAGCATATAGCCTTGGGGAGCCTGGGAAGCGGAAGCTCTGAAACACACAAAACTCCTGGGTCCCCGCTTTCGCGGGGATGAGCGGGACGGGGTTACCTCGACTGTGTCAGCTCCGGCAGCCCCAGGATGCGCTTGGAGATGATGTTGTTCTGGATCTCCGCCGAGCCGCCGAAGATCGAGAAGGCCTTGGACGACAGCCACGAGCGCACCGTGGTCAGCTCCTCGGCCTTGAAGCCCTCGCCCTCCCAGCCCAGGCCCTGGTGGCCATAGACCTCCAGGAGCAGCTCCTGGCGGTCCTGGCCGGCCTTCATCGAGGCGTTCTTCATGATCGAGGTGGCGGCGGAGGGGCCCTGGTTGCCCTTGGCCTCCACGGCGATCCTGCGCGCGGTGAGCTGCACCAGCCGGTTCTCCATCTCGTGCTCGCAGATGCGCGCGCGCAGGTCGCGGTCGGCCAGCCGGCCGGTGGCGTCGGTGTCGAGGTATTCCTTGGCGATCTCGTGCACGGCGGCCGGCGCCGGCCCGTTCTGCCGGTTGCCCATGCCATTGCGCTCGAACTGCAGCAGCCGCTTGGCGATGGTCCAGCCGCCGTTCAGCGGCCCGACCAGGTTCTCCTTCGGCACCCGCACGTCGGTGAAGAAGGTCTCGCAGAACGGGCTGTTGCCGGCGATCAGCCGGATGGGCCGCGCCTCCACGCCGGGGCTCTTCATGTCGATGAGGAGGAAGCTGATCCCCTCGTGCTTCTTGGTGTTGTCGGTGCGTACCAGGCAGAAGCACCAGTCGGCCCATTGGGCGCCGCTGGTCCAGATCTTCTGGCCGTTGACGATGTAGTGGTCGCCGTCGCTCTCGGCCTTGGTCTGCAGCCCGGCGAGGTCGGAGCCGGCGCCCGGCTCGCTGAAGCCCTGGCACCAGCGGATCTCGCCGCGGACGATCGGCGGGATGTGGCGCTGCTTCTGCTCCTCGTTGCCGTACTCCAGCAGCGTCGGGCCGAACATCGAGATGCCCATGCCGGCGATCGGGTTGACCGCGCCGATGCGGGTCATCTCCTCGGCCAGCACCCGGGCCTCGGCCGCCGACAGCCCGCCGCCGCCGTACGCCTTCGGCCAGGTGGGCGCGCCCCAGCCCTTCTCGGCCATGCGCTGCTTCCAGACCGCGAAGTCGCCCGTGGGCTTGGCGGGGCTCTGCGCCGCCAGCTGCTGGGCCTCGGTGTCCGCGCCGAGCGCCTTGGGGAAGTTCTCGTCGAGCCAGGCCCGCGCGTCGGCGCGGAAGGCGTCGAGCTCGGCGCCGCCGAAATCCGCCATCACCCAATCTCCCTATGAATTCAGTATCTTGGTCTTCTTATGCGCTAATCGTACCACGTCTTCGAAATGGGTAGGAGTCTCACGCCGTCTTGGGGTCGGGCAGGCCGAGCACCCGCTTGGAGACGACGTTGAGGTTGATCTCAGAGGTGCCGCCCTCGATGGAGTTGCCCTTCGAGCGCAGCATGGTCCTCAGCGCCGCGGTCTCCCGGTCGCTGAAGCCCTCGCCCTCCCAGCCGAGCCCCTGGTGGCCGAGCGCCTCGACGATCAGCCCGTTGCGGTCCTGGGCGAGCTTGGCGCCGGCGTACTTCATGATCGAGGCGGCGTTGGACGGGCCGTTGGCCGACTTCGCCTCGTCCGCCGCCCGCCGGACGGTGAGCTGGAAGGCGCGGGCCTCCATCAGGTGCTCCGTCACCCGCCGGCGCAGGTCGTGGTCGGCGAGCCGGCCGGCCTCGTCGAGGCCGACATAGTCCTTCGCCGCCTCCAGCACCGTCAGGGCCTGCACCGGCGCCCCGATCGAGCCGCCGCCGAGCCCGGCCGAGATATTGTCGCGCTCGAACTGCAGCAGCCGCTTAGCCACCGTCCAGCCGCCGTTCAGCGGCCCGAACAGCTGGTCCTTCGGGACCTTCACCTCGGTGAAGAAGGTCTCGCAGAAGGGCGAGGTGCCGTTGATCAGCCGGATCGGCCGCACCTCCACGCCCGGGCTCTTCATGTCGATCAGCAGGAAGCTGATGCCCTCGTGCTTCTTGGTCGCGTCGGTGCGCACCAGGCAGAAGCACCAGTCGGCGAGGTTCGCGCCGGAAGTCCAGATTTTCGAGCCGGTGACGAGGTAGTGGTCGCCCATGTCGACCGCCCGCGTCTGCAGCGAGGCGAGGTCGGAGCCGGCGCCCGGCTCGGAATAGCCCTGGCACCAGCGCACCTCGCCGGTGACGATGCCGGGCAGGTGCTGGCGCTTCAGGGCCTCGGTCCCGTACTCGATCAGCGTCGGGCCGAACATCATCACGCCCATGCCGCCGATCGGGTTGCGCGCCCCGACCTTGGCCATCTCCTCGTGCAGGACGCGGGCCTCCTGGCGGGAGAGCCCGCCGCCGCCGTACTCGGCCGGCCAGGTGGGCGTGCCCCAGCCGTGTTCTCCCATGGCGCGCCGCCAGGCCGTGGCCTCGTCGCTCTCGGCCCGGCCCTGCATCTTGGCCACCTGGGCGTCGGGGTCCCTGGCCAGCGCCTTCGGGAAGTTCGCCTCGAGCCACGCGCGGGCCTCGGCCCGGAAGGTCTCCACGTCTGCGCCGAAGTCCGCCATGGGTCCTGTTCCTCTACTTCGGGTCGGGCAGGCCCAGCACCCGCTTGGCCACCACGTTGAGGTTCACCTCCGAGGTGCCGCCCTCGATGGAGTTGGCCTTGGTCCGGAGCCAGCCGCGCACCGCCGTCAGCTCGGGCGTGGAGAAGCCCTCGCCGGTCCAGCCGAGGCCCTGGCTGCCCATGGCCTCGATCATCAGCTCCGAGCGCTCCTTGGCCAGCTCGGCCGCCGCGAACTTGATGATCGAGGTGGCGGCGCTGGGCCCGTTGCCGGCCCGGCTCTCCGCCGCCGACCGGGCGATGGTCAGCCTGAGCGCCTGGAAGTCCATCTTGTTGCGGGTGATCCGCGTGCGGAGCTCTCCGCCGTCATAGGTCAGCGCGTCGTACGACCTGGCGATCTCGGCCAGGTCGCCCGAGGCGCCCCCCGCCGACCCGCCCTCGCCGAACCCGGCCGAGATGTTCTGCCGCTCGTACTGCAGGAGCCGCTTGGCGATCTCCCACCCGCCGTTCAGCCGCCCGACCAGGTTCCCCTTCGGGATCTTCACCCCCGTGAAGAAGGTCTCGCAGAACGGGCTCTCGCCCGAGATCAGCCGGATCGGCCGCGTCTCGACGCCCTCCGTCCGCATGTCGATCAGCACGAAGGAAATGCCCTCGTGCTTCTTCGTCGCGTCCGTCCTGACCAGGCAGAAGCACCAGTCCGCCTTGTCGGCGTAGCTCGTCCAGACCTTTTGCCCGTCGATCTGCCAGTGGCCGCCCTTGTCCTCGCAGCGGGTGGCGAGGCTCGCCAGGTCCGACCCGGCGCCCGGCTCGGAATAGCCCTGGCACCAGCGGATCTCGCCGCGGACGATCTTCGGCAGATGCTCGCGCTTCTGCTCCTCGCTGGCGTACTCGAGCAGCACCGGCCCCAGCATCCACAGGCCGAACGAGAGCAGCGGCGGACGGTGGCGGCCGCGGGCCAGCTCCTGCTCGACGATCCGCGCCTCCTGGGCCGACAGCCCGCCGCCGCCGTATTCCTTCGGCCAGGCCGGCGCGGTCCAGCCCTTCTCCGCCACCCGGCGCATCCAGACGACCTGCGGGTCCGATTCCTTGTCCGCGAAGGCCCGCCCGCCCCAGACAGCTTCCGGGTCGGTCTTCGCGTCCGCGTCCCTAAGCTCGGCCGGATAATTGGCCTCCAGCCACGCGCGCACTTCCGTGCGGAAGGCGTCCTGCTCGGCGCCGCCGAAGTCGGCCATGGCCAGCTCCCAAACTCATCTGAAACCGAGCCGCCACCTTAGCGCCGGGCGCGGGCCGGGCAAGCGGAACCGAACAGTTGTTTGAGACCATCCGGCCCGCGCGCCGGCGCGAGCCGGTGCTATAAGGCCGCGATGCGCCTCCTCAAGGACCTGAAGCCGGCAGCCTTCGCGGCCGCGCCCTGGACGGCGGCGGTCCTCACCCTGGCGGCCGGGGTCATGCTGCTCGCCTCGGGCGCCATGCCCTCCGAGCCCGGACGCTTCGTGCGGCTGCTCGAGATCACGCCCGTGATCCTGATCGAGATCAGCCACTTCCTGGACAGCGTCCTGGGGCTGGCCCTGGTGCTGGTGGCCTTCGGCCTGCGCGCCCGGCTGGACGCCGCCTGGGCGGCGACCATGGCGCTGCTGCTGGCGGCGGCCTCGCTCTCCCTGCTCAAGGGCCTGAACTGGGAGGAGACCGTCGCCCTGGTGGCGCTGGCGGCGCTGCTCGCGCCGTTCCGCGGCGCCTTTCCGCGCACCGCCCGCCTGAGCCGCATGGAGGTGACGCCGGGCTGGCTGTTCTCCGCCTTCTGCGCCGTCGCCGGGGCGGGTCTGCTCGGGCTCTGGTCGTTCGAGAACGCGGACTACGGGGAGATGTCCTGGTGGCGGGTGATGGCCGACGAGGACGCCGCCCGCTCGGTCCGCGCCTGGGCGGGCGCGGCCATCGCCCTCCTGGCCTTCGGCCTGTGGCGGCTGTTCGGCTCGGCCGCCACCCCGCCGGTGGTGGGCGAGACCGACCCGGACTTCCCGCGGGTGCGGGAGATCCTCGCCACGGCCGAGGACGCCGAGCCCAGCGCCAATCTGGCGCTCCTGGGCGACAAGCGCTTCCTGTTCTCGACCAGCGGACGGAGCTTCCTGATGTTCGGCGTGCGGGGACGGAGCTGGATCGCGCTCGGCGCGCCGGTCGGCCGCGCCGACGAGCGGATGGAGCTCCTCTGGCGGTTCCGGGAGCTGGCCGACGCGCACGCCGCCCGCCCGGGCCTCTACGGCTTGACCGCCGACGCCCTGCCCGACCTCGTCGAACTGGGCTTCTCCATCCAGAAGGTCGGGGAGGCGGCGCTGGTGCCGCTCGACAGCTTCAGCCTGGAGGGCCGGCGTCGGGGCAACCTGCGGCGCGCCTGGCGCAAGGCGGCCGAGGACGGCTGCACATTCCGGGTGATCCGCGACGAGGCCGTCAGCGCCCTGATGCCGGAGCTGAAGGCCATCTCCGACGCCTGGCTCGCCCACCATGCCGGCGGCGAGAAGGGCTTCTCCATGGGCGGCTTCGCGCCGGCCTATGTCCGGGAATTTCCGGTGGCGGTGGTGTCCTTCCGGGGGCGGCCCGTCGCCTTCGCCACCCTCTGGACCACGGCCAGCCGCGGCTCCTTCTCCATGGACCTGATGCGCTACGGCGAGGACGCCCCGCGCAACGTCATGGACTACCTCTTCGTGGAGCTGATCGAGTGGGGCCGCAGCGAGGGTTACCAGGCCTTCGACTTCGGCATGGCCCCCCTGGCCGGCCTCGACGACCGGCCGCTGGCCCCGATGATGTCGCGGGTGGGCCGCCTGCTCTTCGAGCGCGGGGAGGAGATCTACAACTTCCAGGGCGTGCGCCGGTACAAGGACAAGTACGACCCGCTCTGGCAGCCGCGCTACGTCGCCGCGCCGCGCCGCTGGGCGATCCCGCTGCTGCTGGCCGATGCGGGCCTGCTCTCGTCCGGCGGCATCGCCAACCTGGCCAAGCGGCCGCGCCGCGAGCCTGCGCGGGAGCCGGCGGACGCCGCCTAGCGCCCGGTCTTCACGCCCATCAGGTTCAGCAGGTGGACCACCATCACCAGCAGGAAGGCCGCGGCGGTGACCATGATCGCGCGCCACGGGATCATCCGTGGGCCGCGGAAGGGGTTGGGCGGCCGCGCCCCGCGCCAGCCGGCGAAGGCGGCCAGCGCGGCAAGCGCTGCGGCGATCATCAGGGTGATGGGGAGGGTCATCTGCGACCGCATATCGCAGGCTCCGCGCGAAGAGGGAAGAAACGCCCTCGGACGCGGCCGGAACCATCCACAGGCGAGGGGCCTTGGACGCAACATGTAGCGTTAAGGTCGCGTTTACACCCCCAGGAATCGGTGCGTACGCTCCCCTCAGTACCTGGAGAACGATTCGATGACGGCGGGGGCGCCCTGGAGCGTCAAGGGGATTGATCCGAAGGCCAGGGAGGTCGCCAAGGACCTCGCGCGCCGTTCGGGCATGACTCTGGGCGAGTGGCTGAATCGCGTCATCCTCGAAGATGATGTACCGGAGGACGTGACCTCCGAGGACCATTTCAGCGACCGCGCGCCGCGCGCCGCGTTCGAGCCGGCCAAGCCGAGGCTGGTGGCCTCGACGCCGCAACCCTCGGCCTCCCGCGCCGACGACCTGGCCCGCGTCGCCTATGCGCTCGACCGGCTGACCGACCGGATCGAGTCCTCCGAGACCCGCACCAGCCTGGCCATCTCCGGCGTGGAGCATTCCGTCCGCGCCGCCGTGGCCCGCATCGAGGCCGGCGAGCGCGAGCACGTCGCCGTCGCCGCCCGCTTCGAGAACGCCGTGGACCAGGTCGGCTCCGAGCAGTCCCGCCTGGCCGAGCGCCTTCGCCGGATGGAGAGCGAAGCCGGCGGCGGGCCGCGCTCGGTCGAGGCCCTGCGCGTGCTGGAGCAGTCGGTGACCCGCGTCGCCGAGCACGTCTATTCCGGGGAGGCCCGCACCCGCGATGCGCTCGCCGCCATGGAGGCCCGCGTGGCCCGGGCCGAGGCGATCGCCGGCGGCGATCCCGCGCCGCTGATCGAGGAGGTGGTCCGCCGCCTGGGCCAGCGCCTCGCCGACGCGGAGGGCCGCACCGCCGAGGCCCTGGAGAGCCTGCGCGCCTCGCTCGCGACCCTCGACGGCCGCCTGGGCGCCGTGGAAGGCGCCGCCGTGGGCGACGCCGAGCGCCGTCTCGAGACCCTTGCCGCTGGCCTGACCGAACGGGTCGAGGCCGCCCGCGCCGAGATCGCCGAGAAGCTCGCCGCCACCGCCACCGGCCGGGTGGACGAGCGCTTCGCCGAACTGGCCAGCCAGGTGCAGGCCGCCGAACAGCGCTCGGCCCAGGCCATCGAGCGCATGGGCCGCGAGGTGATCAGCGTCGCCGAGGCCTTCAACCGCCGCCTGCAGGCCTCCGAGACCCGCAGCGCCGAGGCCATCGCCTCGGTGGGCGGCGAGATGGCCCGCATCGCCGGCGCCGTGGAGCACCGGCTCGGCCGCGCCGAGCAGGCGCAGGCGGACGCCCTGGAGAAGCTGGGCGCCGAGATCGGCCGCATCACCGAGCGCCTGACCGACCGCATGCTGCAGTCCGAGCGCCGGGCGGCCCAGGCGATCGACGATGTTGGCGAGCAGGTCAGCCGCGTCACCGAGCGTATCGAGCAGCGTCACGAGCGCGTGGCCTCGGACATCGCCGAGCGTCTGCGCCAGAGCGAGGAGCGCACCTCGCGCCTGCTCGACGAAGCCAGCGAGCGGCTCGAGCAGCGCCTGAACGGGCTGCGCGCCCCGCCGGCGGACGACCCGCCGCTGAAGTCCATGGCCGCCTTCGGGCCCGAGCTGTTCTCGCGCGCCGAGCCCCTGTCGATGGACGAGCCGGTGGCCGAGCGTCCGACGCCGGCGTCCGACGACGTCGGCTCCCAGTCCCTCGCGTCCCAGTCCCTCGCGTCCCAGTCTTTCGCGTCACAGGCCTTCGCGCCGATCCCGGAGCCGGAAGAGGACATCTTCGGCCTCGACCAGCCGGAGCCGCCGCCGGCCTCCGCCGCCGAGCCGGTGAACGCCGGTCCGAAGCCGCTCTCCACCCGCGAGGTGATCGACCAGGCCCGCGCCGCGGCCCGCGCCGCGGAGGCCAGCCGGCCGCGCCTGCAGGTGAAGGCCCGCGCCAACTGGCGCGCCCAGCCCAAGCCGCCGCTGCCGCCGAAGGCGGTCCGGGCCCGGCCCAACTCCACCCTGCAGACCGCCTTCATGATCGCCGGCGGCGCGGCCTTCCTCAGCGTCGGCGCGGCCGGCATGGTGCTGATGAACACCGGCGGCGCCCGCGAGGCGGTCGAGACCTCGCCGTTCGGCGCTCCGCCGCGCGCGGCCGTGGCCATCGCGCCGCAGCCGATCGGCCCCACCGTCCCGGCGCCGGCCGAGGCGGCGCCCGTGCAGCAGGCGGCCGAGGCCGCGCCCGCCGTCCCGCTCTCCGCCCAGTACCTGGAAGCCGTGCGGGCGGTGGAGAAGGGCGAGCCCGGCGCCCTGGCCCGCATGAAGGCCGTCGCCGACTCCGACTACGCCCCGGCCCAGTTCTACATGGGCAAGCTCTACGAAAGCGGCCAGCGCGGGGTGACCAAGAATCTCGTGGAGGCGCGCCGGTGGACCACCAAGGCGGCCATCAACGGCGAACCGCGCGGCATGCACAACCTGGCCCTCTACTACTTCGAGGGCACCGGGGGGCCGCAGGACCTGGCCAGCGCCGCGCGCTGGTTCAAGAAGGCCGCCGAACTCGGGGTGGGTGATTCCCAGTACAACCTCGGCCTCCTCTATCAGGCGGGCAGCGGCGTGCCGCGCGATCTCGGCGAGGCCTACAAGTGGTTCTCGATCGCGGCCGCGGGCGGCGACGCCTCGGCCCGCGCCAGCGCCGTTGACCTGGAGGCGAAGCTCACGCCGGCCCAGCTGGCGGCCGCCGACCAGGCCGCCCAGGCGTTCCAGCCGGCGACCGCGACGCAGCAGGCGGCCATCGCCCCGGTGTCCGTGGCCTCCGCCCAGCGGATCCTCGGCCGCCTCGGCTACTACAAGGGTCCGGCCAGCGGCGCGGCCTCGCGCGAGTTCAGCCTTGCGGTCTCCGCCTACCAGCGCGATCAGGGGCTGGCCGCCACCGGCACGATTGACCGCAACACCGCCCAGCGGCTCTCCGTCTTCACGCGCTGACCGGCGGCGCTTCCAGAGGGGGCGCTTGAGACGTGGACATCTACCTGCCCATCGCCGAGGTCTCGGTGAACGCGCCGCTGATCGTGGCGCTGGGCGCGCTCGTGGGCTTCATCTCGGGCCTGTTCGGCATCGGCGGCGGCTTCCTGATGACGCCGCTGCTGGTGTTCTTCGGGATCCCGCCCGCGGTCGCCGTGGCCAGCATGTCCAACCACGTGGCCGCCTCCTCCATGTCGAGCGTGATCACCTACAGCCGCAACCGCGCGGTGGACTGGCGCATGGGCGGGGTGCTGGCGGCGGGCGGCGTGGTCGGGGCGATCGCAGGCGTGGAGCTGTTCCGCTGGCTTCGCCTCCTGGGCCAGGCCGACCTGGTGGTGGCGCTCTCCTACCTGATCTTCCTGGGCGTCATCGGCGGGCTGATGCTGACCGAGTCGCTGGGCGCGATCCTGCGCCGCCGCCGGGGTGAGCCGCCGCCGCCCAGGCGCGACCGCCGGCCGCCCTGGCTCTACGGCCTGCCGCTGAAGCTGCGCTTCCCGCGCTCGCGGCTCTACATCAGCGTCATCCCACCGCTGGCCCTCGGCGGCTTCGTGGGCGTGCTTTCGGCGGTGATGGGCGTGGGCGGCGGCTTCATCCTCGTGCCGGCCATGGTCTACATCCTGCGGATGCCGGCGCGCGTCGTGGTCGGCACCAGCCTCTTCCAGATCATCATCACCACGGCGCTCACCGGCGTGCTGCAGGCCGGCCGCAACCAGACCGTCGACATCGTCCTGGCCACCCTGCTGCTGGTCGGGGGCGTGCTCGGCGCCCAGTATGGCGCGCGAGCGTCCGCAAGGTTCCGGGCCGAGGAGCTCCGGGCGATCCTGGCGCTCATCGTCCTGATGGTCGGCCTGCGCATGGGCCTCGGTCTCTTCGTGCAGCCGGACGAGGCCTTCGTCCTCATGCAGGGGATGGCCGGCTGATGGCCGTCGACGCCGCCCCGCCCGCCGCCGTCTCCGCGGCGCTGACCGAGACGGAGGTCCGGGTCGCGTCCAACTTCAGCGGCGCGCAGATCGTGCTCTACGGCGCGGTGTTCGACCCGGCCCAGCGACCCAGCGACGTGGTGGTGATCGTCCGCGGACCCGAGCAGCCGATCCGCATCGCCCGCAAGGTGCGCGTGGGGCCCCTGTGGCTGAACAGCCGGCCGGTGGTGTTCCACGGCGCGCCCGGCTTCTACATCGCCGCCTCCACCCGGCCGCTGGACGAGATCGCGCGGTTCCGCACCCTGCGCGAGCTCGGCGCGGGCGTCGACCACCTGCCGATCCGGGCGCCCGACGAGCAGCGGGTGGAGACCCGCTACGGCGTCCGCGACGTGGTGGTCAGCCGGCTGGGCCCCGACTACCTCCTGTGGCGGCGCGCGGTGGTGCGGCTGAAGGAGAATGCCGGCCTCTACGCCGCCGATGAGCAGGGGGTCCGCTTCGTGGATCGTGGGCTGTTCCGGGCCGAGATCGCGCTGCCGGCCCAGGCGCCGACGGGCGAATACCGGGCCGACATCCTGCTGTTCCAGGACGGCCAGCCGGTGTCGGTCAGGACCCGCACCCTGACGGTGGAGAAGGTGGGCGTCGAGCGCACCCTCTACGTATGGGCGCACGAGCGGCCCTGGCTCTACGGCATCGTCGCCATGGCCCTGGCCCTGGCGGCCGGCTGGGCGGCGAGCTTCGCGATGCGCCGCGACTAGTCCGGACCGAGCGAGCGCCAGCCGACCGCATGCACCCGCGCCTGGCCGATGGCGCCGGCGAGCGGCGGCCGCGCGAACAGGCCCGCGAAGGCCGGGTCGCGGACGTTCAGCCCGCCCGCATAGGCCCCGAAGGCCGGCAGGATCGCCCGCTCGGCGTCGGTGACGAAGCAGCGCCGGCGCACGGCCCCGCGTGAGGCGCGCACCCTGGCCGCCGGGTGCAGGTGGCCCGCCACCTCGCCGGGCTGGACGCCGCCCTGCGGCTCGTGGCGGAAGGTGAGGCCGGCCAGGTCGAGCTCGTCCGCCGTCTCCCCGGGCAGGGCGCGCGGCCCGTCGGCGTCGTGGTTGCCGATCACCCAGATCAGCCGCCGGCCCACGGCCAGGGCCCGCAGCCGCTGCGCATCGTCCCCCGCCAGCCGGTCCTCGGACCGCCGGTCGTGGAAGGTGTCGCCCAGCAGGATCACGGCCATGGGCGAGAGCGCGGACACCTCCGCCTCCAGGCGGCCAAGGGTCTCGCGGGTGTCGTAGGGCGGCAGCATCTGGCCCCGGGCGGCGTAGGACGAGCCCTTCTCCAGGTGCAGGTCGGCCACCACCAGGGTGCGCTCCGCCTCCAGCCACAGGGCGCCGGACGGCCGCAGCATCACCGCGGTCCCGCGCACCTGGGTCCGCAGCGAGCCGCAGGGGCTGCCCTCGAAGGCGTAGATGTAGGCAGGCGAACTCAACTCAGGGCCTCGGCGATCAGGTCTTCTTCGGCTTCCGCCAGGATCATCTCGCCCGCTGCGCCCGGCGACCGCTCCTTGCCGATCTCAAGTAGGATCGGAACCGAGAATGGCGAGAGGTGCTCGAGCGGCGCATGGCGGATCCGGCCGCGGATGCGCGCCAGCATCTGCCCCAGGCGCGCCACGTCGATGAGGCCGGTCGCCGCATCCTCCCGCGCGCAGCGCAGCAGCAGATGGTCCGGCTGGTGGCGGCGCAGGACGTCGTAGATCAGGTCGGTGGAGAAGGTGATCTGCCGCCCGGTCTTCTGCTGCTCGCCGGGGAAGCGCCGCTCGATCAGGCCGGCGATGATCGCGCAGCCCTTGAAGGCGCGCTTCATCATGAAGCTCTCGTTGAGCCAGTCCTCCAGGTCGTCGCCCAGCATGTCCTCGGCGAACAGCTCGTCGAAGTCGAGGTGGTCCAGCGGCTTCAGGGCCCAGACCGCCAGCGCATAGTCGTTGCACACGAAGCCCAGGGGCGCCGCGTTCAGCCGCTCCAGCCGCCGGGTCAGCAGCATGGCCAAGGTCGTGTGCGCGAGGCGCCCCTCGAAGGGGTAGCAGACCATGAAGTGGCGCTTCCCGCGGGCGAAGGTCTCCAGCAGCATCTCGTCCTCGCGGACGATCAGCGAGCGGTCGCGCTGGGCCTCCAGCCATTCCCGCACGTCGGTGGGCAGCACGCTCCAGTGGCTCTCGTCGAACATCAGCTGGCGCACGCGCTTGGCGAGATAGGTGGACAGCGCGAATTTTGAGCCGCCCCAGGACGGCATCTTCGGGTCGGTGTCGTTGGCCGGGGAGACCAGGACGTCGAGGTTGGTCAGCCCCATCAGCCGCCAGGTCTGGCCGGCGAAGACGAAGGTGTCGCCGGGATCGAGCATCTCCAGCATGCCCTCCTCGACCTCGCCGATCTTGCGCCCCCCGCGGCCGCCCCGGCTGGCGATGCGCACCGACAGCATGGCCGGGGAGACGATGGCCCCGACGTTCAGCCGGTGCCGCTGGGCGGTCTGGATGTTGCGCACCCGCCAGCGGCCGTCCGGCCCGCGCACGATCCGGCGGAAGCGGTCGTAGGTCTTCAGCGCGTAGCCGCCGGTGGAAACGAAATCGACGACCTGCTCGAAATCCTCCCAGGGCAGGTCGCGGTAGGGCCCCGCGGTGCGGACCTCGTCGTAGAGCTCCAGCATGTCGAACGGCTCGGAACAGGCGCAGCCCATGACGTGCTGCGCCAGCACGTCCAGCGCCCCGATCCGCGGCGGGTCGCCGTCCAGCTTGTTCTCGGCGATCGCCTCGCGGGCGGCCTGGCACTCCAGCATCTCGAAGCGGTTGGCCGGCACGAAGATCGCCCGGCTGGGCTCGTCCAGCCGGTGGTTGGCCCGGCCGATCCGCTGGACCATCCGCGAGGCGCCCTTGGGGCTGGCGAGCTGGATCACCAAGTCCACGTCGCCCCAGTCGATGCCGAGATCGAGGGTGGAGGTGCAGACCACGGCGCGCAGCTCGCCCCGGGCCATGGCCGCCTCCACCTTGCGCCGCTGCTCGGCGGCGAGGCTGCCGTGGTGCAGGGCGATCGGCAGGCTGTCCTCGTTCAGCCGCCACAGCTCCTGGAAGGCGAACTCGGCCTGGAAGCGGGTGTTGACGAAGACCAGCGCCGTCCGCGACCGCTTGATGACCTCATAGACCTCGGCCATGGCGTGCTGGGCGGTGTGGCCCGCCCACGGCACCCGGCCTTCCGACAGCAGCACGTCCACCACCGGCTCCGCCCCGCCCGGCCCGCGCACCAGGTCGATGCTGTCGGCGCCGCCGGGCCCCGCCATCCAGCGCTTGATCACCTCCGGGTCGTCCACCGTGGCCGAGAGGCCCACGCGGCGCAGGTTCGGGGCGAACTGCTGGAGACGCGCCAGGTCGAGCGCGAGCAGGTCGCCGCGCTTGGAGGAGTGCAGGGTGTGGATCTCGTCCAGCACCACGCAAGACAGGCTCTCGAAATAGGCCCGGGCCCCTTCCCAGGCGCACAGCAGGGCGAGCTGCTCGGGCGTGGTCAGCAGGATGTCGGGCGGCTTCAGCCGCTGGCGCTGCCGGCGCGATATGCCGGTGTCGCCGGTGCGGCTCTCGGCCGTCACCGGCAGGCCCATCTGCAGGATGGGGGCGCCTAGGTTCCGCTCCACGTCCACGGCCAGCGCCTTCAGGGGCGAGATGTAGAGGGTGTGCAGCCCGGTCGGCGCGTTGGCCGGCGGCCGCTGGGTCAGTTCGATCAGGCTGGGCAGGAATCCCGCCAGCGTCTTGCCGCCGCCGGTGGGGGCGATCAGCAGGGCGTCGCGGCCGGCCTGCGCCCGCTCGACCATGGCCAGCTGGTGGGCGCGCGGGCTCCAGCCGCGCTGGGCGAACCAGTCGGCGAACCTCGCGGGGAGCAGGTCGGATGCGGGGACCGCAGCGTCGGCCATCCGGCCCCTATAGCATGTTCCCGTTCCGTTTCACGAGGCGTGGCGCCGGCTCTTGCTTACATCGTAAGCGCTCGGCAAGGTGTGCCCCCTCGAAGCAAGGGAAGGGCGCGCCATGAACCCCGCTGCGGAATTCGACGTCGTCGTCTACGGCGCCACCGGCTACACGGGCCGCCTCGTGGCCGAGCACCTGGCCCAGCGCTACGGCGTGGGCGGGGAGGTGAAATGGGCCATGGCCGGCCGCAGCCAGGCCAAGCTCGAGGAGGTGCGCGACGAGATCGGCGCGCCGAAGGACACGCCGCTGATCGTCGCCGACGCCGACGACCCCAGCTCGCTGGAGGCCATGGTGAGGCGCGCCAAGGCGGTGATCACCACGGTCGGCCCCTACCAGCTCTACGGCGACAAGCTGATCGCCGCCTGCGCCGCGGCCGGCACGGACTACCTCGATCTGACGGGCGAGCCCAACTGGATGGCCCGCACCATCGTCGCCCACCACGAGACGGCGCAGAAGACCGGCGCGCGCCTCTGCCACTCCTGCGGCTTCGACTCGATCCCGTTCGAACTGGGTGTCCTGTTCTGCGAGGAGACCGCCAGGGCGAAGCTGGGCGGGCCGGTCCCCCGCGTGAAGGGCCGCGTGCGGTCCATCAAGGGCGGCCTCTCGGGCGGCACGGCGGCGTCGGGCGCGGCCACCATGGCGGCGATCCAGAAGGACCCGTCGCAACTGGCGGTGATGATGAACGACTTCGCGCTCACGCCGGGGTTCCAGGGGCCGCCGCAGCCGCCGGCCAACCAGGTGCAGCACGACGAGGACGTCGGCGCCGACGTCGGGCCCTTCATGATGGCGGTGATCAACGCCAAGAACGTCCACCGCTCCAACTTCCTGATGGGCCATCCCTACGGCGAGGACTTCCAGTACGACGAGATGTCGATCCTGGTCCCGGGCGCGCCGACCGAGTTCACGGCCATGGGGCAGGGCGGCGGCCCGAAGCCGGGCGAGGGGCCGACGAAGGAAGAGCGGGAGACCGGCTTCTTCGACGTGGTCTTCGTGGGCATCGCGGCCGACGGCCGGAAGGTCCGCGTCTCCGTGAAGGGCGACCGGGACCCGGGCTACGGCTCCACCTCCAAGATGATCGCCGAGTCGGCCCTCTGCCTCGTGAAGGCGTGCCCGGACACCCCGGGCGGCGTCTGGACGCCCGGCGCGGCCATGCGCACGAAGCTGATCGATCGCCTGCAGAGGAACGCCGGCCTGACCTTCGCCGTCGAGGGCTGACGGGAGCTCCCGCCGGCCCGACCCTTCCTCTACGTCCGTCAAACAGCGGTCATTGAACTGTAGCTTCGCTGTAGATCGCGCCTGTTAGGCCCCCGCCGTCGGACCGCGCACGGCGGTCGGGGGAACAGACGATGAAATCGAAGCTTTGGGCCGGCGCTGCGGCGCTGGCGCTCACGTCCGGGCTGGCGCAGGCCGCGGCCGCCCAGGAGAATATCCAGCTCGCGCAGAACACGGCAATCGAGGAGATCGTCGTCCTCGGCCGCGGCGAGGCGCGCCAGGTCCAGACGGTGA